>CALXXO010000053.1 GCA_944392705.1 uncultured Spirochaetaceae bacterium
TATATTTCTCGAGTATTGTCAGCAGATAGACTGCAGTCTTTCCGCTTCCAGTCTTTGACTGTACCATTACATCGCGTCCTGAAAGGGACACTGGAAGTACTGTCTCCTGAACAGGTGTACAGTCTGTATAACCTGCCTTAGCAACGCCAGCAAGAACCTCTTCGGAGAGAGGGAGTTCTGTGAATTTCATCTATATTCATCCTCAATGGTAATATTCCGGCTTGGTAAATATGACAATATATTCTCTCTTATGTTTTGTCTACAAAGCACTATTCCCACTTTCTCTCAAGAGAACATATCCTCTTCACATCATCCCACATCGTCTTCTTCACAGGATTGCCATTCACTGCGGATACCGGCATAGCACCCATAGATGTCGAGGAGATGAAGAGAGTATCGAACATATGCAGATTCACATCTGTAGGAGGTGTGTAGACTATCTCGAAACCAAGTTCCTCAGCCGCCTTGATGACACTTATCCTGGTTATTCCCGAGAGAACAAGGTTATCAGGAGCAGTATAGATCCTATTTCCCGCTATTCCATAGAAATTGCTCCTCGTGCCTTCAAGCACCTGCCCTTTCCTGTTTACAAGGAGAGCTTCGAAAGCTCCCTTTGCTTTGGCTTCCTCGAGCGCTATGTACTGCATCAGGAGATTTGAAGTCTTGGCATGGGGAAGGAAGCGCTCTCCATAATAGAGAGTCACCTTAACCCCATCCTCGTAATAGCTTTCAGGATATGTAAGCAAATCGGAATATGTGACGAAGAAAAGCGGCGATGGTCCACCTACAAGAAGAATCCTGGCTGTGGCATTCTCTATGCCATCGTGCTTTATAAGAGCTTCAACGGAGCTCATGATGAGCTCATCGGGAAATGGATGGACAAGATTTATCTCCGCACAGGACTCCCCCAGCCTTTTCAAATGCTCATCCATATGCACTATATGACCATCTGTGATACGCAGAGCTTCATACACCGAGAAAGAGAACTGCACCTCACGATATGTTACAGGCAAAACAGCTTCATCTTCCCTTATGATCTCACCATTCTTTATCGCACTTCTCATCATATACTCCATCACTCATATCGGAGGATTTCCCTTGGTTTCGAACCATTCTGAGGTCCTATGATACCATTCTCCTCCATCATTTCTATCAGCCTTGCAGCCCTGTTGTATCCGATTTTCATCCTGCGCTGCAGGAATGATGCAGATGCACATTTGCGTTCGAATACAATCTGCTTTGCCCTCTCATAAAGAACCTCATCGCTATCCTCTTCAGAGACAGGCTCTCCATCATCGCTTTCAGCAGGAACTTCAGGCTCCTCGAATATATCATCGGAAAGATAATCAGGGGATCCATGCTTTTTGGCGAATCCGACAATGGAATAGACCTCATCATCTGAAAGGAAAGCTCCCTGGATTCTCTGGAAGCCCATCTTCGAAGGCTCCATCAGGAGCATATCACCACGCCCGAGAAGGTTCTCCGCACCGCCCTCGTCAAGTATGATTCTGGAGTTCGTTCCAGAGGAGACTGCGAATGCAATACGCGCCGGGAAGTTATTCTTGATAGTACCTGTTATAACATCCGCAGATGGTCTCTGAGTTGCAAGAATGAGATGGATTCCAGCAGCCCTTGCCTTAGCAGCAAGGCGCGCGACATACGTCTCTATATCCTTTCCAACCGTGCTCATGAGATCCGCGAACTCATCCATTATAAGGACGATGTATGGAAGCTTCTCTGCTGGTATGTTCTCATTGCGTATCTTGGCATTGAGTCCTTCTATGTTCCTGACTCCGAACTTCGAAATCATCTGATAGCGCCTTTCCATCTCATCGCAGAGCCATCCGAGTGCTTTGACGACCTTCTTCGGCTCCGTGATTACAGGGGTCAGAAGGTGCGGGATATCATTATAGACCGTAAGCTCTACTACCTTCGGATCGACCATAATAAGGCGAACATCCTGAGGGCTTCTGGTGTAAATCAAGGTGCAGATGAAAGAATTGATACACACGGATTTACCGGAACCCGTAGTACCGGCAATCAGCATATGCGGCATCTTGGAAACATCTATCGTTACAGGGTCCCCCGTGATTGTACGTCCGAGAATCATCGGGACACGGAGCTTGTCAGCATCCTCGCTGCGCTTGAAGGCATTTAGCATATCCTTGAATCCGATAATCGCACGATGCTTGTTAGGAACCTCTATGCCTACAGCCTGTCTTCCAGGCACAGGCGCAAGGATTCTTATCCTTACCCCGCCAAGGTTGTACGAAAGCTCATCTTCCCTCTGCTTGACCTTCTGTACCATCACGCCCTCGCCAAGCTTCAGCTGATACATAGTTACAGTCGGTCCTTTGATTATCTCATCCAGAGTCACATTGACATGGAAGTCGTTGAATGTCTCGATGATTATCTCGCCCTGGCGTCTGGTGAAATCATCAATCTCACTCGAGGACTTAGGATACTCGACAAGAATGTTAGCTGGAGGAGCTGTATACTTTTTCCTCGATCTTGCAGATATACCTGCAAAACCAAGATCATTGCTCTGCAGACCACCTATTCCGACAGAAAGCAACAGCTCATTTTCCTGAGAAGGCATATCGCGCTCCTCTGTATCGATTTCTGCGCTCTCTTCCTCCTCCATCGCCTTCTTGAGAGCGGCCTGTCTCAGCGCTTTCTTCTCAGCTTCCTGTCTCTGTATCTCCTCAAAAGGATCAGGACCTTCATCGACAACAGGCTCAACTGGTTTGGGCGCGGATTTATGGACAGGCTTTTCCACAGCCTTTGCAACAGGTATCTCAACCTCTTCATCAGGAACCGGGTCCTCTTTCATGAAACCGGAAAGCCCTGGAATCTTTTTCTCCGGAACCTGTTCATCCTTGACAAATGTGCTTGAATAGTCGGACTTGGCATCTGGGGCAGAAGCTTCAAAGCTCTTCGAAGGGAACGATGATACATTCTTCTGCTGAGCAATTGATGCAAAGAGTTTGTATCGCGGATGATCCGGGGAGAGATTGGAAGGGGCGAAAGAGGAGCTGTTCTTCCTCTCCTTCTTTTCTTCCTTCTTATCGTCAAAACCTATGATAGGGCGTCTGTTGCGGCCATTTCCCTCCTTGCCACTGGTTTTGTTTATTTCCTGCAGCGTTTCAAGAGTGGCTTCAAGCATCCCGCCCTTTGAGAATGAAGAAGGATTATTCAGATCGTAATCAAGATGCTCCTCCTCGGGCGTAGCGCTGTCCTCCCTCTCAATCTCATTCTTCAGCTGGGAAAAGACATCGGACTCAGGCGGCATTTCGAAGACAGGCTCTGCCTTTTTCCTGGAGCGTTTGGATGATGGAATATCATCAGGAGTCTTTATCCTCTTCATATGAGGAAGCTCACCCACTTCCGGTATATCGACAGGGATGGATGGGTCTATCTGCTTCTCAACAGCTGCAGGAGCGCCTTTTGTAAGGAAAACATCCTCATCGTCGCTTTCTTCCGCCCCGCTCTTCTTTGCCGCTTTCGAAGCCTTTGCAGCGGCTTTTGTTTCAGCTTTCTCCTCCGCTTCAGCTACCTTGCGAGCCTTGGCTTCTTCCTTCTTCTGATACTTCTGGAACTTCTTCTCATCCTTTGCAGCAAGACGGGCTTCTTTCTTTGCCGTCTTCTTATCCATCCGTTCCTTCATCTTCATGTAGCGCTTGTCAGCCTTCTCTTCTTCGGCTGTACGCTTATCATCAACGGAGACAGCGGATTCTTCCTCCTCTTCGGCCTTTTCAGCTTCCTTTCTCTCCTCCTGAATCATTATCCGCTTGTTCTTCTTTGTCTCTCTGTCGAAAAGCCTTTTATCGACCTTCCCTGAAACTGCCATGAGAATGAGGAAAAGAAGCACTTCAAGAATCGCACAAACAAGCACCAGCCACGACTGGGAAGGATCGAGACGGGACATGAGAATCGCTGGCTTGTCATTGCCTGTAATGATGTGTGAGAAAATCATCACAGTCGTGTAAATTAGAGCAATAAATGGTACGGCGATGAACATCGAAAAGCGTTTCTTCTTCCTGAAAAGAAGCACCGCAAGACCTGCAACAGCGAGAGACGCTGAAACAGGCAGAAGGGAAAGATTGCCATTTCCTATTCCAACATATGCCGATGCACTATCTAAAGCTGTATTGATGCTCTCGGGAAGCGATTGAAAAATCTCTCCTCCAAACAGGAAGAGAAGGGAAAATGCTCCACCGAGAAGAAATGCAAGAATACCCACCGCCAGGGAAAGCCTGTGTTTTCTGATTTTCATTTTCTGATATTCCTGAGGACCACCATGGTCCTGGACTCATCGAGATAGGGGACACGTATGTCCACTAACCGCTTATCGAAGTCGTAGCCCTCTCCCCTGAGGACGCTGAGCTCCGATTCAGCATTCTTTCTCTGCCCTTTGTACAGAAGAAGAGGAGCCCCTGGAGCAATAATCCTGGAAACCTCCTCCGCTATCGAGAAAATCGGGTGGAATGCCCTGCAAGTGACGGCATCAAATGCTCGTTTTACCGTCCTGAGGTCTCTCTCTTCAACCTCCGCGTTCTTCAGTCCCGTCCTGACAAGGACTCCCTTAAGGAACTGAGCACGCCTTTGCATCCTCTCCACAAGCACGAAATGCCTTTCGGGGAACAGCATGGAAAGAACCACGCCGGGGAAACCAGCTCCCGATCCCAAATCCGCAATCGTACACCCTTCCTCTGTCTCTTCCTTGAATACCGGATAAGCGGCAGCCGAATCCAGTATATGCCTTATTATAATCTCATCGGGGTCCTTGTCCCCGACAAGCTTCAGAGCAGGATTGAACAGCATGATTTCATCAATATAAACCTTTATTGACCTGACAAGATTCTCATCAGATGCAATACCGATTCTATCAAGTCCTGAAATCAAAAGCTCACTGTCCATGCCCATTACTCCTCACAGCAACTGCAAGCACCGCTATATCGGAGACCCTGACACCGGAAATCCTTCCAGCCTGGCCTATCGATACAGGTCTGACAGCTTTAAGCTTCTCCCTCGACTCCGAGGAGATGCCATCGACTGAATCATAATCGAAATCAGCAGGAATCTCCATATTCTCCGCTTTTCTCGCCTTCTCCAGTTCCCTCTCCTGTCTATCAATATAGCCAGAATATCTGATATCGAGCTCTGCTTCATTAAGAATCTCTTCTGGAAAACTGCCAAGTGCTTCTATACCAAGAGCCATTATATCCTGTTCCGGCTCTTTGAGAGTATCATATGCGCTCTTCTGCCCGATTCTGGTATGCTGCAGGATTTCCTTGACCCTTCTTATATCCTCGCTCTTCTTCTCGAGCCTTTCCATACGCTCCTTTGTAGCAAGCCCAAGTTCATAGCTCTTTCTTGTAAGTCTCTGGTCTGCGGTATCGTGACGAAGAGAAAGTCTGTATTCTGCTCGCGATGTAAACATCCTGTACGGCTCTTTTGTGCCTTTAGTCACCAGATCATCAATCAGGACACCTATATATGATTCAGTCCTGGACAGTATGAAAGGCTTGTTGCCCTTCAGTCTCTCTGCGGCATTCATACCCGCAATAAGACCTTGAGCGGCAGCTTCCTCATACCCGGAAGTACCATTAGTCTGGCCAGCGATGAAAAGGGATGAGAGAATCTTGCTCTCAAGCGATGGGTAAAGATCGAGAGGATCCAGATAATCATACTCCACAGCATATGCCGGTCTCATAACCTCTGCATGGCGAAGCCCTGGAATCGAATGTATGAAAGCGTGCTGCACTTCCTCTGGGAGAGAAGAAGAAAGACCATTGAGATACATTTCCTCAGTGCCGATTCCCTCAGGTTCTACGAAAATCTGATGCCGCTCCCTGTCGGGGAACCTGACAACCTTATCCTCAATCGACGGACAGTAACGTGGCCCCTTCCCGACAATCTTTCCACCATATAACGGAGAGCGCGAAATATTATCCTTTATTATCTTGTGCGTCTCATCATTCGTGTATGTGACATAGCACGGCAGAGATGGACGATCGACATAATCGGTCTCGAATGATAAGGAACGCATCGGATCATCCCCATACTGGATTTCCATTTCATCGAGATCCAACGAGCTTTTCCTCACCCTCGCAGGCGTTCCAGTCTTCATCCTCCCCGTATGGAATCCAAGGCGCCTGAGACTGTCTCCAAGCCCGATTGCAGCGCTTTCCCCAAGCCTTCCGCATCTGGCATCGTACTCTCCGATAAAGATCTTTCCATCCATGAATGTACCGGTCGTGAGGACAACGGCCTTTGCAGAGATTTTCCATCCTCTCTCCGTTACCACACCTACGACACAGCGCTTTGAATCATCGGTGATCAGGTCTACAACAGTATCCATGAAAAGAAACAGATGCTTCTCGCTCTCGAGAGTCTCCTTGGCCAGCCTTGAATATGTGAATTTATCCTCCTGTGCCCTTGGAGCCTGCACTGCAGGACCACGTCTCCTGTTGAGAATCCTCATCTGAATCATTGCTTTATCAGCAAGGCGTCCCATCTCACCGCCAAGCGCATCTATTTCCCTGACAAGATTGCCCTTTGCCAGCCCTCCGATTGAAGGATTACAGCTCATACGGCCGATGGCATCGAGAGACTGCGTGATCAGAAGAGTATCGAATCCTTCCCTGGATAGCGCAAGGGAAGCTTCTATTCCCGCGTGTCCCCCACCTATTACTATTGCATCATAATCTCTCATATCACTTTCCCAGACAGAACGAGGAAAAGAGCCTGTCTAGCACATCCTCGCCTGTCACTTCGCCTGTCAGCTCACCCAGAGATGTCAGAGCACTCTGAAGATACATTGCAGTGACATCGAGCCCGAAAGAAATGCTTTTTTCAGCATCGCGGAGTGCTGCGGCTGCTTCCATAAGCTTATCATGCTGCCTTTCTGAATCTATTGTAGGAACACCTGCAGTTTCCTCAAGATCAGCAGTAAGCCTGCTGCTTATCGCTTCTATAACTCTATCCAGCCCCTCTCCGGTAACTGACGAGAATGATAATGCCGCTTCTCTCCTGTTTATATCAAGCCGGGAGTAAACGGTAAGCACCCTGTTATCTGAAGGAGCTATGTCGGATGATGAAGGATCGATTACATAGACAATAAGATCTGCTTTGTCCATCAGCTCTTCGGTACGTCTTATGCCTTCAGCTTCCACGCTTTCATCCGTATCCCTGAAGCCCGCGGTATCGTAAAGGTGAACAGGAATCCCTCCTATTACAGCATCTGTCTCTATATAGTCCCTTGTAGTTCCCTCGACTGGGGAAACAATTGCCCTGTTCTCCTTGAGAAGTGCATTGTAAAGCGAGCTCTTTCCCGCATTCGTGCGCCCTGCAATTACAACAGAAGCTCCTTCCGACCAGAGCCGCGATGATGCATATGTTGCCGCAATCGCTTCGAGTCTGTCGGTTATTTTCCGCACCTCAGACGATGGGAATACCCACTCCTCCGGAATCTCATCCTCGCCGTAATCAAGCTGGACCTCCAAAGAAGCAAGTATATTGAGAATGCTGTCCTTAGCTTTATCAGCTTCTTCCAGAATAGTTCCGGAAAGCCTTTCAAGCGCTTCTCCGGCCCCGCGCACGGTCTTTGCCTTTACAATCTCCTCGACCGCTTCAGCTTCCGTCAGATCCATGCGGCCATGCATGAATGCCCTGTAGGTGAATTCACCCCTAAGAGCTTCCCTTATACCAATCCCCTCCAGAAGCAACGATATAGACCGGATTACAGGAAGAGAACCATGGCACATTATTTCAAAGGCTTCCTCCGAAGTATAGCCATGCCCCTTTGAATACTTGATGAGGACAACCTCATCTATTCTCTTTCCATCTTTTCCTTTTATATAACCATGCAAAGCCTGCTGTGACCTAGCTTTGATGAGATCTGTGGAGAAATAAGGCTGAAGAAGGGATAATACACCATCTCCAGATGCTCTTATTACAGCCAATGCAGATGGGGAAAAAGGCGTTGCGAGTGCATAAATAGGCTCGTCTGTCTCATAATGTGCCATGGCACCAATAGTATTGAAACTCACAGTTGAGGGCAATACAATCGCGTCATGTACAATTTCGAAGCAGCCAGGAAGCGTTCAGAGCTTCTTATGAATATAAGGAAGTATTTCATTGGCAAGGACTACCTTGAGGTATCGACACCTACGCTATCACCATATCTTATTCCAGAGCCAACAATAAAGGCCTTCGGAACAAGGTTTATCAATGAGTTCGCGGTATCCAGGGACCTCTATCTCATTCCCTCCCCCGAGATTTTCATGAAGAAGCTTCTTGCAGCCGGATCGGGTTCTATTTTCCAGATTTCCCAGTGCTTCAGGAATGCAGAGCAGCTGGGAGATGTGCACAACCCGGAATTCACGATGCTTGAATACTACACTGTCGGTGCAGACGATGAGGACTCAATCGGAATTACGATTGACATGATAGAAAAGACAAAGCTCCATGGCGTGTCCCCATCATGGCTGGAGAACAAACCTCTCGTCATAACTATGCACGAAGCGATGATGAAATATGCCGGCGTAGATATGGATAAAGCAGAGGATATCGGTTATCTGCGCTCAGAAGCTATAAGGCTTGGACTCAACCCAGGTGAAAATGAGGAATGGGATGACACATTCAACAGAATATTCCTCACATACACAGAACCAGCCCTGCCAAAGGACAGGGAGGTCTATCTCACACAGTATCCCGATAAAATCAAATGTCTTGCAAAAGATGATGGGACAAAACCTGTAAAAAGGCGCTGGGAGATGTATATCGGTGGAATCGAGATTGCAAACTGCTACGATGAGGAAACCGACAAAGCCAAAACGGAAAAATACTTCAGGGAAGAGGAAGAGAAGCTCATAAGGGAGAGGACAGGCACTGAGGATATCATAGTACCGGCGGACCCTTCCTTCCCCGGACTGCCCATTCCAGATTCCTCCGGAGTAGCTATCGGACTGGACAGGCTACTGGCCGTGCATCTTGGACTTAATTCGATAGAGCCTTTACTTTTATTCTCTCTTTCTGATATGCTACTGCAGTAAAAACCGGAAACAGTCTAATCTAGCAGAGGTAAAAATATGATTAAAGCAGGTCAGATCGACAAGGGAACTGCTCTCCTCATCAAGGGACAGCCGTTCGTCTGCATCGAACGCGAGTTCGTAAACCCTGGAAAGGGTTCGGCATTTGTGCGCCTTAAGCTCAAGAGCCCTTCAACAGGCCAGGTGCTTTCAGAGACAATGAAGAGCCAGGACAATGCCGAGGATATCACTGTCGAGGATAGAGACCTCCAGTACCTGTACAATGATGGAGAGAACTTCTATTTCCAGAACACAGAGACATTCGATCAGATAGATGTTCCTATGAAGTCCTTCCCTGACTACGAGTATTTCATGAAGGAAGGCGAAACATACAGAGCGACATTCTGGGAGGATCAGGTTCTCGATATCACAATTCCTTCAAAGATTGTCTTCACTGTTGCTGAAGCAGAGGAAGCAGTAAAGGGAGACACAGTCCAGGGTGCTACAAAGTATGTCACCACAGAGACAGGACTCCGCGTACGTGTTCCTATCTTCATCAAGCAGGGAGAGAAGATCAGAGTAAACACAGAGACAAAAGAGTATCTTGAAAGAGTCAACAGCTGAGCTTCTCGCTTAACACAAGAGCAGGACAAATGGTCCTGCTTTTTCTTTCACTAAAACAGGGGAATTGCAATGGCGCAATACCCCAATTCTTTTTAAATCTGAGTAGTCTTATTTTGTTAATGAAGCATTCAACTCTTCAAGAATTTCAGGACCATTGATGCTATTCCAGAAATTCTCATACTCAGCCATACCTTCTTCCAGAGTTACAGATCCAATAACGATTTTTGCAGCAATGGACTCTCTCGTGCTCTTTATAGAAGGAGATACTCTGTCATATGCATCGCTTACTCCAGTAGGAACATCCGACGCATGAGTAGGACCGAGATAAGCTTCACCCTCGGCAATGAGCGCTCTCTGCCGTGCTATGCCATCCAATGTCTGCTCATCGAGCTTGAAAGGCAAAGATGCTGGATCATAATCTATGAAAGAATCGGAGAGGAAGTTATATGTATACTTATACCCTGAATTCAAAGCCTTCTCCGATGGAACGAATTCACCATTCTCCCCTATCGTATAATGATATCCTTCTCTTCCGATTCCAAAATATGCAGCATACATCTCAGGGTCGGTAACGATGGTTTCAATTACCTTGAAAGCTTCATCAGGATACTTTGTATCCGAGGAGATGCAGAATGCTGTCTGAATCGCTTCATTCAATGTACCGCCATCGCCGCGTGGTCCTATCAGTCCATATATGATATGCATATCGGTGGGATTTCCAGCAGCTTCCGTCTGCTGCACATAATTGATGTAATTTGTGATGTAATCAATATCTGCAGCGCTCTGGCCGGTATATACCTTTTCCTGCATCTGGCTATTTTCAGTAGTGATGAATTCCGTATTGAGAACACCTGTCTCATACAATTCATGTATGTATGCCAGTGCTTCCTTCATTTCGGGTTCCTGGAAACCATCTACATATTTTCCATCCCTGAGATATACTCCACCCCAAGCACCAAATGAATTATAGAAATACTGGAAATTATCCACCCATTTCGGGAATGTGAAAGGCTGGATACCAGTTCCCTTGAGCTTAGACATTTCAGTAAGGAACTCTTCTGTTGTAGGCGTAGAAGAAAGATTGATATCATATTTCTCCATGATATCCTTTCTCACGTATATCACCTTTGATTTCGGGTGGTTATAAGGTACCAGATAATTTCTTCCATCGATATTGCAGATGCTTAGAACAGATTCAGGGATTATATCCTTTATTGCCGATGAGTTCTCAATATAATCAGTGAGATCCAGAATCTGTCCCCTTGTTGCCATCTGAGGAACTTTCACCATCGCCTGAGTTATAGCAAACACATCTGGCACGTCTCCGCTGTTTACAAGCGTGGAGATTTTATCTGCATAGCTCGATAGCGGTGGAATTATAGGTTCAACAGCAACTCCGGTTTTCTCATTAATAAGCTCGGTAATCGAATCCTGCATTTCAGCATCGGTACTGATACCATATGAATTATCAGGAGAAGCTAAAGTAAGTACAGGAGCCGAGGTTTCCTCAGAACTTCCACTAGCAGAAAGAACCATCATCCCTACTAAAGCAAAAACCAGCAAAGCCAGCCTTCTTTTCACAAGACACCTCCTTAAGATGAATCCTTATGAAAAGTATAGGCGGCAAAAGAAAAACCCTATTTATACAGAATCTTCAAAAAACTTTTCATTTTCCGACAGATTATCGAGGGAAATCCATTCGCCGACTTCCCTGCCATCTGGAAGAACTTTGCCTTTAAGCATAAAAGCTGATTTATCATCATCCGGCCACTTTGGATTATATTCCGAGGGCATGAATTTATCGTCGAACGTACAATCGACAAATGAAGCCTTTCCATCCTTCCGCCATGGACGCATGAGAAAAGATTCATCACGGTCCGGATACATCGTAAAGAATCGGCAATGCCTGAAAGCGAAGCCATCCCAATCAGCTTCCCCAGATGGAGCAACAGCTATCCCCTGATCTATATTCCTGATTTCACAATCCTCGAAAAGAGCATCCCCTCCGCCAAAGATATAATCGGAGGTCCCGATAATAAGACTATCTTTAACATATGTTCTGCAACGACGCCTTGGGAGAAGGTGGCGAGGACCATAAAAGCCATTCGCTTCACGCTCTTTTTCTGGAAGCGGTGCAAGAAAAAGCGTGTCCTGCTGCCCTTCAAGCTTAACAGACAAGAGACTTGCTTCATCCACATCAAGATAAAGCGCAAGCGCCTGTCCTGCTGTATCGCGGCTTCCAGCAGTATTGGCAAATGTTATGTTTTCCACAAGAAGCTTCTCACCACTGAAAAATGCCGTATAGGAGCGGAATGTACCTCGCTTCATATTTCGATCAAGTATCTCCCTGGATGAATCACCCCATGTGATAACAACGTTGCCAATTCCTCTGATCGTCAAATCGCGTTTATCAGAGAAAATCTTCTCTTTGTATATCCCTGGATGGATTTCAATCTCAGCTTTTACCGTATAAGGAATCGCATCGAGCGCTTCCTGTATTGTCGTATAGTCTTCTGTTTCTTTTCCTACAGTTATTCTCAGCATTGCACTTATCTCTTTAAATCTGGACATCAGGAGAGCTATAGAGAACCCTCCTGATTCCTATTTTACTCAATCATCCTCAGGCTCTCCGCGATGCACACCACGCATCAGGAAGAGTGCAATGAGCATGAAGATAAGGCCGAATATGAATAGTGCCGGATAACCGAACAGATCTATAGCACCACCTGCAATCGGAGGAGCGACAATAGATGCAAGCTGCGAGAAGAAATAGTATGCACCGGTATACACGCCTATTGTCTGGTAATCGGCCATCTGCCAGAGCATTGGAAATGAATTCGTGACAACTGTTACCCAGAATATTCCAAAGAGGAAAAGCAAGGCCCAGAAGACAACCAGGCGGAATGTAGGATTCATACCAGCGGTCAAAGTACCATGAAGGAATACACACAACAG
>CALXXO010000054.1 GCA_944392705.1 uncultured Spirochaetaceae bacterium
CCTGCAACGCTTCTTCAGAACCATAAGGATGCGATGATTATAGCTAATAGGACAGCTTCGGAGGTTGCTGTCGAGGAGGGTGCTTTATGCTGATACCGCTTCGTCCGATTCTGGATGCGACAGCACGTTACGATTATGCACAGGGCGCATTCAATGTTAATGCCGTCTGCCAGGCAGAAGCAGTTATTGCGATTCATACTATCCTGCGTTCTGCTGCAATCCTGCAGGGCGCGGACCTTGCCAATGGTTTCATGGGCGGTCGTACAGATTTCATGAATGCAACTGTTGATGACAAGGTCAAGGGAGCTAAGAATATAGCGGAAGCTGTCAAGCGCTTTGCTTCAGCTCCTATCCCTATTGCGCTCCACCTCGATCATGGCAGGGATTTCGAGAGCGTTAAAGCCGCTATAGATGGTGGATACACTTCCGTTATGATTGATGGATCCTCCCTTCCTTTTGAGGAGAATGTAAGCCTGACAAGGGAGGTCGTGAAATATGCCCATGAACGAGGTGTTACGGTCGAAGGGGAACTAGGAGTCCTTGCCGGAACGGAGGATGATGTTACATCGGAGCATTCATCATACACGAACCCTCTGGATGCCATCCGCTTTTTCAGGGCTACGAAAGTCGATGCCCTGGCTGTCAGCTATGGAACGATGCATGGCGCGAACAAAGGCGCCAATCCGAAGATCCGCAAGGAGATAGCGATTGCCATCAAGGAGTGTATGCTTCACGAGGGAATAAAAGGCGTGCTTGTCTCCCATGGTTCCTCGACGGTTCCAAGGTATATTGTCGACAGAATCAATGCGCTTGGTGGAAAGATCCAGGGTGCAAATGGCATTCCTGTCGAGTCGCTGATAGAGGTATCGCACTGCGGCATCGGAAAGATAAATGTCGATACGGATATCCGCCTTGCTGTTACGAGGAATATTCGGGAGTACTTTGTATCGAATCCATCAGCACGGGAGAACGATGAGATAAACGCTATCTGGAAGAAGATGGAATCAGACCCTTCGCAGTTCGATCCGCGTTTCTATCTTACACCGATTATGGATACTGTGATGTTCGGCGATATCCCCAACGAGGGCGTGAGGAAAATCACGGAGCTTATCAAACAGGGCGTTATGGAAGCTGTAGGTACGCTTGCTGTCAAATTCGGACAGGTCGGCTCTGCAGATAAGGTTGAAATCAAAACACTCGATGAAATGGCTGAATACTACAGGAAGGAGGGCATTTGATGCAGCATATTTACGTCAATTTCAAGCGCTTCGATGTGCCTGCAAGCTATGGCGGTGTGAACAGGCTTTCAGCTATCGATAGCTATGCATCGACTATAATTCAGAAAATATATTCTGATCTTAGAATATATAAAGGAAAAGCAGAGTTTGTTCATTTCTATCCTGAAGCCGAGCTTGCAAGTGCAGTCAAGGCCGCCGAAGGCTCCGATGTGCTTTCAATCGGTGCTCAGGGTGTATACCGCTCTGATATTACCCCCGGTGGAAACTTCGGGGCATTTACGACAAACAGGCCAGCTGCAGCTGTAAAGGCACTTGGATGCAAAGCTGTCATAATCGGGCACTCGGAGGAGAGAAACGATAAGAATGAGATTCTCGCTATGGGGGGCAATACTGACAGGAAGACTGTGAACAGGATCCTCAATAGCGAAGCCAAGTGTGCTTTCTCCCAGGGGCTCGACATACTCTACTGCATAGGAGAGAAGGATACAGAACTGGATGACTGGGAACGTGTTCTTGCCGAGCAGCTTGAAATAGGGCTTGAGGGGATAGACCTTTCGCGTGTCGTCATCGGCTACGAGCCGGTTTGGGCTATAGGACCGGGAAAGACACCTGCAGGCAGGGAATACATCGTGAAGATAGCAAGGTTTGTCAAATCTGTCATAGGCAGCGTCCCTGTTGTTTATGGTGGAGGTCTGAAGGAAGAGAACGCTGCGATGCTCGGCTCTATTGATGAGATCGATGGAGGGCTTATCGCGCTTACAAGGTTCTCAGGAGAGATTGGATTCTATCCCGATGAGTATCTCAGAATCATTGAGAGCTACATGAAGGCAAAGGAGGACAGTATATGAGAGTTGAATTCGAATATGGACAGGGAACGATCGGGGCAGAGCTTCCCGACAGCACCGATATATTCATCCCGGGCGTCACCGTCTCAGATCCACCATGCATCCCGGAGGATAGGATAGTGGAAGCGACGCTTGAATCTATAAGGCACCCGATAGGTATGCCGACGCTCGATAAGCTTGCGCATAAAGGTAGCAAGGTTGTCATTGTCTTCCCTGACCGTGTGAAGGGCGGAGAGCAGAAGACAAGCCACAGGAAGGTCGCTATTCCTCTGATTATCAAGGAGCTATATGCCGCCGGTGTTGAGAAGAAGGATATTCTCCTTATATGTTCAAACGGACTTCACAGGAAGAATACTGTCGAGGAAATCAAAGGTGTCCTTGGCGAGGAGCTCTTCTCCGAGTTCTATCCGTCGCATCAGATTATCAACCACGACAGCGAGGATTATGAGCATCTTGTTGATCTCGGTGTTACGGAGAAAGGCGATCCGGTCCTGATGAACAAATATGTCTACGATTCAGATCTTGCAATACTGATAGGCCATGTCCAAGGCAATCCTTACGGTGGGTATTCAGGAGGATACAAGCACTGTGCTACAGGTATAACACACTGGAGAAGCATCGCATCTCACCATGTTCCAGAGGTTATGCATCGACCGGACTTCACCCCTGTATCAGGACACTCACTGATGAGGGAAAAGTTCAATGAGATAGGACAGCACATGGAGAAGATGATGGGCAAGAGATTCTTCTGCTGCGATGCCGTCCTCGATACCAAGAGCCGCCAGATATCGATATGGTCGGGATATGCAAAGGAGATGATGCCGCTTTCATGGGTTGATGCCGATAAGCGTACATATGTCAAATGGGCTGACAAGAAATACGATGTGATGATTTTCGGACTTCCTCAGTTCTTCCATTATGGGGAGGGTATGGGTACCAACCCAATAATGCTTATGCAGGCTATATCTGCACAGGTAGTAAGGCATAAGAGAATCATGAGCGACCACTGCGTGATCATCGCAGCGTCAATCTGCAATGGATACTTCCACGATGAGCTCTGGCCATATACCAGGAAGATGTTCGAGGATTTCCAGCATGACAGAATGAATACTCTTCCCGATATGAACAGGCTGGGCGAGTACTATGCGACCAACGAGGAGTATATAAGGATGTACAGGTATCACAATGCCTTCCATCCATTCCATGGCTTCTCGATGATAAGCTCTGCCCATATTGCAGAGATGAATACCAGTGCAATCTACATCGTCGGTGCACAGGAGCCTGGATACGCCAGGGCAATGGGAATGAAGACGAGAGCGACAATAGAAGAAGCGCTGGAAGATGCAAAGAAGAAGTTCGTCGGAGAGAATCCTTCGATACTTGCGCTTCCTCAGACCTTCAAGCTCGGTGCTGTCCATCTCTGTATGAAGGACGACGAGATTTAAGTTTCTACTGGGCTGTTGCACCGAAAAATCTTGAAAGATGGAGTGTATACAGCCCTCTCTTTTTCTATTTCCATCCCTAAAAAGGCGTAAGAAATTTCAGCCTTGGCAGCACGCCATGCTGTGTTAGTCTTGCATCAGAGGTAAAAACAAGGAGGCCCCTGATGGCAGAAAAAAAGAAGGAAGGAAAGCTTTCCGAAAAAGCGAAGAGCCGGATCTGGCTTCTGCTTTCATTCCTTGCGGCGGTCGCGCTCTGGACATTCCTATCGGTGCTGCCACAGACCGCACGGTCATTTCCGAATATATTCGTGACGCTCGGACAGATTCCTGTTGTCATAGAGAGAGGAATACTCTGGAAGGATCTTTCCTCCAGTCTTATTTCAGTGGGAGCAGGGTATGCGCTCGGGTTCGTGATTGCGCTTCCGACTGCAATCCTTATGGCATGGTACAGACCTGTAAGAAACATCATAGAGCCATGGATCCAGTTTATTAGGAATATCCCGCCACTAGCATATGTTCCGCTTATCGTAATTGCGGCAGGTGTTGGCAGAAGACCCCAGATAATAGTCATCACGATAGCTACATTCCTTATTATGTGCATCACGATGTATCAGGGAATCATCAATATAGATGAGACCCTTATAAAAGCTGCACGTGTTCTTGGAGCAAAGGATAAGGATATCTTCCTGAGAGTTCTTGCACCTGCATCCCTGCCTTTCATTCTCACCGCAGTCCGCCTGGGTGCATCTGTTGCTCTGACGACTCTAATCGCAGCGGAGTCGACCGGCGCCTTTGCGGGACTGGGGATGAGAATCAGGAGCTTCAACAATAATTTCGAGACTGCGCCGATGCTTCTGTACATCATAATCATCGGTGTCATCGGAATCACAATCGAGAAAATCATCAAGCTGATGGAAAGGAAACTTACAGGATGGCAGGAGAAGCGGGAAATATAAAGGTCCATATCGATAACGTCAAGAAGACTTATCAGGGAAAGCATGGAGAGGTGGTTGCTCTCAATGGCGTCAACCTCGATATCAAGGACAACGAGTTCGTTACTGTCGTAGGTCCTTCCGGATGCGGCAAGTCAACATTGCTGAATATAATCGCAGGACTTCTTGAGCCAACATCGGGCGAGGTTATCTGCAATGGCCATAAAGTCGAAGGGACTGGACAGGATAGGGGAGTTGTCTTCCAGCAGTATGCGCTCTTCCCATGGCTCACAGTCCAGAAGAATGTCGAGTTCGGGCTCAATATGAAGGGTATAAAGGGAGAGGAAGCTGAAAGCATTGCCATGAAATACATCAAGATGGTGGATCTGGAGAAATTCAGGAATCACTATCCGAAGGAGCTTTCAGGAGGTATGAAGCAGCGCGTGGCAATAGCAAGGGCATATGCTGCCAACCCCGAGGTCCTGCTGATGGATGAGCCGTTCGGAGCGCTCGATGCACAGACCAGGACACAGCTTCAGCAGGAGCTTCTGGACACATGGGAGAAGGAGATGAAGACTTGTTTCTTCATTACCCATGATGTTGATGAGGCCCTAATCCTCGGGGAGCGTGTTGTCATAATGAGTGCTCGGCCGGGAAGGATCAAGGACATTGTCGTCAATGATATCCCATATCCGAGGAATCAGGAGACGAAGATGAGCCCCAGGTTCCTGGAGCTTAAGAACCAGATCTGGGCACAGGTTTATCAGGAATATCTCGAAATAAAGAAATAACAGAAGGAGTGGTTTATGAAAAAGGTATTGGCGCTGGTGCTTATCGCACTTATCGCAATTACAGGAGTTTTCGCACAGGGTAGTTCGGAGTCCTCTTCAGGGCTTGAGAAGGTGACAGTCGCTTATATGGCCAACTATGCATCTCTTTGGAGTGTCGTCGGTGCAATGAATTCCGGTGCATTTGCAGATCAGGGTATCGAGGTGCAGCTTGTTGAGTTCGCAGATGGCCCGACTATCATAGCAGCTATGGAATCAGGATCCATTGATGTAGGATACATCGGCCACGGTGCACATAAGCTCTGCGTCAATGGCCAGGCTGATATCTTCTGCTTCTCCCACGTTGGAAACGGCGATGCCGTAATCGGTCTTAAGAGCCATGGCGTGACAGATGACCCAGCGTCTCTCAAGGGAAAGAGCATTGGTTATGCTTCCGGAACATCCTCCGAGACAATCCTCAGATGGACTCTCGAAGAAGCCGGCCTTACATTCGATGACATTGTAGCGTATGAAATGGATGCAAGCGCAATTACATCGGCTATGACTTCTGGTGCACTCGACGCCTGTGCATCCTGGTCGCCATCGACATTCACTATCCTCAACAACATCGGCTCGGATGCTTTCATCATCTCCGACAACGTCACATTCTCCGACCGCTCGGCATCTGTCGCTTCCTGGATCGTAATGCCTGAATTCGCAGAAGAAAATCATGACCTTCTCGTCCGCTTCACCAAGGCTCTCTATGCAGGTATGGACTACCGCGCAGAGCATGAGGATGAGGTAATCGGATGGGTAGCTGAGGTCCTCGGTGTGGATTTCGATACAGTCTATGCACAGCGCGGAGATGCTCAGTGGCTTACAAGCAGCGAGCTTATCGAGGATGTTAAGGATGGAACAGTTGAGAGCCTTTATGAAGTCCAGAAGGGTAGCTTCGGAAGCGAGGTAGATCCAGCAACTCCTGTCTCCGATTATGTGCTCTTCGATGTTATGCTCGAAGCAGCTGAATGAGAGCTATAAAGTTCTGCTTGCCCCGGCAATCCGGGGCATTTGCTGTTTTATATCTGTGTGATAAACTCTCAGAAGGGGTTCTGGATGCTGTTCTTCCTTGTGATGCTTTTGCTTTTGATAGAGCTTGTTTTCCTCGCTTTCCGGCGCGATAGGCGATCTGTTCTGCTGACCTTTCTTTCGGCAAGCACAGCTTTATTCATAACAGGCATCCTGATTTATATAGCAAAGAAGGGCGGGATATCCTCTGAAACATCGTTTCTCCTCTTTGGCCCTGATTCTCTGAGAAGAAAGCTCCAGTATCTTGTAATGACGCTGGGTCAGCTGGGATACCTTGTCGCGCTTGGGCGATGCCTTACTCCTTTCTTCCTGATTATCACTGCGCTGGATTTCTGCTATTTCCCATTGGCAATAAAGCTCAGGAGGAAGTCCTGGCTGTTCGCGATTCCTCCTCTCATGACTCTTGTGCTCTACATACCTGAGGTTTTCGGGGCTTTTGCAAAAGGCGGGGAAAGAAGCCTTGCTGTTGCAATGGCAATACCTAAGATCTGGATATATGGCTATATAGCGGCGGCTGTACTTATACTTTTCCACGAGTTCTTCTCGATAAAGAGTTCCTTTTTCAGAAGGCGTTTTGTGACGAAGATGCTGATCCTCTTCTCATTTGCGCTTCTTTTTGCCCTGTTTGCAGGCCAGGATCCTGCCCAGATTTATCTTTTCTACAGGAATTCATATATGATCAACCTGGGGCTGTGGTATCTATCAGCAGGCCATGGTACTCCTCTGTATATCATCGTCCTTGCTGGAAGCCTGCTTGCGTCTATTGCAGGATGCGTAGGAACTCTTCGCTATTTCAGGGTGACAATAGATGAGGAGAGCGAGGATGTAAGGCTCCGCAGGAAGGCTAAGGATGCTGCAGTTGGTATCAGTATGTTCATACATGGAACCAAAAATGAACTTTTGTCCTCCAGGGTGCTTATATCGCGGCTGGAAAGAAGCGGTGTTGTCTCCGATGACCTGAATCAGCTTAAGGAAATAAACGAGAAGCTCATCGCGAGAATGGAGAAGCTTCATTCATCTGTAAGGAATGAGCCACAGCGCCTGAAACCTGTCAGTATCGAAGCTGTATTGGAAGAAGCTTTATCAATAGCAAGGAAGACTAATCCTGCAATTATTGCAACCATTGAAACCAGTTCCCCAGGTATTTCGGTTCTTGCGGATTTTTCACACCTTGCAGAAGCCTTGTCGAATATAATCGTGAATGGCTGGGAAGCATCGAAAGCTCCTGTCTCCATTGAAGCGCATCTCGAGAGATTGTGGGTTTCCATCTCCATCTCAGATACCGGGCCTGGAATAACAAGGGATGTACAGAGCCGTATATGGGAGCCTTTCTATTCGACGAAGAACAGCTCCTCTAACTGGGGAATGGGAATGTATTTCATGAGGAATATAATCCGTATGCATATGGGGTCGGTGCGCATAGAGAGCAGGGCAGGAAAGGGAACGAAGTTCATAATACTCCTGCCGAAGTATAATGGTTGAATATGAATCTGATGATTGCTGAAGATAATGAGATCCTCCGTTCTGAACTCAAGCTTGAACTTGAGGAGAGGGGTTTCTCGGTGCCAATTTCTGTCGGAAGCGGCGAGGAAGCTGCCAGACTATACTCCGACAGTATCGATGCCGTGCTCATGGACATAGAGATGGAAGAAGCCATGTCTGGCGTGAAGGCTGCAGAGAGAATAATCTCCGAGCACCCCGATGCCGTTGTCATATACATCACAAGCCACGATAGCGATAACGTGATTATCTCCGCGATGGCAACAGGTGCCAGGGACTTCATCGTCAAGGGATCCTCTTCGGACGATATAGCATCGAAGATAAACGATGCTGTAATGGGCCGTACTCAGCTCGATAGCCGTGTCAATACAATATTGATGGGGGAGTACAGAAGGCTCAGGCATAGCGAGAAAAGCCTGCTGTATTTCATCCAGCACCTGTCTACGCTGACTCCTGCTGAGAAGGAACTTGTCTCTTGTCTTCTTGCTGGAATGAAGGTGAAGGAGATTGCAGAGCATCGCTTTGTCGAGAGCGCTACAGTGAAATCACAGATAAGAACACTTCTCTCTAAAACCGGATGCAGCCGTACAAAGGAGCTCATCTCTTTGATAAACAATCTTGGACTGAGAGAGCTTTTCTGAAAGGACATGAAGACCTTTTGGGAATACGAAGACTCGTCAGTTTTTTGCAATAAAGCATGGAAAGCACTTAATAACTTTCTGGATTTGTCATTTACTGGATAGGCCATATCTTTCCTTGTGCAATAGCTCACGAGGATGTTTAATTATATATGAGTGAGGTTGTATGCGTAGATATACAGTATTTTTACTGTCTGCTCTTTTGCTGTTTATTATTGTAGGATGTTCAACAGTATCTGATTTCTATACTGAATGGATTCCTATAGAGTCTATTTCGGAAGAAAATCGTTTAAAGGAAGGCGATACACCAGATATATATTATTCGACCGATATATATTCAGATGTATATTTCTTGCGCTCTAACTATTACTGGATTGTAGGGAGTGCTTCATATAATGGTCCTGGTGATAATCGCTTGAGCTCAGAAATTACTAATCTCTGCCATGAGAATGGAGCGAAGGTTGCTGTGTATACATACCAGTATACTGACACTCGAACAGGAATCACTGGATATGGAGATTATATTTCTTCGTATTCCATTGATAGATATGATTATACAATTTACTTCTTTTCACCTATGTCTCTGGAAGAGATGATGTATTTTGCTCGAGTTGGTTTATCGTGTCGTGATATGGATACTGCCGAGCGTATGGCATTAAGGCAGAATACAGGTGCATACATAGATATCGTGTATGAAGATTCCCCTGCATATGCTGCAAATCTTTTCCCTGGTGATGTAATCACAGAAGTAAATGGACAGCCCGTTCCAGATTCTGAAACTTTTGATTCCATCATTAATTCTATTTATGGAGATGAATTAATCAATATTACATTTATCCGTGATGGAATTGAATATCATAAAGAGTTTAAGCCTTTGTTTTAAGAAAATGGGCAGCTTTCACTGCCCAGTATGAATACCTTATACCTCGGAGTTGATTGAATCCAGGGTAATATCGAAAATCAGCAAGGAGTTCGGCTCTATAGTCTGTGTGCCGTTTGCTCCATATCCAAGCTCTGGCGGTATGTATGCCCTGATGCTGTCGCCGACAGTCATGCACTTCACAGCTTCAGTGAAGCCTGGGATGAGTGAGGAGAGGGAGAATGTGACGTCAGTTCCCTGATCCATAACAGTACCATCGATTAATGAGAGGGTGTAATCTACGGTGACGGAATCGGTATCTACAGGACTTGCGCCCTCTGTCTGGTCATCGTACATGAACTCAATCTGTACACCTGAAGGGAGTACCGTAACGCCTTCACGCTCTGCATTGTCGCTGAGGAATGCTTCAGCTTCGGCAAGATTCTCCGCGGAAATCTCATCAAGCCATGCCCTGTAATCATCGGCAAGCTTCTGGATATAAGCTTCGATATAGCCATTCATCTCTTCCTCTGTGAATACAGGCTCTGCGCCGTAGAGGGCAGCAAGAAGGCCGGCTGCGAAATCGCGGGCTTCAACTACAACTCCACCGTACATCAGGTTGATGTTCGTGAAATAGCCATATGCATAGCCAAATCTATCTTCAAGTGACTCCGGCTTGCCAAGTGCCATGATTGACTCTTCATCGGCAATTACCTCGCCATAATCGGTTGGAAGTCCTGCATTGTAGACATTTGTCATGAACTCATTGAGAACGGAGGACATTTCATCCGTTGTTATAAGCGGGGTCACTTCTCCGATTGCGGCAGCATCGATGACGCCTCTTGCGAAATAACCTCCGCGAGGATAGAGATTCTGTGCAATCAGGGCCTTCATTGAGAGATAGCCATATGAGTATGAGAAGGCAGAATCAAGATTGTCCGGATCGACATTGCCGATAGCAATCTCAATACCAGGAAGTGCAGCAGGGGCTGCTGGTCCAAATTCGATCAGTCCAGCTTTCACTGCAGCTGTCACATCTCTTATGGAAGCCGCCGGCATCTGGGGTGGAAGTGACATCGTCATTATGCCGGTGTCGCGGACAGCAAGATAATCTCCATCAGCTATCTCTGAAAGCGGTCTGTCTGATACAGTCTCGCCCTCTGCTGCTGTATAAATCACTCTCTCTCCATCTGCTCTGAGAGAATCTATCATGTAAACGCCCTGGCTATCGACGGTGACACCAGTCACTTTTACAACTGTTTCATCGCTCTGTATCTCCTCAATCCCCTGCGCAAAGAGGAATACGGAGGAGAAAATAAGAATCGCAATTGCTGAAAGGAATCTTTTCATTAGCAAACCTGCCTTGATTGTGTAATCTTCTTAGAATTTAGCTATATGATGTGAAGCGGTCAACGAAGAGAGATGGAGTTTCTGTGGATAAGAAGTCTGTGCTACAATATCGCCATGACTGAACGCGACAGGAATCTCCTGAGAAGGACAATCGAGATTGCACATAGTGCTATGGAGAAGGGAAATCATCCTTTTGGTGCCCTTCTTGCAGACAAGGATGGAAATATCCTCATGGAGCAGGGCAATGAATTCACGGAGGGCGGAAGCGCCTATCATGCAGAGACACTTCTCCTCTTGAAAGCTGCTAAGAAGTATTCTCCTGAATTCCTCGCGGAGTGCACCCTGTATTCGAATTTCGAGCCATGCTGTATGTGCACAGGCGCTCTTTACTGGACAAATGTCGGACGCCTTGTCTTCGGTGCAACGGAGAAGGATCTGCTGAAGTTCACCGGTGATAATTCAGAGAATCCCACATTCTCGCTTTCCTCGAGGGAAGTTGTGGCAAGGGGACAGAAGAGCATCGTCATCGAAGGACCTGCGGATGATGAGGACCTTGTGGCAGCAATCTGCCGCGATCATATGGATTTCTGGCGTGATTGATTCTCTTCTACCATCATTTCTAAAACATGAGAACATCTCGAGACTGACAGAAGAAGGTGTATTCATCACTGATAGGCGAAAGCTCCCGTTTGAGAGGAGCGAGGTTTTCTGTTCAGATTATTCCGAGGTTTCCGAAGCGATAAAAAGCATGGTGACACAGGGCGGAGGACCTCTGGAAGCCGCGCTCAATGCACTTCTCTTCACATACCGCACATCCCCGGAATCCCTCTCGGATGCGGTGTTGTCCCTCTCTTCAGCGCGCCCTACGAACACAACGATGAAGAGGGAATTGGAGCGCGTTATGGAGAGATATGGGAAAGGCGAGGATATGGAGTATGTCATAAAGTCGGTCTTTGACCATTACGATGCGCTTTATGACAGGATTTCAGATATAGGGGAGTCTCTCATCGAGGATGGGGATGGAATTCTCACCACCTGCTTTCCCGAGCACACTTTCATGCTTTCAGTAAGGAAGGCCGTGATGAATGGCAAGCGCATCGTGGTATATATCCCCGAAACTCGGCCATACCTCCAAGGTTCGCATCTTACGGAGCCCTCTGTAAGGGAAATGGGAATCGAGTGCTATCTCATCACGGATGGTATGGCTGCCCATTTCATGAGGGAAGGAAAGATTGACAAATACATGACAGCTTCCGATCTTGCACTGGATGACAGGACGGTTGTCAACAAAACCGGAACGCTTGGGAATGCCATAGCTGCCCATTATTATGGTATTCCATACTATGCTTTTTCCATTGGGATGGACCATGGAAAGGGGCAGCAGGATATAAAGATTGAATACAGGAGCGGTGAGAGCGTGAAGTGCATTGGTGGTCTGAAGACAGCTTCAGATGATGCTTCGGCGCTTTATCCCTGCTTTGATATAATAGACGGAGAACTTGTTACAGGAATCATAACTGAAGGAGGAGTGGTTTGAAGGCTATCATAGGTGGAACAGGAATTGATAAGGACAAGCGTTTTCTCGATGGGATGGAGAGGATTGTCACCAAGTACGGTGAATCCTATTTCTCCGTCATAGATGATATTCTCTATCTTCCACGGCACCGTCCTGGCCATTCCGTGCCACCTCATATGATAAACTACAAAGCCAATGTCCAGGCCCTTGTCGATATGAAGGTGGATGAGGTCATATCGATATATGCTGTCGGCTCAATCACACGCAGGCTCTCTCCGGGACGATTCGGACTTGTCCGAGATTTCATCGATCTCGCATTTTCAAGGGAAAATACATTCTTCGATGGCAGTACCAGGGAAGTCAGACACACTCCTTTTGTCGAACCATTTGACAGAAAGCTCGGTGCAAGCTTTGCAC
>CALXXO010000055.1 GCA_944392705.1 uncultured Spirochaetaceae bacterium
ACGACGATGAGATTAAGCGCCTGAAGAAATCTGTAGAAGCGCTTACGGATTCCGTAAAGTCATATGGAGGTAATCCCGAGAAGATTCTTAAGAATGCAGGCTTGTGAGTGCCGCTTACTTAATATTCCTTCCCATTATTTCTATTAGTCCAACCACAAGGGCATTCCCCATGCAGAAATAACGCATACGTTCTGGCATGGTGTTTGTCCAGTTGTCAGGGAATCCGTCGAGACGCTCGCATTCTACCGGAGTCAGAATTCTTAGTCTCCCTGTCTGCGGATCTTTTACAAGATGTGATGATCTGTTCTTTGACCCCTCGGATGTGAGCATTGTGCGCCCTGGACGATCGAGATAGTCCGGATATAGTATTGGGCCTTCTGAGTAATTATATTCGAAACCATTCTTTCCTATTCTTTTTTCCTTTTTAGGGCCCTTCATATATTCCCATTTGCTTACGTCGGATTGGGGAATGTAGTATTTTTCATCAACATTGCTCTCAAGGATATCTCCAAGAGTTGTGATTGGACCGTCATATGATGGTAGTACTGGAATGGTCAGGCATTTATAATCCCTGCAGAAGCCTGCATTCTGGAATTTTGCATGGAAATTATCAGATAGGTCGACGAGGTCTTCTGGAAAAGCATCTATGCCGATCTTTCTAGATACATGATGGGACTTAAGCGAACAGGTGATACATACCATGAACTGGAAGCTGGAAATATACAGATTAAGTCTATTCGCATTGAATATAACGGAAGCGTCAAAGAATCTATGTCGTTCCGTAACATATATTACAAGGACATCATCAATGAAGAGTGGGGTGAGAGTTTGTTCTATGGGGAGCTTACAAGTAAATTCATCCTTATGTTTTTCCGTAAACTCCATAAGGAAGATAGCGATTATTCGTTTGATGGTTTTCTGATATGGAATATGCCTGTAGAAGATATCGCAAAAGCGGAAATTGTCTGGAAAGATACAAAAGAGAAAATCAAGCATGGTGATTATTCTCATTTTCTCAAGCAGCAAGAAACAACTGTTGCCCATGTAAGACCTAAGGCCAGCAAGCAAAGTCCTGTGATGGAAACACCGGAAGGTACTTTTGAGAAAAAGAAGAGTTTCTGGTTGAATAACGATTATATTCAGAAAATCGTAGATAATAGAAGTATTTACAAGCCGATAAAGGAATAAATTATTGGCTTTAATATTGATATAGCTGATTGAATCATTCCCTTGCAGCAAAAAATCATGCTGGTGTGATTCATATCGTCGGCCCTCTTGAATTTTAGACATTGATATGAAGCTTCGCTCAAGGAGTATTTATGAAAAGCTGGCTTTTATTTGCATTGGCGATAGTTTCTCTTCTCTCAGGTTGCGACATATCAGGGCTTTATGATTATTATGTTCCGGAAATAATTTATCCTTCGAAAGAGGATAGCCATGAGTATCATCTGCAGAGCGGTAATTCATTCCAGTATTTCGGAACTGAGGTTGAGACGATTGTATATGAGGACTCTGCAATAATCACGGGAGAGATGGAATATCCTGTAATCGATGGTGTGCTGCAGCTTAGAAGAGGAGAAGCTGTTGTATTAGTCTCTGCCAACTGTATAACGATTTCCTGCAGTGGAATGGATTCTCTTGTCTATATCAGGGTTTAGCTTGTACCTCGTTAACTATGCGGATTATCATATCAGCAGTATCTGGAAGATTGTCTCTGATTTCATGTTCCCACACCCTTATCACTCTCCATCCCATACTGCTGAGAACATGATTGACTTCAATGTCCTTCTGCATATTTCTCTCGATTTTAGGAATCCAGTATTCCCTGTTGTTTTTGATACTATCCTTCCTGTTCTCCCAGTCCCATCCATGCCAGAAATCACCATCACAGAAGATGGCCACTTTATATTTCTTTATTGAGATATCGGGATGGCCATATACAGCCTTGCTGTTTTTACGAAACCTGAGCCCGCGATGCCAGAGTGCTTTCGATAGAAGCATTTCAATTGTCGTATTCTTCCCTTTGATCCGGGACATATTATAGCTTCTCTGTTCATCCGTCATTTTCTATATTCTATCACTGTTTTAAATGTATTTTCCTGTAATACTTTCCTTATTTGTTTTTATCATGGCGGGAGTACCGGTACATACAATTCTTCCTCCATCATTCCCACCGCCTGGCCCCATATCGATGATGTAATCGGCATTGCGGATAATATCTAAGTCATGCTCGATTATTATTACTGTTGCACCGTTGTCTATGAGCGTCTGGAATACTCCAAGAAGGCTTTCGACATCCAGCGGATGAAGGCCTATCGTAGGTTCATCGAATACAAATACAGCAGCTGATTGCTCCCTGTTCATTTCACTGGCAAGCTTGAGTCTTTGAGCTTCACCGCCTGACAATCCTGGAGTCTCTTCTCCAAGTGTGAGATAGCCAAGCCCGAGTTCCTTCAGGATTCCGAGTCTCTGCATTATGAGATTGCCGCTAGTAATTGCATTCATTGCCCGTTCGACGCTCATATCCATCAGTTGGGGTAGGGTGTATTCCTCCCCTCTGCTGTTCTTGTATTTTGCGCGCTCTGTTTCTTTTGAATAACGTGAGCCCCGGCATTCAGGGCATGGGATATCGACGTCGGGCAGGAACTGCACATCAAGGCTTATAGCTCCGGTGCCATCACAGACAGGGCATCTGAGTTTTCCTGTGTTGTAAGAAAAGTCACCAGCTTTGTATCCGTTTTCTTTCGCTCCGGGTGTTTTTGCAAACAGCTTCCTCAATTCATCGTGAACATCGGAATAGGTTGCTACTGTCGACCTGATATTTATTCCGATTGGAGTGGCATCGATGAGTTTTACCTGCTTTATCCCATCAGCTTTGATAGATTTTACGTTTGCGGGTAGTTTTTTGCCATTTATAACGGCCTCGAGTGCAGGAACAAGGCTCTCGAGGATGAATGTTGTTTTTCCAGATCCAGACACTCCAGTGATTACAGTAAGTCTTCCTTTAGGGATTTTAGCGTCAAGAGGTTTAACTGTGTGAATCTCATTTGTAGCGATTTCTATACAGCCGTTATCGAAGAGCTGATCATAACTGCATCGCTGGCGGATTATCATGTTTTTGTTTGAGAGGAATGGGCCAATCTTGGAGATATTGTTGCCGATGATATCCTTAACATCCCCTTCTGCTATTACATTCCCGCCATTTTCGCCTGCGCCGGGGCCCATCTCTATAATCCAGTCAGCTTCCGACAATATCTGTGTATCATGGTCGACAAGCACTACAGAATTCCCATCGCTGACAAGATCATGCATCACATTTTTCAGACCATCTATGTTTGATGGATGCAGCCCGATGGAAGGTTCATCGAGCACATAGAGCACTCCAGTAGTACGGTTGCGTACAGCTCTTGCAAGCTGCATTCGCTGCCTTTCCCCTGTTGATAGTGTCCCTGCAGCTCTGTCCAGTGAAAGATAGCCCAGTCCAAGGTCCATAAGGCGTTTTGCGGTGTCTAGGAAGGATTCTGTAATCCGTTCTGCCATGGGTTTCATATCAGAGGGCAGGGTAGATGGAACGTTTTTAACCCATTCTTTTATCTCCGATAGCGTCATCGTGCAGGCTTCATCCAAAGAAATCCCGCAGAGTTTCGGTTCCCTTGCTCTTTGGGAAAGCCTGGAACCATGACAGTCCGGACAGATATCCTCCTTAAGAAATTTCTCGACTCTCTTCATTCCCTGTTCATCTTTCACTTTTGAAAGCGCATTTTCGACGGTGTATACAGCATTGTAATAAGTGAAATCGAGCTCTCCTGCTTGATTGGAGTTCTTTGCTTTGTAGAAGATATGCTTTTTTACAGCAGGTCCGTTATAGACGATGTCCTTTTCCTTGTCCGTTAAATCTTTGAAAGGAATGTTTGTTCGAACGCCCATCTCCCTGCATACATCAACCATCAGCGACCACATAAGAGAGTTCCAAGGAGCAACAGCTCCCTGGTCTATAGTCAATGTTTCATCAGGTACAAGGGTCGACTTGTCAACAGTGTGGACAATGCCTGTACCATTGCATTTCGGACAAGCGCCTTGGCTATTGAATGCCAGTTCCTCTGCCGATGGTGCAAAGAAAGTGGCACCGCAGATTGGGCATTTCAACTCATTCCCCGCAGCTACATCAAGGGTCGGAGGAATATAATGTCCATTTGGGCAACGATGGCTTGCAAGGCGAGAGAACATCAAGCGAAGCGAATTCAAAAGCTCGCTTCCTGTTCCGAAAGTACTTCTGATTCCCGGAACTCCTGGCCTTTGTCTCAGTGCCAGTGCTGCAGGAATATACAGAACATCATCGACCCAGGCCCGCTCGGCTTGTGTCATTCTCCTTCGGGTGTATGTCGATAGTGATTCAAGGTATCTTCTTGATCCTTCTGCGTACAGTACACCTAACGCGAGAGAAGACTTTCCTGAGCCGGAAACCCCTGCAATACCTACTATTTTGTTCAATGGTATTTCAACATCGATATTCCTGAGATTATGAACCTTTGCACCGTGGACGATTATTCTGTCTGCCATGACTGGGATTATACGGCAATGAAGTTGGCCATAACAGGTAGTTTTTGCGTATTGATTACAGGAGTATGATCAATGTCTTCATATGCCAACGAAAGTGTATATAATGATTGTGTGAAAGGAATATCCATAGATAGATCTAGTTTCGAGTATTCCAGAATTAACGATCTTCTTTATGTTGATAAGACGATGTTCGTGTATGAACTGGTGAAATCAAAGGATAGGAATTTCTTTTTTCTGTCTCGTCCGAGAAGATTCGGAAAGAGCTTGTTTTGTTCTACTCTCCATGCACTATTCGATGGAAAGAGAGAGCTTTTTGATGGTTTGTACATTGCGGAGGAAACGGATTATTCCTTTGTCCAATACCCTGTCCTTCATTTTAATTTCGCCAATCTCAGCAAGGTGACATACGAGGATTTTGTCGGAAGTTTCCAGGACTTGATAATCGAAGAAACAGTGAAGATTGGATTGAAGGAGACAGAAAGATTGCAACCAGCAAGGATGCTCTGGTCAATCCTCCCGCAGATTGAAAGAAAAACAGGGCGAAAGGCTGTAATCATCATTGATGAGTTCGATGAGCCTATTACTGCGGCGATAGAAAGCAAGAGGGACTACATCGATGATATGCGGCTTGTTTTAAATGATTTCTATTCGGTTATAAAGAACAGGGGAGAGTATATAAGATTCTTTTTCATTACCGGAGTGGTAAAGCTTTCCAATTTTCGATATTCTCTGCAATGAATAATCTTTTTGATATCTCCTTTGATGAATCTTTCGCGGGCGCTTTTGGATATACCGAGAAGGAGCTTGAGGATAATTTCGGAGAAGGGATTGATGAATTCCTTTCCAGGAAACCAGATGAATACCCATCAAGGGAATCCTTTGTAAAGAGAATCAAGGATTATTACGATGGATATAGGTTCTCTCCTGTGTCAGAAGTTACAGTGTACAATCCTGTATCAATCGGAATGTTTTTCACCAAGAACTGTTTCTTCGATTCTTATTGGGATGCTACAGGGGTATCTAGGCTTGCTGTGGCGCTTGCCAGGCGCGTAGATCTTTCTGGTATTGTCAATGAATCGCCTTGGCTGTCCCTTCTAACATTCCGCTCTTTCGATATCTCTGATATACAGGAAGGTGATATTGCAGAAGATAGTATCTATGCATTGCTTTACTTCACAGGATATCTGACAATTTCTGATTTTGATAACCCAATGTTAAGGCTTTCATTTCCAAATACTGAGATAGCAACAAGTTTTACTTCCAGCCTTCTTTCAAAATATTCCGGTAAGCCTTCTTATGTTTTCGATGGATTGGCGCAGTCTTTCTATCGTGCCTGTTCCAATGGGGACACAGAGTCTGTTATGGCAACGCTTGTTAAGTATTTTGATGCTTTCTCGTATGAGCTGACATACGATGCCAAGGAGAAAACATATCAGACAATTCTCGATGCCATTTCCGTATTGATGCGGATTTTCTCCATTACAGAGGACCGAGGACCTGTAGGAAGGGCAGATGAAGTTGTGCTGGTTAATAACCATTTGTGGATTTTCGGGCTCAAACTTGATAGAAGCGCAGATGAAGCTCTTAGGCAGATTGAAGAGAATCGATATGTTGATAAGTATTCTCATCTTGTCGATCAAAATACAAAGATTCATGAAATCGGAATCAGCTTTTCTTCTAAGAGCCGGAACATACAGGACTGGAAGATTCTGAATATTTCACAGTGACAAGTTTATTGCGAATAAGTGTGTTTGATTCTTTTGTTAGTTATTGGCCAATTCTTATCTGCGGTTTGTTGGTACAGTACCGGAAGAAGTATGAGAGAACAAGGTAATTTCCTAATTTATTGCGTTGCGACGTATAAAACGCCTAACAGGAAAGCAGGTTTCAGAGCTATTCACCAGGTATCATATTGGGGAGAGTGTGTGTATGAATGCTTTGGTGCGTTGCATACCACAGGAGCAAATTATATTGTTCAGGACATTGATCTTTTCATCGAATCCAGACAGCATACAGTAGAATAAAATGGCTGTTATCCATTTCTTGAGCCGTTTTTGGTTTTCAAATTCTTAACCCTGCAATCTTTGTATCATTAATCTGCTATAACCATGTTTCTTCTTTAAGCGGATGATTTGTCTTGACAATAATTAACCGGGGGGGGTACAATTCAAGGCGTTCGGAGAGAAGAATGAAAAAGCTTTCAAAAATAGTTTTGTTGTTGTTCGTTGCGCTGTTCTTATTTGCATCCTGCTCCCAGTATTCTACATATCCATGGTGGATATATGACCAGAATGTAGATGATGGTAATGGCGGAGGTGTTGTAACTGGTCCGACAATTGATCCGTCTGCAGCTGCTGTGCTGACAGGTAGTGTCATTGATGAAATGGACCGAGATAATATCAAGACCGCCGCAACTTCTCTTGGCTTAAACTATGCGTTCTATGCCTTGGATGCAATAAAAGAAGCGAATCCCACAATATACACACAGTTGCTTGCCCTTGTAGGTGATATCATGACGGGAGACGTAACTGTGACTGATGAGACGCTTGGCCTTGCTAAAGATGCATATGCATTGCTCATGAAAGATAATCTGATTGAAACAATCATTGCGCCAATTGCAGGAGATGATGATTCGATGACAATATCTGTTGTCGATGCTAGCGGGATGCCAACATCTGAAGAGTTCAGTAATCTTATCGATGCAATGGCAGAAGCAAGTGCAGGGACAACGCTACGTGAAAGCTTTTCTGCAACTTTTGCTCTTGCTGCAGCAAAACCCACATCGAGAATTTTTACAGACGGCTCAACTATGTCATATGATGGAGTATTCTATATCGATGTTGATTTCACTGTCGTAAATGATGAAAGAAGTGATTTCTATATCACGATTGATAGCGCAACCTGCTACACGGATCCATCAGCGCCGCTCAATGTGTATTTCTCTGCAGATGGAGAAGCAAATAAGATAGGTTTTGCAGATGTATCAGCAGATTTTGATGCAAAGATTCAGTTGCAGAAGACAACTGGAGATGGCGGAACTACTGGATCAATCAACCTAGAAATGGGGAGCCCTTGGATTAATCCTGATACATCTAAAGGAACAATCACATTCGAAGGTACAGAAATTTCGTTTGCAGATGCTGTTGCGGAGACCGCTCAGGGTAATTGATTATTCCTCTTAAATTGAGTTGGCCCAGGTGTTTATCCTGGGCTTTTCTTATCCAAAATCCTGTTTCTTTGAGCTAAAGATGGTAGAATCGAAGAATAAGAGTTTCTCGGAGATGGAAGATGATTAGACAGGATATAAAAGAAATTGCTCCAGCTACATGGTGGATCAGTGAATTCGGGCTTGTTAACGCCTTTGTTGTCGAAGGGGAGGCGCAATGTGCAATCATTGATACCGGTTGCGGTTATGGGGATATCAGAGTGGTAGCCGAAAGTGTGACAAAGAAACCATTCATTGTCCTGATGACCCATGCTCATCCTGATCATGATGGTGGGATATATCACTTCAAGGATTGCCAGATTTACATGAATGATGATGACAGGTCTCTTCTTGAGACAAATGTCTTTGGTCTTGGCAGTGGTAATTCATTTAGAAGGACATATATAGAAACTAGAGGACCTGCAAGATGCCCTGATATCATGGATGAAGTGGAAAAGACAATTCCTGCAGATAACCCGGATTGCAACTTCCAGTCAATCAATGTCGATGATGGTGATGTCATCAATCTTGGTGGAAGAACTCTTGAATGCATCCATACCCCAGGACACTCTGAAGGAAGCGTCTGTTATCTCGATGGGAATACACGGATACTCTTTTCCGGCGATACAGTCAACAACAGCATCATCCTGACCCGTCTTCCCGACAACAATCCAAGCCTTATAGAAAAGTATCATAAAACACTGGAGAAGCTCTGGAGTAGGGAAAAGGATTTTGACGTGCTGGCTATAGGGCATGGAGGCCCTTTGATTGATAAATCCATCATCCATGATTACCTCCAGCTTACAGGAGGACTTCTCGATGGAAGTATGACAGGAATGTATGAGGAATCAGGATTCAGGAAAGGGGATGTGGCAAGGTTCGGCAAAGCTGAGCTCTGGTATCATTGCGATGCCTGAAATCTCCACATTATTTTCCTTGACAGCCTGAAAAGGTGATTTAGAATTACGATTGAAACGGTTCAAAAGGAGATACCAATGGGAAAGATAACAATCAAAGATGTTGCTGCTCTTGCTGGTGTTTCCGTGGGAACTGTCTCGATGACACTCAATGGATCTTCAAAAGTCTCTGAAAAGACAAAGAAGAATGTCATGGAAATAGTCAATAAGCTCGGATACAGGCGAGATCCATATGCCAGGTCGCTGAGCCTGTCCTCATCCAGGTCAATAGGGCTCCTTGCTCCTGGTTTCAGAAACTCATTCTTTGGAGAGATTGCAGAAGCTCTGCAGGTTGCTGCAGAAAAGCGCAATAACAGCCTGATGTTCGGAATAACAAACGACAGTACAAAACAGGAAGCAAAGCTTGTAGACCAGTTTCTTGATAGGGGAGTTGATGGTTTGATTATAATCCCCGCAGAGGACAGTTCTCCTGATTTGTCCCATATAAGAAATCTCCTGAATATGAATTTCCCGCTTGTTTTCCTTTCCAGCTATTATTCATCTCTTCCGATGCAGACGGTTATGTCAGATCTGGCATCGGGTGCGTATGAGCTTACGAAGAGCTTCATTGGAGCTGGTTTGAAAAACATAATCCTTATATCAGGAGAGCCTTCACTTATCCCGTTCAAGGAGCGTATCGAAGGATTCAGGAAAGCTTTCGAGGACTCAGGGGTCGAGTATAACCCTGATCATGTAATCATATCGGATGGCATGAGCTTCGAGGGTGGCTATGCTGCTATTGAGAAGGTTTATGATGAGATAAAGCCCGATGGTATCTTGGCGATTAACGATGTTATGGCTATGGGTGTTATCAGCAGACTGCATTCAAAAGGAATCAGGATACCTGAGGATGTATCTGTTGCCGGCTATGATGATATCGCAACATCATCGATACAGGAGACCCCTCTTACCACAGTTGCTCAGCCAATTTCAGAGATGTGCTCCAGGGCTGTTGAAATGCTTTTCGATCTCATAGAAGGTAGGGAGATTGAAAAAACTCTTGTAAAGCTTCCTGTTTCTGTCAAATACAGGAAATCTTCGATTGCAAAGGAGTGAAAGGGTAAAGTTGTTTCTGAAAATAATTGAACCGATTCAAATATTTAAGAATCGTCAATTAATCAGTTGAATCAACAATTTTTAAATTATTGATTGAACCGATTCAAAAGGAGGATATCATGGATTTTTCAAAGGTCCGCCAGGAATTATATGACACGCTTCAGAAAGAGATAATACCATTCTGGCTGGACAGGTCGATTGATAGAGAATATGGCGGATACATCACATCATTCGATGAGAATGGAGTTTTTGATGGCAACGGTATAAAGAACATCGTTACGCAGGCCAGAATGGTCTGGGGCTTCTCCAGGCTGCTTCCATTCGCATCTGAGAATGATAAGCCCAGAATGAAGGCTGCGGCAGAACATGGAGTAAGGTTCCTTGTCGACAAATTCTGGGATAAGGAGTTCGGTGGATATTACTGGCTCCTTAATAGGGATGGTTCGGTCCATGATGACTCAAAGCTCACATATGGAGAAGGATTTGCTATCTATGCCCTTGCTCAGTGCTATCTTACATATGGAAATAAGGAAGCTCTGGAGTATGCGGAGAAGGGTTTTGATTATCTCATTAAATACAGTGCAGATACACTTCGCGGTGGATACTTCGAGAATGTAGAGCGCGACTGGACTCTGTCCTCTCCCGGAGCTGCCTGTGGCGACAGAAAATCCCTCGATATCCATATGCATCTTCTGGAAGCCTTCACCACCCTTGCAGAAGCAACCGGTAAGGAAATACACAGGCGTAGGCTCTGGGAAGTGTATGAACTGATTGTCCGACACATGGTCAATGCAGAGTATGGCTATGGCTACAATCAGTTCGATCTGGAATTCAACAAGATTCCGGCAATCAATATTCCACGTACATGGAATGCGGAGAGGGAGAGCAATGAGAAGATTGATGTTCCGACCGATACAACAAGCTATGGACACAATGTGGAGCTAAGCTGGCTCGCCGATGCGGCTTTGAAGGTTCTTGGAACAAGAAATGACAGTGATCAGGCACTGCTTATAAAACTCCTCGACCATGCGCTTGAGCATGGCTATGACTGGAAGCATGGCGGCGTATTCCGCGATGGTGTAGGTACAGGGGATGCCCTGGTGAAGGATAAGGAATGGTGGCAGAACTTTGAATCCCTGACAGGTTTCCTCAATGGCTATGTAATGACAGGTGATGAGAAATACTACGATGCCTTTATCCGCACCTGGGATTTCGACAACAGATATTTCATGAATCACTCTGTCGGGGAAAGCCGCCAGCTCTTAGCAGAAGATGGTACTCCTATTGTTGCTGCGATGGGAAATCCATGGAAGGGAATCTATCATACAGGCCGTGCGTTTGCTGAGTGCATCGAACGCCTGGATGAATGCATGGCAAAGGAGGGGTGAGTGGCAGAGAACATCGTTCGCATGGAACATATCTACAAGACATTCCCCGGAGTGAAGGCTCTGGATGATGTTTCTTTCAGCCTTTGTTCCGGCTCGGTGATGGCGCTGTTGGGAGAGAATGGTGCTGGAAAGTCTACGCTGATGAAGATTCTCAGCGGAATCTATACCAAGGATTCTGGCGATATCTATCTCTTCGGGAAGAAGATGGAGAACTACAATGCCAAGATAGCGAAGGAAAACGGTATAGCCATCATCCATCAGGAACTGAATATGTGCCAGCATCTGACCGTTGCTGAGAATATGTTCCTCGGAAGGGAAAAAGGACGGGGAATCCTTCTCGATAGAGCCAGCATGAATTCAGAAGCGGAGAAAATACTCCAGCGTCTTCATGTTGATATTTCACCGAAAACCCTTGTCGGAAGCCTTCCTGTGTCAAAGCAGCAGATGGTTGAGATTGCAAAGGCGCTCTCCGTGGACGCGAAAGTCCTGATCATGGACGAGCCAACAAGCGCTCTTTCAAGCAAGGAGATTGACGATCTCTTTGATATCATCCGCTCCCTGAAAGCCAATGGCTGTGGAATCGTCTATATCTCCCACCGCCTTGAGGAGCTGAGCCATATTGTCGACTCCGTCACTATTATGAGGGACGGAAAGTTCATCAGCAAAGGTGATTTCTTCGATTACACGATGGATGGAATCATCTCCGACATGGTCGGAAGGGAAATCAAGGAGAAGTTCCCTCATGTCGATTGCAAAGTAGGAAAGACTGTCTTTGAGGTCAGATCG
>CALXXO010000056.1 GCA_944392705.1 uncultured Spirochaetaceae bacterium
CCCCGAGATTACAAGTCACGTGCTCTGGCCAGCTGAGCTAAGGCGGCAATCTTACGACCTCGTGAAGATTAAAGCAAATCAGGCATTAACGTCAAGTACCTTAGGAAAAATTTTGCATTTATGAAATCCACGACTGAACAAAGGCCCAGATAATAGCAACTATTACGGACGGAAACATATTTGAGACCCTTATATGCTTGTCCCATACCATGTTTATTCCAAGGGCAGCAATCAGCACAGAACCGACGAGAGTCAGTGCATTTATCGCATCCGCTGTCATAAATGGTTTTATGACTCCTGCGAGCAATGTCACGAGCCCCTGGATTACCAAGACTGGGATGAAAGAGAATATACAGCCTTTTCCATGCGAAAGCGTCATAAGAAGAACCAGGATCAAATCCAGTATCGATTTTGCATACAAAACAGAACTATCGCCGTAAAGACCTTCGTTAATCGGTCCAAGAACCGCCATGGCACCTATCGATACAACAAGGGATGCATTTACAAAACCACTGACAAAACCTTCATCACCATGGCTTCCTGTCTTCCTCTTGAGCCATTCCCCGAAATCAGTCATATGCTTCTCTATATTTATAGCTTCCCCTATCATGGCCCCTATCGTGAGAGAAGCAGCAAGCATCACCGTCCCAGATGTGGAGAAAGATGATCCAGAAAGAACAAGCATACCGGACATGACACCGCCGATTCCTATGAAAAGTATTGAAAGGCCACAGGCAGTGAGCATTATCTCCTGGAATCTTCCAGAGAACCTGCGACCGAAAAGAAGACCAAGGAACGCTCCTATGATTATAAATAGCGCATCTACGATTGTACCAATACCAGGCATAACAACCTCTCCCGGTCGTTATACATTTATTTTGCGTTTTTTTCAGTATTCCTGGAGAAAATAACAGCCTGTTCCTGCAACAGACTTAAGAACCTCTCAACATCCTCTGCTGATATCTTCCTGTCGGAAAGCATTGGCTTTCTCAAAAGCGAAGTAAGTCCTCCAATAAAGAATTCCATGAAGACTATATTCAGCTTCGAAGACATATCCAGATCCATGACCTCTGTAAGGATAATCTCCATCCTGCTCTCGAATATGCGGAAGAAAGCTTCATCATAACCAGCTTTCTGCATATTCACGACGAGATTGGTCTCGCTGAGCTCGGAAAAAAGCTTCTGCCAGAATTCATAGCCATTGCTGATACGGCCAGCCCTGAAGTCCTCTACGACACTATCGAGGACATATTCAGAATGGCGAATGAGAATATCTTCCTTGGATGAAAAGTGCCTATAATAAGAAACCCTAGAAACACCAGCCTTATCTGTAATTTCCGAAATCGAAATACGATCAAAAGACTTAACGTTTAGCAGACCGAGAAGCGCTACTGCAATCCGACGCTCTGCAACTGTTTCTTCTGGCATCTCTCCCCTCCAATTGCCAATATCGTACCATGCCAATAAGCATCAAACAATAGAAATAGTGTCCATTATCATCACTATTCCCAATCTTCATATGCTCTCCACCGTTTCTTTGCCACAGAAACGAAGAATAAGGTTAAAGTCTTAACAAGGAGAAAGACAATGAAAGCAAAAGCCCTTTTGATTGTAGCAGCAGCTATGTTGATGGCAATGCCAGTTGCAGCATCTGATGTGGCAACTATATCTGTAACAGGAAGCGCAACAGTCGATCTCGAACCAGATACAGCATCATTCACAATTACAGCAGCGTTCACAGAAGCGACTACGAAAGAAGCAAGGGAAAAGACAGCCGTGATGATTGGAAACGCAGTTTCCATACTAACATCACAGTTCGGAGTCGCTGAAGATGACCTTGAGACTACATACATCTCAGCTTCCCCTGAATACTCATGGATTGATGACGAGAGAGTACTCACGGGACAAAGAGCAACACAGAGCCTGAATGTAAAATTCAGGAACCTGGATGCAATCGGTGATGTATATACAGAACTGATGGAACTCGATGGAATAACGCTTTCAGATGTTTCACTGGACAAAGAGGATAAAAGCGATGGATACAGCGAAGCCAGGATAAAAGCTGTACAGGATGCTTACAGGAAAGCTTCAGATTTTGCAGAAGCCGCAGGAGTAAAAGTTGGAAAAGTCCTGTCTATATCCGATAACTCATCCTACTCGGCTCCTCTCTACAGGTCCGCAAACCTGATGCTCGCTTCAGCCGATGTTGCAGCAGAAAGCACCCCGATAACCTTCTACAGCTCGGACATATCTGTATCAGCAACAGTATCAATTGTATATGCAATCGAGTAATCAATTCATCACCAGGGACTGCGTCAACAGCCCCTGGATTTCTGATCTTACTCAATTGGAGCTACTATAAAGTACCCACCTTCTTCTGTAATCTGATAACTCTCAGGATCGACAAATGTTGCTAAAGCCTGTTCTGTATCAGCCTGAAGATCCTTGAATCTTCCTCCGCAAATCTGAAGTTTACCATAACCATACGATCCTTAGGTGAGATTCTCTGAGAGTGCAACCTTGCCTTCTTCTGATTTGCATTCAAAAGTTCCGTCATTGATCACACAATAGGCAGCCTTACCTAACCCTCCATCCTCATTATTGCCAACACGAATAGTTGCTTTGGGACTATCTGAGACGTAAACACCCCCATTTATAAAGGCCTTGTTTACTTCTGAGCGTTCGCCTGCAACATAAACAGCACAATATATTTCCCCTGGCAGAACTTCAAACTCACTTCTTGAAGTAATGAGCCAGTTCATATAGAAATCCTTGAAATCTTCGCGCATTACATCATCTATCTCAAAAACATCAGGACCGGAATAAGCATAAACATCTTTACCTAGTAACGCAGTTCCTCCATTCAAGGAAATAGCTCCCTGAATACCATAAACCGATGTGGAATCTATATCGATATTGCAATTCGAACTAATTGCATATGCAAATGCCGAACCATCGTCCGACAACTGCCCTTCCGACTTATAATTTGACAATGCGTTGCTGGCTATGCTTGCTATTGTCGAATTGCGAATTGTAACATTTGCTCCCTCAGCAGCTTCTGCGTTCACCACATAAGTCGAACTATACAGAGTTGAGTTGTTAATATTCACAGTAGTATCTTTATCGACATATATTGCAGGACCACCAGAGGATGAAAGACAATATGCTTTTACCCAATCAAGGGAAAGACTTGCTCCTGTATAGAGTTCCATAAGCCTGTTGTTTGGATTGTCATATAACCTGCCACCAATCTGACCATCAGCAACAGTGAGATTTCCCCATATACTGAAAATGTAACCTCCGAAACTCCTGTCCCCAACCGTTTTAGGTTCACTATTGTCATACTCAACTGTATCCTTTGCAATGACGTGCCCACCGAGGTCGAAGTAAACATCAGCGCCTTCAGGGATTGTGAATACACTATTCTTTCCTTCTACCGGAACAGCGATATCATTGACTAGTTCAAAATATACAGTGCCGGTTTTACCTTCGAGCTTATCGGGAAATGCAATGACATCCTCTATTCCGCTGATTGTATAAGGGTTTTCCTTGCTTCCCCTCGCAGGCTGTACAGGTGTATTGGAAGGATCAAGAATCTCATCGATTTAGTACTCACCGGATTCTGTAACAACGGTACCACCAGTGCTATCGTTTAAATCGATATAGATATTGGATACCGTTTCAATGTCCTTAATTACTACCGTACCACTGGAAGAATCAGCTGATGCCTTAACGGTACCTTCAATAGCCCCTGCAACATTATTTATGCTGATAGTGATTGCATTATCCGACCCAGACGCAGTCATTTTCAGATCCGCAACAGAAGATATGCTGTATCCACTGAGTTCAAAGATTGTTTTCTGTGAATCTTCTATCGTCTCATAATCGGCCTTGATTTCAAAAATCAAGGAGCCCTCTTCAATGCATACACCAGATACCGTATCAGTAAATCTATCGAAATCAATATTAAGAAGGATATCAGCAAGACCTGCTGCATTTGGAATTGTAGAAGCTGCCCTCACGCTACTTGTTCCTGCGTCGCTTCCGAGTATCGAAGACTCCATTCCATCCTTCAGACCTTCCCCTGCCGTGCGTAAACCTGTTGTGATTACAGAACTCCAATCGACAGCGGCGAAAGTATTATTGAGATTACTTTCAGTTGAACTTATACCCCCCATCAGGCATCGGGAATGGGACAAATACTGTATTCCGGCAAGCAGGAATAAGCATAATCACTGCCAGAAGCACAGATATGCATAATACAGTCTTCTTCATATTTTCCTCCGAAAAAGACAAGAATCAAGATTTAACGTATCCCTTCAGTAATTTCCAGTCAATAGTGGAGATTCTCGAGGAAGAAACGATTCCTCTATTTCAATTGGAATCACCGCTTACAAAGTAATCTTAAGACCAATTTCATTTTCAGATTATTTCTTTCATCCCAATGAATAATACTTTGTTAGTGACATAAACGATGCTATCATATGGATATGCTGAGAAAAGCAAGATTCATGGGTACATGGTATCCAGCAGAAATAGAAGAATGTGACAAAATAACCAGCCCTCCGGAGATTAGTGGGAAGCTGAAAGCCGGTGTACTTCCCCACGCAGGACTCTTCTACAGCGGGGCACTTATAAAGAGTTTCTTTGACAAGCTTTCTACTAATGTGAAAAGAATCATTATACTCTCCCCTTCTCATTACTTTCATCTCCCACCTTCAGTTCTGATTACAGCAGAATTCACAGAGTCGGAGACACCATATGGAAATGTCAAAACAGAGAAGCTCGATGCAGAGGACACCATAGTCAACAATAATGTGATTGCAGCAGAACATGGAGTTGAGATGTTCCTGCCATTCATCGGAAGGAAAGGGAATATCATTGTTTCCTATGGAATCATAAGCGCATTGGAAAAGCCGGAGGATGCAGGAGCTTTAAGCAGATTGCTTCTACCCCTCATTGACGGAGAGACAGCAATAATCGCGTCTTCCGACTTCACTCACTATGGCCCCAGATTCGGTTATACGCCATGCAGGACAAGACAGAAGGAAATGGTGGAAGAACACGACAGGAAGTGTGCACAGCTTCTTGCCTCAGGAAAGGGAATGGAAGCTTATAGAGCTTTCAGATCCTCTACTATATGTGGCATAGCTCCTGCCGCAATCGTCTCAGAGCTTGCAAAAGATCTGAAAATGGAAGGCACCACCGGTCCATATTCCACGTCTTTGAGAGAGGGAGAAATACCTGATGATTTCGTCTCTTACCACACTGTATTCTGGAGGGAAGATGGAAAAGAAAGAACAAGATAAGCTTTTGCAGCTTGCGCGGAAATCAATCGAATGCGCATTCACAGGCGATGAATACACAATCCCTGAAACCTCTCTCAGAAGAGGGGCCTTCGTCACACTGCAAAAAGGTGAAAGACTGAGAGGTTGCATAGGGTATCTGGAAGGAATCGAGCCGCTTTATGCCCAGATATGGGACCTCGCAAGAGAAGCTGCATTCAGCGACTACAGATTTCCACCGCTGAGAAGGGATGAACTTGAATTCATTACAATAGAGATATCCATCCTGACCCCGCCAGCTCCCATCGATTCACTCAGCGAATTCATTCCGGGACGCGATGGGATAATCCTGACCGGCCAGGGAAGAAGAGCCGTATTCCTTCCGCAGGTTGCCACCGAGACAGGATGGTCTACGACAGAGCTTCTGGAAGAGCTCTCATTAAAGGCAGGCCTTGATCGAAATGGCTGGAAAAGCGCTTCGTTCAAGACATTCCAGGCGGAGGTATTCAGTGAAAGTGCTCTGTGATTTCTGCTACAGAAAATGCCAAATCAGCGAAAATGGCTATGGCTGGTGCAGGGTAAGAAAGAATGAAAAGGGAAGAATCGAGAGCGAGGGATTCGGCCATATACCGGCAATTGCCTCCGACCCGGTAGAGAAGAAACCTCTCTATCATTTCCTGCCAGGAACAATGACTCTTTCACTGGGAGCTTCCGGCTGCAATCTCTCCTGTGATTTCTGCCAGAATTGGACGCTAAGCCAGAACCATGAAAAAGGAGAATATATTGCTGCTGAAGCTGTTGTGGAATTTGCAGGCAAGAACGGCTTTCCATCAATAAGCTTCACCTACTCCGAGCCACTTGTATGGCAGGACTATATGCTGGAAACTGCCGCAAAGGCAAAGGAAATGGGAATCCGGACGATAATGGTTTCAAATGGAGATGCAAGCGAGGAAGCTATGAACAGGATTCTTCCCCTCCTAGATGCATTCAATATTGATTTGAAAGGTGATGAAGGATTCTACAGGAACATCTGTCATGGAGAACTACAGCCTGTTCTAAGGACAATTCAGAGAATCACAGAAAGCGGGAAACACCTGGAAGTAACGACTCTCGTTATCGAAGGAATCCATGATGGGAAAATGATACGCGCTCTCGGGAAAATGCTTGAAGATTCCGGAGTATCGGTCTGGCATCTGACTAGATTCTATCCACACTATAAAATGATTGATAGAAGCCCTACTTCGGAATTATATTTAGCAAAAATAATTGATATAGCAAAGGAAACGAATATCCCTTACATATATCCGGGAAACAGCGTTCTTAAAGCAGAGACTCGCTGCCCCGGATGCGGAAAGACGCTAAGAAAACACATAGGGGAGACCATAGAGGATGGTTCCTGTCCATACTGTGGAGAAAGAATATACGGAGTCTGGAACTAGGTTATCCTACCTTGCGCTCCCCTTTGACGACAAACGAGGAAAAAGCCTTCAGTTCATCACAGAGAAGAGAGTCCGTATCCTCCACAACACAGTCATCAGAAAGAAGCACCCATGTGGCATCTGCATAGCTTCCTCTGCATTTAGGCTTCTTTGCCGATGAAAGGCGCTGTGCATAGAGATGCATCGAAACTCCTTTGTCCTCGACTTCCCAGAATTCTTTGAAATCAGAGACGACGGGCATAAGTCCAAGCTCATCATGTGCCGCCCTCGCTGCAGCAGCCTTCGGGCTCTCGCCTTCCTTTGCCTGCACAGTTGGTATCGTGAAAAGATATGAGGAACCAAGGAGAGAGTTCATTCTTCTCCTTGCAAGAAGCACCCAGATTCCCCGCTCATCGGAAGTCCAGAACAAAACACCTTCTGCGCTGTATCCGATATTGCCAAAATCCTTGAATTCCATTTTACCCTCCACTCTTAATCTAACAACAGACTGTGTGAAGATGGGTCAAGAAACTGTGTAGAACAATGTAATTAGAATGAGCCGCCCCTGGAGGAACGGCCCAGATTGATACAGAATGATTGCTATCAGAATGCGACAGAGATGGATGGAACAATCCAGAGACCTGCAGCAGTCTTATTTGTTGCATAGTAGTTGTCATCATATGCATATGATGTTCCACCACCATACTCGATACCAAGCTTGTATGTTACGTTGGAGAGCGTGTATCCTACATCGCCGCCGATGAACCAGGAATCGGAGAATTCAGAGAGGTTATATGCACCGAAGTAGACATCGAGAAGCATATTCTCAACAGCTGTTATATCGACACCGGCATAAAGGAAGTGCTCGGTTCTATCATTGCCATATGTCTTGAGACCATACTGTGCTTCGAATGCAATAGGATCGAATGCGCCGTATACAGCAGCTGCGAAGATATTGTTCTCATTCTCGAACTGATACTTCTCGGAAAGACCTACGCCAAGGCTGAAATCAAGACCGGCAAGTGTTCCTACATCGATATCTGCAGAAGCACCGATTATACCGTCGCCATAGTCTCCTGTAGCATTTGTGTCAAAGCCAGAATCCGTTACATCGCCCTTGAGCACATATGTTGCGGATACAGCAAGGCCATCAAGCGGCTTTACAAGAGCAGATACCATTAAATCACCTTCGGTCGCGCCAACCTTGCCCCAGCCTTCAGAATTCTCAACGTCATCGACTGTATCGGGAGAACCAGCAATCATGATATCGAAGAGGTCCGCATATCCGATTGTAAGAGAAGCCTTAAGACCGCCATCGGCTGTCCTGATTCTGTCGAGGTCCTTCTACATACTATATGCCCTGAGACCTATGAGACGATCATTTGCAAGGAGTGAGAGATCAACTGACCAGTCGGTTGTTGTTCCGAATATCGCTGCGAATGACTTGGCAAGATCCACTGTGATATCACCTTTGACCTCACCAGATTCATCTGTCACCATTGCACCTTCGAGGGTAACGTTCCAGATTCCATTGTCATCGGAGAATCCGAGGTTGAGGGATGTTGTATTTGTATCCTCACCATCATCTCCCATGATATGATTCCTCTAGCCCTTCACACCGGAATCTTCACGGTTATTGTACTGGAATGCATAACCTGCTGTAAGCGAACCAGAAAAGTCTACTGCTGCTGAAACTGCAGAAAGCGCCAAAGCGAGAACAAGCAGCGACACAATTAGCTTTTTCATCATTATTTCTCCCTTGTTTGTTAGGTTATTCAAATTATCCCGGGCAAGCTTATAGCCTATACGACCCTGGTCTGGTGGGAATGTGGATAATAAGAAGCGAATCGTGTTGATTGTGATGACAGTATGAAGGAAGAGTCATATTCATCCATTTTCATCTCTGTGCTATGCTGTCGCCATGAGATTTCTTATAGCATCAGACATACACGGTGACGCAGAAAGCGCAGAGAGAATCTCCTCGCTCTATAAAAATGGAGGATATGACAAGCTGCTTTTACTAGGGGATCTTCTTTACCATGGTCCAAGGAATGACCTTCCTGCAGCATACAACCCGAAAGCCGTTATAAAGATCCTTTCAGAACTGAAAGATGAGATTATTTCCGTAAGGGGAAACTGCGAAGCTGAAGTGGATCAGATGGTTCTTCCATTCCCTGTCCTTTCGGAGAGCGCAATGGTCTTTGCTGATGGGAAGGCGATTTTCATGACCCATGGACATATCCACACGCCGGAAAAGCATCCAGGAGGAATAGATGCATTTCTCTCTGGCCACACACATATTCCAGTTCTTGAAAGAAAAGACGGTATTATTTACCTGAATCCCGGCTCTGTATCCATCCCTAAGGGAGGTTTTCCTCCAAGCTATGCAGTATGGGAGTATCCAGAAGCAAGAATTATCTCGCTAATCGACGGGAAAACTATTTTCAGGCTGTCATTGGAAGGGTGAGAGCGACGGATACAACTCCGTCATTCTCGAAAATAACGACATTTCCCGATTCGAGTTCCATAATCTGGGCAACGATAGGAAGCCCGAGACCGGAGCCACCTTCGGTTCTGGACGAATCCCCCCTCGCCCACGGTTCGAAGAACTGCGGCAAAGGATTAGGAAGGTGCCCATCGTTGAGGATTGAAACAACTGCCTTTCCTCCACGTTTCTCAATCATTGCCCTGACAGTACTGCCCTCTTTCTTATAGGTATCCGCATTTTTTATCACTTCCTTGAATGCCCTGGAGAGAAGTGCAGGATCTGCATGGACTATAAGATCTTCCTGAGGAAGCTCGCAAATAACCTTACATTCATTTGAAACATCGGAGAGCAGACTTCTCAGGGATATCTCTTCATCTTCGACTTTCACATCCGGAGAAAGGAGGTAGGAGTAATACGCTACGGACTGGATTCTCTGCATCAGGGTATCATTTTCCTTCTGCATACTCTCAATCAGAGTCATGTCCAGAGGGAAAACGCCGTCAATTGCTCCGTTAATCAGGATATTAAGACTTGTAACAGGCGTATTGAGATCGTGGGAGATATTCCTTATCCACTCCTTCCTCGATCTCTGGTGCCTGGAAAGATCCACGCCCAAGGCCTTTATGGAGGAAGCAATCTGGGCCATCTCATCGGTTTTCTGCTTAGGGATATCAACAGAGTAGTATCCCCGGGAAAGGCTTTCCAGCCCATTCTGGATTTCCTTAACGCTCCTTGCATTGCTCTTTGAGACAATAGCAGCAAGGATCATTGAAACGATGATGGCGAAAGGAATAGAGAGAGCAAACGCAAGCAGCAGCTCCTTTGTCGCGAAGAGAGTCGGGGCATAGTAGTTCATCCTGTAAACAAGTACATCGAGGTATCCCAGAGTCTCTCCATTGAGCTCTATCCTGATAGTCCCTGCAATATCCTGATCGGCAACGATTGATGGCAAAGATACAACCATGTCATCTTTTTCATCGGTTTCGGAAAGAGCAACAGAAGATGAGGTAAACAAATCAGGATATGTGGTAATAGAGAGCGCATACTTTGCAGCTGGAATCTCCCTCTCATCGTAGGTTATCGAATCCTGATATGAAAGCTTTAGCCTACCCTGCGGAATAGCTACAGCAAAATCATCAAGCCTTTCGGGGGATGGCATCTGGACACCAGCTGGGGATGCTCCCAGGGAGAGGACGAACTGACCATCCTTATCCCTTATCAGAAGCCCACTGATTCTTTCTGTTGTCCTCGACACCATGACATTCATAACACTGTCGGCATCGCTTATGTTCCCTATCACAGTTTTCAGTGACGAGATGAATTCCTCGAAGACAAGATCCTTCCAGCTGTTCGCGAGATGCCAGTTACCTGCAAATATGACAATGCACTGCACAAAGATAATGGCAAATGCGATGAGTATAATCGACAGAAACAACCGGAAGAACTGATGGCGCATAAATCAGACCTTCTTTCCAGAGAATCTATAACCGTATCCTCTTACGGTATCAATCCATGCCCCTGGCTTCAGTTTTGCCCTTATATTCTTTATATGGGTATCGACAACACGCTCATAGCTCTCAAAGCTGTAATCGAAGCATTCCTCGAGAATCTGCGAACGCGTGATGAGATTCGGAGCGTTTGAAGCCAGATAGAAGACAATCCTCCACTCAGCCGCAGTCAGCGATATAGGGGTGCCATTGATTGAGATGATATGCTCGTTATCATCGATTACAAGGATGTTGTCATTGTCCTTATATGTGAAGACATTCTCATTATTGCTGTCGGACTCGTCAATTCTTCTGAAAAGAGCCTGTATACGCAGAACAAGTTCCTTCGGGCTGAACGGCTTTGAAATATAATCATCGGCGCCCAGTTCGAACCCAAGTATGCGGTCAGATTCTTCAGTACGTGCAGTGAGGAATATGACTGGAATCCGAGGATAGCGCTGCTTGATTTCCTTTACGAAGGAAAAACCATCTCCATCCGGAAGCATTACATCCTGTATGAGGAGGTCTGGAACCCTCTCCTCGAAAGCCTTCCTCGCTTCCTCTATATTCTTCTGACCAACTGCCTCGTATCCTGAAATCGAAAGATACTGGACAACACCATTTCTGATTACATCATGATCTTCTACGATATATACCAGCTTCATGCTTCTGAGTTTCTCGTAATGCAATGGTGTTGGCAATAAATAAACGGTAAACTACACACGAAAAACAGAATTTCGATACATCATTCACGTCTTTATCGAGGCCCCTCTGAAACGGTATCCATAACCCCGTACCGTCTCTATCCATTCAGTCCCTCCAGGCCGAGCTTTGCCCTGATGTTCTTTATATGAGTATCGATGATCCTATCATAGCTTTCCAGGCTTTCTGGAAAACAGGATTGCAAAAGAGAAAGCCTTGACACCAGGCTTCCAGCATTGCTCACAAGGAAGGAGAGAATCTTCCATTCCGATGCTGTGAACCTCACCCCGCGTCCATCAATCGATGCTATATGAGCATCCCTGTTTATGGATAAAGCAGATGAGCGCAGATACCATATCGATTCTGGTGCTATCTTCCGCTTCCTCCGCCTTAGAATGGCAATGACACGAAGTGTTATTTCCTTCATTGAATATGGCTTAGCGACAAAATCATCGCATCCAAGCTCAAAGCTCATGATCCTGTCGCTTTCACTTATGCGTTGTGAAACTACCATTATG
>CALXXO010000057.1 GCA_944392705.1 uncultured Spirochaetaceae bacterium
TGAAATTCTCCATTCTTTCCCTGAAGAGGAAGCTGCTCTGGCGATATCGACGCTGAAGCGGGATGCAGAGAAGCTCGATATAGAAGCTAATCATATAGCGATACTAGGCTTCTCCGCAGGTGGGCACGTTGCAGCTTCGGTTGCCTGTCATTGGAAGAAGTACGGAGAAGAAGCACGTCCGGATGCGGCTGTGCTCTGCTATCCTGTCATAACAATGGGTGAACATGGGCATCAGGGCAGCACGGATACCCTTACTCATGGTGATGAGCGTCTTAAGAGCTATTATTCTCTTGAGACACAGACGGATGAGGATACTGCTCCTTGTTTCATATGGCATACTTTCCCGGACCAAGCTGTTGATGTATGGAATTCCCTCTCGTTTGCATCTGCGCTGCATCGGAGCGGGGTCGAGACGGAACTTCATATCTACTCTGAAGGCCCGCATGGAGCGTCGCTTGGATACAGGGAGACTGGAGAAGAGGTCAAAGCTGTACAGAGCTGGATGGATCTGCTCTTCGGATGGCTCGACAGGAGATGGGGTTTTCTGAAATAGGCTATGAAAAAAGCTCTTGGACTGATTCTGACTCTTCTGTTTTTACCGCTATGCATTTTTGCGGAGTCCTCTTCGCTCGATGCGTACATAGAGTCGGTTTCAGGCGGTGTTAAAGGTTTTGGGCTAGGGCTTTTCCCTCTGGGAACGACCTTTGGCTTTGAACGGTATATCGATCTTGTTCCTGGTGAGAACAAGGCGGAGTTCCAGATAGAGCTTAATTTCGCATTCAATAACAGAACACTCTCCGATGATTACGACTATCTTACAGGAAGACCTAGATGGGTGCTCAGCCATGATGAGCTGAAGGATTATCATTTCTTCGGTGACGAGGGCTGGAATGAAGGAGGGGAGCGTTCTCTCTCTTACTTCAATCCGCGCTCTGAGATAGATATCTACCTCGATCAGGGGTTCTGGGATAATCCTCTCAACCCATATGGATCGCTTCTGAATGTGAAGGTAGGGTATAATGCACGCTTCGCGATGGCCCTGGAGGAAGTGACATTCTCATTGCCGGATCATGGCGGTCTGACATCCCCGATTTTCGTGCATAGCGACGGAACTATCAGGGAACCATTCGATGAATCACTTCCTGCATACCCATGGCTCAATGGATCCAGAAACACCTTCACCGACTACCTTTATATGGTCATAGCGTTGAATATGGACAGAGATACTCCTACAGATGCCGAAGCGGAAGAAGGCCTTGGCGTGGATCTGCTTCTTGAAGCTGGTCCTAAATGGCTCTTCAATAATATTTCTGAAAATGGCGTGGAGAGCGATTATTTCCTTGCCAGGCTATATGCAGAGCAGAAGATGGAGATTTTCTCAATAGAGCAGGAAAACGGATGGACCTGGATGAATCTGTATATAGGGCATTCTAATACGCTTCAGTATGTATTCGGCCCGGTAGTCCCTGAGAACAAGCTTCCTCTGGACAGGCTCCGGGGGACACTTCAGGACAGGATATGGATTCATTTCACTGGCCCGCAGTTCATGGCAGGGGACTGCTATACGAATATAGAATTCAATCTTTACAATACGCTTGCATTCGGATCTGTCGCGAATGAAATTGACAGGAGGACAAGAGCTGTCGAGCTTCAGTCGAGTTTCTCGGCGCGGCTTCAGTTAAGGCTTTTCGGGTTCATAAGGTTTGAGTATCAGGTGGGGTATGATTTCATCAGGGGAATCTGGCCATCCGAGCCAAGCTGGTGGCAGAATTCTGCTCTCCAGTTCTATGTGTCGCTTTAGGAGGGGTGATGAAAAGAACAGCTTTTATATTGCTTCTATTGCTTTTTGCCGTTCCTCTCTTCTCCATTGGTTTCGGCTACCATGTGTTCGAGATAAGAACCGAGCCTGAATTCGGAAAAGGTGTATTCCCTTCTTCTGTTAAGTATCAGTTCAATTTCCCTGTTCCAGACCTGATTGTCGGGTCGAAGACCGAACTTGCTTTCCGTCTCGACAATGGTCTTGCCTACAGAACACTCCGGCAGGATCCTGAAACAGGGGCAATCATGGCGGAAGAGCCATCCCTCTATGATTTTCCAAAGGAATACACAGTCCATTTCGATGAGTTCAATCTTCTATTCAGCCAAGGCTTTGTCGAGACTTCGTTCTCCGAAAATGATTTCCTGACAGCTTTCGTATCAATCGATGGGCGCTTTGAAATGGCGTTCGAGCGTCTTTCATGGATGACGGGGCCTGGCGAAAGAGAAGGGGTATTCTGGGAAGATGATGGTAGCTATCGCTTCCCGGAGGATTGCACCTGGGTTGGGGCGCCGGAGCTTGCTGATGACAGGTCTGTCTTCCAGACAACGATAACCCTTGGTCTCATGTTCGATTACATGAGGGATCTGACTACTGTCCGTGATGGTATAAAAGGCGGTACATACTGGAGGTTCGCTCCGGAATGGATGCTGCTGACAGATGGCTCTGCCTCTTTTGTTCTTTCTTGGAATGAATTGCAGCTTTCTAAGACATTGTACGCAATCCCGAACGGAAATGAGCTTACATGGTTCAGCATAGTCCTCGATGATTACATCACCTACCGCTGGATCAATGGCGATAAAGTCCCTGCTTATATCCAGGGCGGGGATATATGGGGACCGGATGTTCCGAACGCAAGCTCTGTAATTACAAACCGTCTTGCCCTGACATTCTATGGCCCGCAGATAAACAGCCGTGATACATATCCTTCTCTCACGATTTTCTGGGACCTTGGCTGGGGATTCGGAAAAGTGCTAAACACATCAACGGAGAGAAAGATAGCCGAGAGTGTTGGCAGTTATGGAATCAGGGCAGAATTCGCGATAGTTGGAATTGCCGAATTCTTCTATGAGATTGGCTGCTCTTACGATACAGTATTTGCAGAGGATATGTATGTTGAACAGAGTTTCGGTTTCTCGGTAGGTATATGATCAGAAAGCTGGTGGTGTTATTATCGATGTTCCTTCTTTCGCTTCCGCTCTTTTCGGGAGTTGAATCATATCTGCGTCTTGCTGCAGAGTGGTCATATGATACAAATGCATTCTCCTCTCCGCTTCCAACTGGTTTTTCCCTGGATTCGTATTTTCCCAATGGCGGTGAATTCCTCAAAAGGCAGAATATTGGTTTTTCAATAAGCTCCGATACTTACTTTGTCGATGAGAGCAGGGTGGGGCTTTCCCTTTCATTTGCATTCAGGGCGCCTTATCATTCTGTTTCCATTATTCCCGAAGGTTCTGGATACGACTGGATTTACAGGGAAGAGGATAGTACAGACAGACAGCACAGTAGCCTGTTTGCGGGTATTGGTCCTGTATTCAGATACAGCTTTGGTTCGGTTGAGCTCTCTCTCCCGATAAGACTCAGCCTTGGGAGCTATGATTTCTTCTCGTCTGGCTTCATTGCCGGTGTGTCGATTGAGCCCGGAGTGAATGTATTTTTAGGCGATGATATCTTCCTTTCATTCTCTCTTGTGTACGATGCCCACCTTATGAAGTTCTTCTTCTCGCTGGACAGGATTTACGATCCGGGATACATCATGCTTACAGCCGGTGTATCATTGGGCGCAGGGTTCAGGTTCGGAGGTGATGATGCGTAAGATACTGCTTCTGCTTCTTTTGCTTGTCCTGGTATCATCGCTATCTGCTTCTCCTGAACTATGGCTTGGAGGTGCTTTCATAGCAGACAGGAATGCAGTCTCTTCGGAACTTTCCTCTTCGTTCCCTGCTATGGGCGGTGATATCACTCAGATAAAATCCCTTGGTCTTGACCTTGATGTAGTTTTCTTCCCATCCGACGTAGTACGCATTGGATTGATAGGTGGATATAATTTCCTCCTTCCAATAGGTGTCACTGAAAGAGGAGGAAGCAATGAAGGGTATATCACATATGATCTCGATTACAGGCAGGATGCATCTATAGGTCTTGCTTATTATCAGTTCTTTACGGATAAGATAGGAGCCTTTCTCACCTGCAGCTTTGAGTACTCATGGTATAGAACAGCGACGGAGCATATTCCTAATGATTCCAGGCCGATGGAATATGTCAGGGCAGAGGAGTATGGAATACTCGGAGAAATCGGGATAATGACGCGCTCTGATGATATGTACTTCCGCCTTGGTTTCAACGGATTCTATGATCTAAAGCACAGGGATGCTGGCTATAGACTGGCATTGTTCGCAGGTGGTGGGATAATAATAGACTGAGATAATCACCTATATGATTTTATGCTGGTGATGGCCCTGAAAGTGGATGGTTCCTAAAGACTTTTTACGTTGCTATTGCCACTGATTTAGAAAGGGTTGCAAAATCATCTGCAACCCCTCTAAGTTAATTTACTTTCTTGTTCTGAATTCGCGGGGAACTGGATCAAGGCCATCCCAGATTATCTGCCTGAAATGCTTTGGATCTGTGTTTCCTTCTGTATTAACCATGAAGACGAGGGAATATTCATTGAGCTTCATCTTTTCTCTGAGCTCTTTTGCTCCCTTGTCTGTCATTATCGAATACAGAGCTCCTAGCGGTGCGGCTCCGGATTCTCCAGAGATTACGAACGGATCTCCATGAAGAGGGCAGGAGAGAATTCTCATACCGCGTGCTGCGATATAGTCAGGGATTGAAAGGAAGAAGTCTGCTGTATGCTCCAGAACCTCGAATGCAATCGGAGAGGGGTCTCCGCAGGCAAGTCCTGCCATGATAGTATCAAGACTTCCTTTTACGCTATGACATTTGCCATCATTTGCTTTTATCGATTCAAACACACAAGCTGCTTTATTTGGTTCGACAACTATGAAGATAGGAGGATCTTCTGGGAAGAGAGCTGTATAGAATCCTATTACCGATGCCGCCATAGCACCAACACCTGCCTGTACTATGACATGGGTTGGCTTTGAGATGCCGACACCCAGAAGCTGTTCCTGTGATTCAAGCATCAGCGTGGTATAGCCCTGCATAATCCACGTCGGGATTTCCGTATACCCTGGCCAGGATGTGTCGCTTATTACCGTCCAGTTATTTGCAGCTGCATCAGTCGCCATCTGCCTTACTGCATCATCATAGTTTCCATCTATTACCTCAACCCTGGCACCATAGCCGCGGATGGCATCGATTCTTGCCTGGGAGGTTTCTTTATGAACGTAAATAACGCAAGGCAGTCCAAGCTTCATCGATGCCCATGCAATACCTCTTCCGTGGTTTCCGTCGGTTGCGGCTGCAAATGTCAGATTGCCAAGCTTCTTATGGCATTCTTCGGATGTGAGGTATTCATATGTCGTCTCTTCATCGCTCAAGCCGAGCATCTTCTGTATGTACCTGGAGACTGCATATGAACCGCCAAGGACCTTGAATGAGTTGAGGGTCAGACGCTGAGCTTCGTCTTTGATGAATATGCCGCCAAGTCCAAGCATCTGGGCAAGATTTGGCAGTGCTCTTAAAGGCGTCATCTTATAGCCCGGGATTTCCCTGTGGAATTTCCTGGCCTTTCTGACGTTATCGATAGAGAAAAGTTCCTTTGCTTTTGAGGAATCTTTTTTTCCGTAATCGTATACGATGTAATCAAAATCGAGATTATCCATAATATTCTCTCCGCAGAGAATATATAGGCTTATATGATATATTTCAATATCTTGTAATGAATTGTTTTGTATATTGATGTATTGCTCAATTTAGGCTGTTCAAATTTATGGAAAACTAAGGAAAAGGATGAGGGAGGTTGCCCTCCCTCATGTCTTATTTCTCAAAATTTGCCTGATAGACTCTCCAGGTGGAAGCTATGAGAGTCTCCGCATCTGAGCGCTTTGCACTCCATCCAAGCTTCTCGTGAGCAAGAGCTGAGGAAGCAACGAGCTTTGCAGGGTCTCCCGGGCGCCTTGGGCTATCGATTGATGGAATCGGCTTGCCGGTGACACGTCTTGCCGTCTCTACGATTTCCCTTACGGAAAGGCCCTGTTCTGAACCAAGGTTCACAATCAGATCCTCGTTGTTCTTGATAAGGTAATCAGCGGCCGCAACATGAGCATCTGCGAGGTCCGAGACATGGACATAGTCGCGGATACAGGTTCCGTCCGGAGTATCGTAATCGGTACCGAAGATATGAACATCCTTCCTGATTCCTGCAGCGCATTCCATGATGACAGGGATGAGGTTTGCAGGGTTTCTTTCCAGTCCCAGCATACGGCCTTCTGTATCGTAACCGGCGGCATTGAAGTATCTAAGAGCTGCGAATCTCATTCCCTTTAGCTTCGAATACCACTTCAGATTCTCTTCGATGCAGTATTTTGTATAGCCGTAGTAATTCTCTGGTCTGTTTGGATGTTTCTCATCAATTGGAAGATACTGTGGTTCGCCATATGTTGCAGCAGAGGAGGAGAGTATGAAGTTCATGCAGCCATGCTTCTCGCACTCCGTCATTATTATCAGAGATCCTGTAATGTTGTTCTCGCTGTATTTCTCTGGCTTTACCATCGATTCTCCAGCTGCCTTGAATGCTGCAAGGTGTACAGCCGCATCCCATCCCTTTGACAGGACTTCTGCCACGTGCTCCCTGTCGAGGATATCGCCTTCATAGAACTCTGCTTTGTCAGAGACATTGCTTCTCAGTCCTGTTGAGAGATTGTCATAGATACCGACAGTATCACCACGATCGAGAAAAGCCATTGCTACATGGGTGCCTATGTATCCGGCACCACCAAAAAGAAGAACTCTCATATTTTTCCTCCAATTCTCATATTACCACTTTGTATCAGTTGAATCTTCCAATGATCTCACGGATTATGCCGAGTTTTTCCTCAAGCATTTCGTCGCAAGAAGCTTCAGCCACTATTCTGAGATATGGTTCTGTATTTGACTTTCGGACATTGAACCACCAGTCAGGGAACTCTATCCTGTATCCATCGAAATCCATGACCTTTACTGGCTTGTCGTTCTCCACAAATCTCTCATAGAGCGCTTTTATCGCATCATCTTTATTCTCGAGACGGAAGTTTATCTCTCCCGAATTCGAGTACCTTACGATGCTCTTGATAAGAGAGGAGAGAGTCTTTCCCTTCTCCTTGAGCTGCTTTACAACGGAGAGAACAAGCAGGGAAGCGAATATTCCGCTGTCGCAGCAGAAGAAATCCCTGAAGTAGTAATGTCCTGCGAGCTCTCCGCCGAAGACACCTTCTATTTCCCTTATCTTGAGTTTTGCGAATGCATGACCGACTTTCCAGGTAGTGACGTTGAAACCGATTCTCTCGAGTTCCTCTGTAGTAGATCTCGATGTTCTTATATCCTGGAGTGCATTGCCGGTAATGCCTTTTCCTGCATAGTAGTGGCCTATTACTGCTGTAATGTAATCAGGCTGGATGAATGCACCAGTTTCATCAATGAACATGACTCTGTCTGCATCGCCGTCGTAGATTACGCCGCAATCGGAGTGGTTCTTTCTTGTCTCTTCCTCTATCTGCTTGCAGTTCTTCTCCTCGAGAGGGTTTGGCTCGTGAGCGGGGAAGTTGCCATCGAAAGTATCATTGATATAATGCGGCTTCGTTCCGAGAAGATCCTTGATAATCAGCGAGGACATTCCAGAGGAGCAGTCTATCGAGATATCAAGGGAATCAAGTCCTTCTGCATATGGCTTAAGGAAATTGACATATTCATCTTTGACATATGAATAATCTTTGACAGTTCCTTTGTTTTCTTTAGGGGAGATTGTTCCTTCCTCGACCATCTTCTCCAGGTCCTTGAGCCCAGATTCTCCTCCTACTGGGAGTGCCCCTTTGCGGCTGATTTTAAATCCGTTGTATTCCTTGGGGTTGTGCGAAGCTGTGATCTGCACGGAAGCATCTGCAGAAAGATGGACTGTTGCAAAGTATACCATCGGCGTTGTGCTGAGTCCGAGGTCCCATACATCTGTGCCGCTGTCTGTTATTCCCTTTACCAGTGAATCGTGAAGCGACTCTGATGATAGCCTTATATCCCTTCCGACAACGACATGGTCTGTCTTCAGCAGAGACGGAAGAAAGTATCCGATTCTGTATGCAAGCTCCTCGGTTATGTCCTTGCCATATATTCCTCTGATGTCATATGCCTTGAATGCGCTCATTTTCCCTCCTTCTGGAATTTCTCCATCATTGCGGAGAATTCCTTGTGATTCATTGTTTCAAAAAAAAGAATGCGTCCATCGGAAAGCGTTACTTTTGTGACAAGCTTCCTGAATGCTTTGCCGAAAACAGTTGCGGCTTTGGATACATCGTGGCCCCTCGATAGGGAATCCTCTGCAGATGTTCTCGTTACGCAGTCTATTGATACTACAGACGAAACAGGGAAGGAGCACTCGAGTTTCGTGTATTTCTCCTTCTTCTTCCCGGGAATAGGGATCCCGAGTATCATCGGTTCCCTTTCAAAATCCTCGTATATAATCGTCTTTCCATCTGTATACAGGAAAACACCCCAGTCCCTTCTTTCTCCCCCAAGCCGTGCAAACCATGGTGTGTATGTCTTATAGACAATCGGAGAACCGAGTTTTTCCTCTCTTTCCTTCAGGAAAGCAACTGTATCAGCAGTGTCCATGTTCCCATTGTAGCTTACACCGTGGGTTGCATCAAAGCATTATGGAGATGCTGTTTTCCATTAATTGTGCTAGTCTTCTTCACAGGAGGGCAAATGTCTCTAAAACACTCTTTGATTGATATACTCGATCCTTCATGTCCTGTTGTTTCGGAAATCGAAAAAGCAGATGAGGATAACGCAGGAGCAGTCTTCGCATCTTTTTTCCGATCCTGGCTCGATAGTTCAGCAGATAAATTCTTCTCGATTCCATATGAGGTGCCTGAGAATGTCTATAAGCTCCCAGGTGAGAGCGATGAAGCAGCTTGCGACAGGATTGCATCCGGAACCTTGGTCTCTGTAGGAGTTCCTTCCGCTTTTGGTTCTGTAAGCAATGTCGACTGGCATTCTAATCCGACTGAGAACGGGTATAAGGAATGGACATGGCAGCTTTCACGCCATAATGATATAAAGCTCCTTGCCCATGAGTACCTGCTTACAGGCAATAAGAAATACGCTACAGCGGCAGCTGCGCTTCTTTCTTCGTGGATTGATACCTGTCCTGTTCCTGGAAAGGATGTTGTGGGATCTGCTACAGATTGCTGGAGAACAATCGAATGCGGAATAAGGATGGGGGCAAACTGGCCTTATATCATCTACGTTTTCCGCAATGAATTCCCTGACACTCTTATGTGCGATATCGCAATCTCTCTGTCACAGCATGGAGAGAGACTGCAGCACAACCATATGCATGGCAACTGGTTGCTGATGGAGATGAATGGGCTTCTGCATATTTCAGTGCTGTTCCCTTTCCTGAAAAAAGCTGCAGAGTGGAATAAGTTCGCTCTTGATGCGATGACAGCGGAAGCAAAGAGACAGTTCTATCCCGATGGTTTCCAGTATGAGCTTACGACTTGTTACCATGAGGTTGCCATAAACAACTATCAGAGGATGTTCGAGCTCCTAAAAGCCTTTGGGCTAGAAAGCCCTGAAGCGCTTGTAAGTGTCATGAGGAAAGCTTCAGAGGTTGATGTTCTCCTTATGGAGGGCGATGGTTGTCTTCCTGATATCAACGATGGAACACCTTCGAAAGTCAGTACACTGCTTCAGCCAAAGGAGCGACTTTTCGATAGTCCATTGATTAAATGGGCTGCATCCGAGGGAAAGGAAGCAAATCCTCCTGATTTCACATCCATCGCTCTTCCGTATTCCGGCTTTTTCGTATTCCGCACCGGCTGGGGGGAGGATGATATCTATGCACTCCTGGACTCCGCCCCGTTTGGTAGGGGGCACCAGCACGAGGATAAGCTTTCGCTCATTGCTTCAAAAGGAGCTAGAAGAGTCATTACCGAGGGTGGATGCTATGCTTATGATGATTCTCCTATGAGACTGCATACCATTTCGTCCATGGCTCATAATGTCCTTCTTATTGATGGTATGGGACAGAACAGGCGAAAGAGCTATAAGTGGGAAGACGATGAGATCGAGAAGCTTTCTGATCTTTCAAGTGGTACCGGTAGTGATTCAGACTGGGCAGAAGGCAGTTATTCTGGGCCATATGGAGATAATGAAGAGCACCCTGCAACATGGAATAGAAGAGTCTATTTCGTTAAAAAGCATCCGAATCTCAAATCTGCTGTATTGATAGTCGTTGACAGGGTAGAGGGAGCTGAAGATCACGAATACTGTCTCTTGTGGCACGTTGATTCCGATCGTCTTTCCCTTTCCAGTCACTTCGCTCTCTACGACGATGTGGCCATAGCATTCTCAGCTCAGGGTGCGTTGTCTGTCACAAATGGAAGGATGTTCCCGGTCGGTGGCTATATAGCTACTGGAAAAGAGATGGGTATGTATAAAGCTGTTGACAGGCTGGAATACAGGGTTAATGGAAAAGCCTGCCGTATCGTTACTGCTATCTCATTTGGCGATGATCTTTCATCTGTCGAAGCTGGAAGCGGCCTTTCCGACGAGGATATAAAGCTTGTTGTGGATGGTGAGGAGATAATCTTCTCGGAATCACAGCTCCGTTTCTGATTATATGAAGCTCTGGCAGTTGCCAGGGCTTCTTCTTTTCATTTTCATTCGCTTGTAATAAGATAGCGTAACTATGCAAGAGTTCGAAAAGAAGGATTTCTCCAAGCTCATCAAGCATGGTGCCCTCGAAGGGCACAGATGGATGAAGAATACAGATTCCACAGCAGTCAGGGTATATGATAGAAATCTTCAGGCATTCCCGCTGACGATTGATTTCTATGGTCCGTACGCTCTGGTCGTTGATTATGCCGATGGGGGAATGAGCGAGGATGATAAAACCGTAGCTATAGACCTTATTTCCCGCTTCATGTATGTGGAGCATTCCAGGATAATCTGGAGGGAAAGAAAGAAAAGAGAAGGCCGCGAGCAGCATGAGAAGGAAGATGATTCGCTTCGCGTGGAAGTCAGGGAAAATGGGCTTGTGTTCGAAACGGAGCTTCTGAGCTATGCAGATACAGGTCTTTTTCTTGATCAGGCTGTCACCAGGGCAGAGGTCATGGCTATAGCACGTTCAGCGCGTGTCCTGAATCTCTTTTCATATACCGGATCTTTTTCTGTCTATGCAGCTGCGGGTGGAGCGGAGAGTGTAGTCTCCGTCGATCTTTCCAATGTATATACAGCATGGGCCGGAAGGAATCTGGAGAAAAATGGTTTTATTGACAAGGGGAAATACAGAACAATCTCGGCAGATGCGAAAAGCTTCCTCCTGGAGGCTTATAAGAATGGTGAGCGTTATGATATAGTCATATTCGATCCTCCTGCATTCTCGAATTCGCATAAAGCCGATGATTTCGATGTGCAGAAAGATTATCTTGAATACCTTTTCCTTATCAGCAGGATTCTCTCTGATGGAGGAGTTGTGGTATTCTCGGAGAACCTGAAGGATTTCAGTTTTGCAAAGACACTTCTCAAGCCTTACTGGAAAACGGCTGAGATAACAGAGGATGTTCATGCACAGGGTTTTTCGACAAAGA
>CALXXO010000058.1 GCA_944392705.1 uncultured Spirochaetaceae bacterium
GGTTTGATACATAAGGCATACCGCATCTCTTTGCTTCGGTCTCGATAGCCTGCTGTGCCTGCTTCTTTGTACCGACGAAGAGAATCTGCTTGCCGTTCTTTACCTGTGTTCTTACTGCTTCATAAGCCTCTACAATGCAAGCTGAGGTCTTCTGAAGGTCGATGATGTGAATTCCGTTTCTCTCTGTGAAGATGAAACGAGCCATTTTCGGATTCCACCTCTTTGTCTGGTGTCCGAAATGTACGCCTGCTTCCAACAGGCTTTTCATGGTTACTACTGCCATAGTAATCCTCCATACGCTTGACGCTTAGCGTCTCCAGCTCTGTATCTCACCCATACGGGCGGAAATTCTGCATTTGTATGCAGTCTGAAAGACTATCGCATAATATCGAGTCTTGTTCAAGAGCAATTATTGCTGTAACCTTTTTATGCATCTTGTGTTTTAATTATAGATGCAATGCGCGAGCTCTTATCGGTTTTGGAGGGAACAATGGCCAAGCGTTCTATAGCTGCAATACTTATCTTGGCAGCACTTCTCCTTGTCCCGTCATGCGATGCTGAAGCTTTCCTCAGGGGTTTCGGCACAAACGTTCTTGGCGGATTGGATAGCGAAAAGACAGTCAACGAGATCAACGAGATGGTTGAGTCGGGTATTACTGATGAAGACAGTTACAATGAGCTTGTAAAACTCGTTGTGCAGGCTTCTAAGAATCCAGATACGGAGAAGAAGCTTATAGATACGCTTTCCCAGAAGGCTTCAGAGACTTCGGTTCAGAGCATCCAGTCGGTTGTGACCCAGATCAATAACGAACTCGGTAATGTTGATATATCGGGTCTTCCCGCCGGAATCCAGGCAGAAGCTCAGAAAGCTATTGATGCCGTTGATAAAATTGCTACTGGAGAAGATGGATATGAAGTCACCAAAGGCGATGTGGCTATCATCCAGGCAGCAAAGTCCATTGTCGATATGATCCAGAAATCAGGCATTGCTGATGGTTCATCTCCATCGGATGAGGAGATTCAGGATCTTATCGGAACAGCAAATGAAGCATTGAGGATGTTCAATACCCTTAAGCCTTCGACAGCTTTCAAGGATATCGATCTCAATGCTGTCATCGATGAGCTTGTTGCAAGCGCTGGCGGCGAGACAACTGAACCAGAAGAGGGGGCTGAAGTATGAAGAGGATAATTGGTGTACTTCTCGCGTTTTTCATTGTTCTTTCCGTTCTTCCAGCGGCAGAGTCGGATGTAAGCCCTGATATGCCACCTCAGACCGGTGGTTTCGATATCAATACAGATACACCTTCAACAGGCAATGCGTTCCAGTCCCTCCTGACGCCTTATCAGCCGCTGACGGCAAGGGTTCGCGGTATGGGAACAACTGGTGTTGCTGTGACTGGCAGGAGTGATACATTCTACGTCAACCCTGCAGCCCTTGCATCAAAGCGCTTCCAGCTTTCTGTTCCATCGCTGCAGGTGACAGCATATCACCTCTATGATGCAGTAAAAGGCGGTGGAGATCTTTTCAGCATGGGCTCGCTGCTGAATATGGCAAACGGTATCCAGGAAGGTTATGGCCGCCTGATGGATGTAGATGCCGCAATGTCATTCACTGTCGGTGGATTCGGACTTGGAATCAATGCAACGCTTGGTATAAATACATTTGCAGATAATGGAAGATACGGTCTCCAGTCAGATCTCTTCGGAGAGATAAGAGCTGCAATTTCCCTTGGCTATGGATATCGCTTCGAGCTTCCGATGGATTTCTCCATCGATGTTGGTGCGATGATTCGTTTCAGCTATCTTGCATATACCGATACATTCAATGCTGATGTGCTTGCGGATTCATCCAGCTTCGATATAAACCAGGTGCCAATCATGGCAGGATTCTCCGTACCTATCGATGTAGGTCTTAATGTGAATATGCCACTTGGCTTCTCATTTGGCCTTGTTTCCAGAAACATGAATGGCCGCTACTACATGACAGGTTTTGATGGATTTGAAGCATATTCTGCAGATCCTTTCGGAGGAAAGCCTGAAAGCGGTTCTAGATTCTCCTTCGATAGCGGCTGGTCGCTCGACGCTGGTTTTGGCTGGTCATATGATACTTGGTATCTCAGCCCGACAGTAGCCGTTGATTTCCGCGATCTCGTCGGACTCTGCACTACAGATGACTTCACATTCCGCGATTTCATGTATCATCTTAATATCGGAGCTGAAGTCAGGGTCCTCAGCTTCCTTGATATCAGGGCTGGTCTCAGCCAGGGTTACTGGTCGCTTGGCCTTGGCCTTGACCTCTGGGCATTCAAGGTTGATGTAGCGTACTATCGCCAGGAGTTCGGAGAGACGGCAGGTGCCTATGGTCTCGATGGATTCACTGTAAGGATAAACCTTGGATACGATCGCTAATCTGCTTGATTAAACTGAAGCCGGGAGTCATATCCCGGTTTGTTTTTTCCCAAGGAATGCACCTGCAATGCCTGCAGCTGCAGATGGAAGTATCCATCCAAGCCCTATGCTTCCGAATGGAAGGTTCACGCCAAGCATTGACAGCAGCGATGCCAGAAGCGCAGCACTTACTGAAAGAACATAGCAGTATCTCATCTTTTCCGAATAGGGGAAGAATGAAAGTATTATAAGTGTAAGGGCTCCTGGGTAGATCAGTTCCAGCACAGGAGATGAAATCCTTATTATCCCCTCAAGCCCTATATTTGCTATGATGCAGGAAAGCAATGCGAAGATAGCAATCCAGATATTCCTCTTTATTTTTGGAATAAGCCGTGAGAAATATTCTCCTGTTGAGGACAAAAGGCTCACAGAGGTATTGAGGCAGGCGAGTATGAATATCAGGGCAATGAGGTATCTTCCATAATTCTCTGATACATGAGCTGCTGCACCTGAGAGTATATCAGCACCGGTTGCGGGATTTGATACCAGTGTCTTTGTTCCTATTGCTGCAAGAAGCGAGTATATAATCAGGAGAATCGCACCTCCAGCTATTTCAGATACCCTCATTTCTCTTTTCCCCATTCCCATTGCTTTTGCATTCATCGCGATGACAATTCCGAATACAAGGCCTGCTATCGCATCCATTGTCTGATAGCCTTCCCGGAATCCTGATGAGAATGGAGCTGTGTATTCACCTGCGGCTGGATGTTGTATGGCTTCAGTCCCTGCAGTTCCTGCAAAGAGGATAATAATCAATATAATCAGAGCCGGCGCAAGAATCCGCCCGAGCCGCTTTGATAATTTCTCTGGGTTGAGCGCAATCAGAACGGCGGCAATGAAGAATATGACTGAATAGACAATGCTTATGGCATTGTCTCCGAAACCAAAGGCGTTCCTTACCATCTCATAGCTTGTGCTTGCAGTTCTTGGAATTGCAAGGCAGGGGCCTATTGCAAGGTATATGGCGAGGGTGAATATCCTGCTGAACAGAGGATGCACGCGCGATGCAAGATTCTCGAGAGAGTCAGTCTTCTCGACCGCAATGAGCGCAAGAATAGGAAATCCGATTGCAGTTATTGCAAAACCAGAAAAGGCAAGTAAGAGATTTTCCCCTGCCTGCCATGCCAGGAATGCCGGGAATATAAGATTCCCTGCCCCGAAGAACATGGCGAATACCGTGAATGCGAGCTGCATTGTCTCTTTGCTGCGATGCATAATGAAATATTAGCACAGTAAGCATCTGTTTTCTCTCCCTGTTGAGTGCTATATTCTCCATATGCAGGAAGAAGAAAAGGAAAAGAAGGAAGAGAAGACTGAAGAAGTTATATATGGCTCATGGTCTCCCGATGATGGCATAGTCCTTGAATGGATGGGCAGGGCAGAAGGCCTTAGCGATGAGCAATAATCATTCTTTTTCCATTTTACAGTAAAACCTGACCATATTCTCCGCTTGTCGCGTATCTATAAGCGGAGGAAAATATGGAATATTCTGCTTATAATGAAGACATGGAGAATGTATCGACAACTAGCCTTGGTTTTGAGGATATGGTCAAAGATAATCTGGTCTATGTAGATAAGACGGAGTATATCTACAAACTTGTCACAAATAGAAATTACAGATTCTTCTTTGTTTCACGCCCTCGTAGGTTCGGCAAGTCGCTCTTCTGCTCGACGCTCCATTCATTGTTCGAAGGGAAAAAAGAGTTCTTCAAAGGGCTCTATATAGAGAAAGAGACAGATTATGACTTCCAGCCATATCCTGTAATCCATTTCGATTTCAGCGGCTTTGATTTCAATGATGATAGTGCTTCATTCTTGAGAGCTTTCTGTTCTGCAATATGGTATGAGGGAAACAGAAATGGTGTCGAGCTGGAAATGAAAACGCCTTCCGAGATGTTGAACGACCTAATCATCAGGCTGTCGGATGAGAAGGGAAGGATTGTCATACTCATTGATGAGTTCGATTCTCCTTTTACATCAATGGGGAGTCCTGAACTTGCAGACACTATGAGGAAAGCGTTCAATCCGTTCTACAGGGTAATAAAAAAGCATAGTGCCAGAATCCGATTCTTCTTCATAACGGGAGTGGTCAAACTTGCAAATCTCTCGATTTTCTCTGCTATGAACAATCTTCGGGACTTGTCAATGGATCCACATTTTTCTACAGCATTCGGATATACAGAATCCGAAATGCAGAAATACTTTGGAGAGGGCATTGATGAATGGTTTGAAGCGAATCGAGATAAATGTAACACAAAGGAGCAATTGCTAGAAAGAATAAGGGAATATTACGATGGCTACCGCTTCTCTCCCGACAGCGATGTGAAAGTATATAACCCTGTATCAATTGGTTATTTCTTCACCTCTGAATATCGCTTCGATAATTACTGGGACCAGACAGGGATATCCAGTCTTGCTGTAGACTTGGCGAAGAGGGTCAATCTGGTTTCAATTGTAGATGAATGTGTTGAAATAAGAAGGTTCGCGTTCACTTCCTTTGATATCGCAACTCTATGGAGCGGGCGACTGCGTACAGAATATGTAGCAGCTTTGCTGTACTTTGCGGGCTATCTTACAATCGGAGCTTCCGATGAGGATGCAATCAGCCTTGTCTTTCCCAGCAGGGAAGTATCGTCCTCTTTCAGCGAGAATCTTCTTCTTCGGTACATGAATGAAGAGGTGGATGAAAGCTCATTGGTCATAACGCTTGGACGTACGTTCAGGCGTGGGGATGCTGAAGGATTCATGAAGGCCGTAGATTCATATTTCTCTGCATTCTCATATGATCTCATAGGAGGGGCGAAGGAGCGTTTCTTCCATATTGCATTCCATGGGATATTCGTTATGCTCCGCCTTCTCTCATTCAGTGAAGACAGGGGCCTATATGGCAGAAGCGATGAGATTGTGCTTTATGGTGAGGACCTCTGGATATTCGAACTCAAGGTGAATGGAAGCGCTGAGGAAGCTGTCAATCAGATAGAAGAAAAGAAATACACCGAGAAATATGATTATCTCATAAAACCTGGAATGGATGTTCACAAGATTGGGGTGAACTTCATGACTGACGAGCGTAAGCTCTGTTGGATAATAAAGTAAAAGAAGGGGAGGAGATTCTATCCCCTCCCATATCGTTCAGTTTGCTGCATCTCTGATAGAAGAAGCTATCAGGCGGATTGCATTGATGTTTATGAAGCCCTTGCAGTCAATCGGATGATAGCCGCCAGCTTTGTCCATCGAACCGAGGTCCTCATTGTACAGAGAGCATTCTGATTCTATTCCTGCGTTTATAACATTGCCCTTATAGAGCGCCACTGTTGCCTTTCCTGTGACATTCTTCTGGCTCTGTTCAAAGAGCGCTGTGAGCATATTGAACTCAGGTGCTCCCCAGTAACCGTTGTAGATGAGCTCTGCATACTTTGGTGAGAGCATATCCCTGAGGTGCATTGCTTCCTTGTCCATAGTAAGGCCTTCGAGGTTGTGATGTGCCTTCCAGAGGATTTCACAGCCCGGAGTCTCGTATACGCCGCGGCTCTTGATTCCAATGAACCTGTTCTCGACCATATCGACCCTGCCGATAGCGTTGTCATGTCCCATCTTATTCAGATAGAGAATCATCTCAACCGGGTCCGTTACTACAGTGCCATCATCCTCGTTCTTGATACTCTGCGGAACACCGTCCTTGAATACGATTGAGAGGATTGTCTCCTTGTTATTTGCCTTTTCCGGAGAGAGCGTGAGGGAGTATACGTCCTCAGGGCACCTCTTCGATGGATCTTCGAGGATTCCCGCTTCATGCGAGATGTGGATCAGGTTCTCATCCTCGCTATATGGCTTCTTTGTCGTTGCCTTCACAGGGATGCCGTTCTCTTCAGCATACTTGAGCATATCGCTCCTGCCTTCGAACTGTGAAAGCCATTCCTCATCTTTCCAGGGGCTTATGATCTTTACATCAGGCATATTCATGTAGTATCCGAATTCGAACCTTACCTGATCATTGCCCTTGCCTGTAGCGCCGTGAGCGACATACTTTGTTCCTTCCTTCTTGGCAATCTCGATGTGCCTTTTAGCGATGATAGGCCTTGCAAGGGATGTGCCGAGCATATAAGTGCCCTCGTAGATTGTATTTGCCTTGAGAGCAGGGAAGATGTAATCGGTTACGAGAGGTTTCTTCAGGTCCTCGATATAGACCTTGGAAGCACCTGTTGCATAGGCTTTCTCCTCAACAGCCTTGAAATCTTCTTTCTGTCCTACATCCGCAACATATGCGATAACATCGAAACCTTTATTTGCAAGCCATTTCAGAATGACTGATGTATCCAATCCGCCAGAATATGCAAGAATGACTTTCTCTTTCATTTTATATCTCCTCGATGACTGCTATTATGCATATTCATTTAATTAATTCAATAGTTTCTTGCATATTTATTCAAGAAATTGGAGGGATTTGGGGTATTTTATGCATATACATTAAAAACTCATAGTGAAATAAATATCCCCAGCGGCTCTGCCCACTGGGGATTTGCGCCGCGGACTTATTCCGCAACGGCTATGGCAGTCCCTCTTTTAGGCAACCTGGCAATACCATTTAAGCCACTGATTTATAAATAACATGGGGTTCCCCTTTTGTAAATACAGAATTGCTAAGAAATGACATAAAACCTGTATTGGTTTTGTGAAGAGTGTTGCAAAGGATGTTCCTATTGCTTAAATTCAAGGTATGGTTGGTTTCTTTATTAAGAAAGCTTTTTTCGACGGATGGGATAATCTCATCGGCCTGGTACTCTTCAATATAGGGTATGTCCTGCTTCTCTTCCTTGCGTTCGGCGCAACTGTATCAATCGGGCAGTATAACTGGATGCTTGGATATGCAGCTATGATTGTCTCCCTGCTGATCATTTCCATCCTGATGGGTGGTACTGCGGCGGTTGCGCATAATTATTCGAATTACCAGCGGGATGCCTGGGCAGCCTTCAGAAATGGTATTAAGAGGAATATAAGGCATTCAATCCTATTCTTCTTCATCATGCTGCTTTTCTTTGCGAATATGATGCTGATTATCCCGTTCTATGCAAGTTTCGGGAATATCGTGGGGTATATCCTTTCGATACTCATGATCTGGATAGAGGTCATAATCCTGCTAGCTGTCCCTTACTATTTCCCTCTTATGAATCTTCTTCCTGGAGATAATGCAAGGAAGACTGCTAAGAAATGTCTCCTGATTGTGGGCGGTAATATGGGATTTACGCTTTTCTATCTGCTTTATAGTATCATCTGTCTGGCAATCACGCTATTCACCCTCGGTGTTATTCCAGGAATAACGGGTATGCAGCTTGCTTCTCAGGATGCGATGAAGCTTCTGATGTTCAAGTATGATTACCTTGAAGAGAACCCGGAGGCAGACCTGAAGCATATTCCATGGAGCGATCTGCTTTATGAGGAGAGGGAGAAGGTTGGCCCAAGATCTCTCAAGTCAATGATTTTCCCATGGAAATAGTATGGTAGAAGTCGAGATAAAAGCCCACGCATCGGAGGGTATAAAGGAATTCTTCGATGCGCGCTATGGAACGGGCAGGGAAGTTCATAAGCACGACCATTATTTCCGTCGCCCCGGCGAGAGGATACAGGCCTTGAGGATAAGGTCGTACAATGGCATTGTGGAGCTTACCACGAAAAAGACCGGTGTGATTTCCGGAAGCGAGAACAATGAGGAGTATGAGTTCCGTGCTCTTCCTGACCAGCTGGATGCCGCGCTTCTTTTCTTCAGGGCCCTTGGATACGAGGATTTCTTCATCAAGAAGAAAGATGGATACGAATGGACAGTTGAGAGAGCTCATATAGAGCTTCTATCCGTAAACACTCTTGGATGGTTCCTCGAGATTGAGATTCTGCTTCCATTCGATAGTGATGAAGAAAAGAGGGAAAAAGCAAGAGAGGAGATTCTCTCCATAATGGCAAGCGCTGGCATCGGGGAGGATGATTTCGAATCCCGTTCATATCGGGATATGATACTGGAGAAAGAAGGTGGAATTCAGAGCTAGTCACATACTTGTGAAGGATCAGCAGAGCGCCGAGAGGATCTATGAGAGAGTAAAGAAAGGGGAGAACTTCGAGTCCCTTGCCCGTCAGTACTCCACCTGCCCCTCTAAATCAAAGGGCGGGGATCTCGGGTGGTTCAAGGAAGGCCAGATGGTCGCTCCTTTCGAGAATGCTGTCAGAAAGATGTCCACAGGTGCTATCTCAAGGCCTGTGAGGACCCAGTTCGGATACCACATCATAAAGAAAACAGGAGCAAGGGGTTGAAGAAGGTAGAGATCTTCACAGATGGTGCCTGCTCCGGAAATCCTGGTCCTGGTGGATGGGGCGCGATTCTCCGTTTCGGCGAGGTGGAGAAGGAGATATCCGGAGGAGAGGTTATGACCACCAACAACCGAATGGAGCTTATGGCCGCTATCGAAGCGCTTTCGCGTCTCAAGGAGCCTTGCAATGTCGATCTCTACTCCGATTCCAAATACCTTGTCGATTCGATTGTTAAGGGGTGGGTTTTCTCCTGGGAGAAGCTAGGATTCGTCAAAAAGGGAAAGGCTGTTCCGAATACAGATCTCTGGAAGAGACTGCTGGAGCTTATCAGGGTGCACAGCGTGAACTTCATATGGGTCAAAGGCCACGCTGAGAACCCTTATAACAACAGGTGCGATGAAATGGCTGTCAAGGAGTGGAAGAAGCTGAAGAGGTAGGCTGGGAAAGAATCCTGTCGCCATTCAGAATCCCTATAGGCATATACACAAACGGAGGTTCGGTCCACAGCCGGGCCTTTTCCTTTTGTGAAATACTATCCTCAGGCGCGATTGCAAGGAAGAAACTGCTCTCGGAAGCAAGGGCTTTGATAGCTTCCTGATTCTCCGGATCGCGGATGATTATCTCCCTGGCAACATCCGCTGCATCTGCTTTTCTGCCTATCGTCATGTAATGCTCGAGAAGCAATTCCCTTATAGTTGAATTTCCCGGGTCGTATTCCAGTATTTCCTTCAGTGTTTTCTCATAGCTGTAGAACCTCAGGCAGCTTCTTTCTGCATAGGCTTTGAGGTACCTGAACCTGAGATAATCAGGATAGATCTCGATTGCCTTGTCAGCAGTAGCTATCGCTTTGTCATAGTCCCCTGATTCAAGGTAGGAGTAGGCGAGATTATAGTAGAGGGAGACACTATCCGTCTCCTCGAGCCCCCGTTCGTATACAGCAGCCGCTTCCTCTCCGGAGAAGCGTGTTCCCTCTTCGATGAATGGCGATGCGATCTCCTCCTCGCTCATTGTGGAGCAGGATGAAAGGAGCATGATAAGGAGACTAGCCAAGAACAGTTTTCTCAATCTCTCTCACCTGATTCCTGTATAGATTGACGACACCGCTTCCGTAATCGGCGATGAGCTGGATCATGTTTCTCTGTACGCCTTCATCCTTTCCATTCAGCCTGTCTCCAGCATCTCCGAGACCTGGCAGGATGTAGGCGCTTTCGTTCAGTACTGGATCCATCCATAGTGTGTATACTTCAGCTTCCTCTATAGCTCTTGTCACCCTTAGTGCGCCTTTGAGAGCTGAGATGACATTGATGAATCTGATTGATTTTGGCTTTATGCCGCGGTTCTTGAGATAATTGACTATCGTTACAAGCGACCCGCCTGTAGCATTCATAGGATCTGCGAAGATCAGGTCTTTTCCATCGAGGTCCTCTTCCCTGAAGAATGATTTGTCGAGGTCGAGCACATAAGCCATGTTGCTCTCTTTCTTCGACTCATCCCTTTTAATCCTGAAGAGGGCAAATGGGGTTATGTAACCAGTGGATGAATAATCCTCGATTTCCTTCGAGATAATCATTGAAGGAAGTAGCGCACCGCGGAGCATCACGCACATCACGCTGTTCCCTACAAGCGAATCGACGTCCGGGAGCCTATGCACTGCATAGTTCTGTACAGGCTGTGTCACCGGGGTTTTTTCGATCAGGGTCCTCTTCCTGTCGAGACATTTATCCGCAAAGCAGCTGGAGAAGAGGATTTCATATGCCCTCTGGATATAATAGAGGAACTCCTCATGCCCCGTCTCCGGGCTCCTGAGCTTTGCAATGATTCTCGATGCTTCACCGTGAAGTTCCCTTGGTGTCTCGAATGAATAGACATGGACTCCCTTGTTCTTTGCCGTAATGCTGTGAAGCCTGTTCCCGATAGCGAGCGAGGATGCTGTAAGCTCTTTTTCAGCTTTCTCCCTGTCTTTTCCCTCCTCGAGCGCTTTGCAGATGGAGAGGGATTCTTCATACATTCTGTCGATTTCTTCAATATCCTCGATATCTTCCTTTGTGAGATATCCGTCGAGGTCAGATGCGTGGAGTGTGATAATGCTCATGGCCTGATGGTATATCATGTTGCGGCAATTTTAAAGTCCGGTATCGCTGAGGATGGAGAGTGGGCAATATTTCTGATATACTTTCGGAAGAGGTGAGAAATGAATATTGTACTTCTTGGCCCTCCGGGGGCTGGAAAAGGAACTCTTGCAGCTCTTCTTAAGAAAGAGCTCGATGTGCCGCATATCTCCACTGGCGATATCTTCCGCTCGAATATCAAGAATGGGACTGAACTTGGAAAGAAGGTCCAGGGAATTCTTGCATCCGGTGCTCTCGTTCCGGATGAGGTGACAATCGAGATGGTAAGGGCAAGGCTTGGGGAGGATGATACATCATCCGGATACATCCTCGATGGATTCCCACGCACAATCGCACAGGCGGAAGCTCTCAGCGATATGGATGAAATCGATGCTGTAATCAACTTCGTTCTCGATGATGAGGAAGTGGTGAAAAGGCTTTCTGGACGCCGTCTTTGCCCATCGACAGGCAGAATCTACCATATTGTATCCAATCCGCCTAAGAAAGAAGGAATTGATGATGAGACTGGCGAACCGCTTATCCAGAGGGATGACGACAAGCCGGAAGCTATCATGCATCGCCTTGAAGTCTACAGGGCAGAGACAGCTCCT
>CALXXO010000059.1 GCA_944392705.1 uncultured Spirochaetaceae bacterium
AAAAAAAACAGACTTAATGGAGTCCTGATGAAGCCGGAAACAAAAATACCAATTCTTAAAATGGAAAAGAACAGAGTTCGAAGAAACTATACAGGTGGAGCTGTTCTAAACCGATATGAAGGTTCTGCAGAGATCGATGACAACAGACCAGAGGAATGGTTATGTTCCACTGTAGAAGCATCCAATCCAGGACTACCCGAAATCCCATTGGAAGGGCTTTCTTGGACAAAAATTAGAGGAGAAAAAAACCTATTCAAAGATATACTTGAAGCAAATCCAGACTATTACCTAGGACAAAAAGAGTATCGTCCTCTGACCTTCCTTGTAAAATGGCTAGACTCAAGTATAAGGCTTCATATGCAAGCTCATCCGACACGTGAATTTGCAAGAAAATACCTTGGCTATGACTATGGAAAATTCGAAGCATACTATGTTCTGAAAATAAGGGACGATGTAAAACAACCTTATATCAGGCTTGGATTTCAAAACGGAAAAATATCAAAAGAGATGTGGACAGAAATTGTCAGGAATCAAGATATAGCAAAAATGGATTCATGCTTTGAGAAAATACCTGTAAAGGAAAGCGATATAATCTACATTCCTGGTGGAATGCCCCATGCAATAGGCGAAGGCATATTCATGCTCGAGATGATGGAGCCAAGTGATCTTGTCGTAAGATGTGAGTTCGAAAGAGAAGGTATTATCGTCCCCGAGAAAGCTAGATTCATGGGTAAGGATCTTGAATTCTGCATGAATATTTTCGACTACACTTATAAATCGAAAGAAACAATACAAAAGGAATTCTTCATAAAACCTAAAGTAATAACAAAAAATCAGGAATACTGTATCGAGGAGCTTATTCCACCTGAAATTGCCAGATGCTTTGAAGCAAAACGTCTCACAATTAATGCAAAAGCTGAAATCCCGCTTGATTCTAGATACAGTGCCGTTTTGTGTACGAAAGGGAATGGAAAAATATTATCAGACAATGTTCAATACGAAATGAAAACACTGGATAATTTCTTCATAGCAGCCGCAACTGATTCAATGAAAATAGAACCAGATGGAACAATAGAAATATGTCTGATTCAGCCGATAATCAAGTAAGGAGAAGAATATATGGTTATATCAAACAAAACTCTCGGCAATATGAAGGAAAAAGGCGTAGGCATCCCTGAATACGAAAGAGAGGACCTAACTTGTTCCATTGCACATATCGGTCTAGGACACTTCCATCGCTCTCACTTTCTCACGTACCTAGATGACTTGATAAGAAAAGGTTTTTACAGTGGTGGGATATATGAAATAGACATAATTCCTCCATCCAATAACTTCATCAGCAACCTGAAAAAGCAAGATTATCTATACAGTGTACTTTCGTTATCACCTGATGGCAGGAAAGACCTCAGAATAAATGGACCTATTACTGGATATTCAAATCAAACAATTGATCCAGAAACAGTCACAAAGGTGTTATCGTCTCCAGAGATAAAACTGATTACATTGACGATAACAGAAAAAGGATACTGCTATCGCGATGATATAGGAAGTCTTGATTGGGAGAACCAAGGAATTCAGCATGATCTTGGAATACAAGAACCTGCACAAACTGCAATCGGATGCCTTTCCGATGCCTTGTATATTAGAGCCCGTAAGAATTTACCGATAACAATCATGAGCTGCGATAATATTCCGGAGAATGGTAAAATGCTGAAACAATGCATCATACAGTTCTGCCAGAAAAAGCATCCTGATATCGTAAATTGGCTCGAGGAAAATACAGCATTCCCATGCACAATGGTCGATAGAATAACACCAGGAACATCCACAGAAGATATCTCATTTCTGGAAAAGCAATATGGAATTACAGATTATTGTACCGTACATTGCGAAAGTTTTAAGCAATGGATAATAGAAGATAATTTCCGAACATCTATTCCAGATTTCTCGAAGGCGGGAGCGCTTGTGGTCAAAGATGTGAAACCATATGAACTAATGAAAATAAGGCTCCTAAATGGTTCTCATTCAGCTCTATCTTATCCTGCATATATGCTTGGATATACTATGGTGGACAAAGCTGTTTCTGATCCTTTAATAAGGAAATTCATAAGAAAATATTATATGGAGGAAATCGCAAAAACTCTTCCACCTATTCCAGGCGTAGACATTGCAGAATACGCAGATGAACTTATCCATAGATTTTCTAATCCATATATTGCTGACAGAATACTCCGCCTTGCATCTGATGGATCAAAAAAGATTGCAAATGCAATACTGCGTCCACTAGAAGAAGGTATTGAAAAAGGCATGGATATGAGTGCTGTCATTCTTGCACTCTCACTCTGGGAATTTTATTTCGAACATAAAGATGAAAAAGGAAATCGTATGCCTATCGATGATCCGAAAAGCGGAGAGCTTATCAATGCTGCAGAGAATCCTGTGGAGTTTTTCAGGATTGCAGGATTATCAGAAAGATATGCTACTGCTAAGGAATTCATAGCTAGAATAAACAGGAATCTTCTCTCATTAAGGAAAAATGAAATCAGAGAAACGCTGAAGAATTACATGGCATAGAAATTCAGATAAGAACCAGAACCGGGATTCAGCATCCCGGTTCATAAAAATCACTCCAGCTCAGAAAGAGATTCATCCACGATTGCCACTGCTTTATCAATATCTGATTCAGTGGCAACAAGTGGTGGGATGAAGCGGAGTACTGTATAACCTGCAGAACAGATGAGAAGACCTTTCTCCATGCATTTCTCAATTACTGTGCGAGGAGGAATCTTGAGCTCTATGCCGCGCATGAATCCCATTCCTCTCGCTTCAATACAAAGCGATGGATGCTTTGAGACTATCGCATCAAGCTTCTTTCCAAGATAAGCACCTGCGGTTGCAACATGATCGGAAAGCTCTGGAAGCTTTGAAAGAACAACCTCAGCAAGAGCAGAAGAAGCAACGTTTCCACCAAATGTAGCTGCATGGTCTCCGGGAGAGAAGATTCCCTTTGCCTTGCCGAATGCGACACAAGCTCCCATTGGAAGGCCGCCACCGATTGCCTTTGCAAGCGTGAGGATATCGGGTTGGATACCATAATGCTGGAAACAGAAGGGCTTGCCTGTCCTTCCAAGTCCGCACTGCACCTCATCGAATACAAGAAGGGCATCAAAGCTATCTGCAAGGGCTCTCAAGCCAGCAAGGAATTCCTTTGTCGCCGGTATGATTCCCCCCTCACCCTGCAACGGTTCAACTATGATTGCCGCAGTCTTATCAGAGACAAGAGCCTTCACTGACTCAATATCGTTGAACTCAGCATATACAACATCAGGAAGCATCGGAGAAAAACCTTTATGATACTTCTCCTGCCCCGTGACAGTAACAGCTCCATATGTGCGCCCATGGAATGAATGGTTGAAGGAAACAATGACGCTCTTTCCATTTGCAGAACCATATTTCCTCGCCATCTTGAGTGCAGCTTCATTGGCTTCAGCACCACTGTTGCAGAAGAAGACTTCCGATGAACCTGCAAGCTTGTTGAGCATCTGGGCAGCTGTCACCGCATAGCGGTTGTAGTAAAGATTGGAAGTATGCAGCACCCCACTTTCAATAACCTCAAGAAGCGCCTTTTTCTCATCCTCGTTTCCGTAACCAAGAGCATTGACAGCTATACCAGCGACGAAATCGAGATACTCCTTTCCATCTTCATCGGTAAGCACAATCCCCTTCCCGCTCTTGATAGCGATTGGGAACTGCGAATAATTTGACATATAATTGGCTTTGCCAAGCTGAACTATTTCCTGATTACCCATTCAAACCCTCCGGTGTAAGCATTGTTCCGATTCCTTCAGCTGTGAAAATCTCAAGGAGGATAGAGTGCGGAAGCCTTCCATCGAGAACATGGACCGACTTGACGCCTTTCCTGATTGCATCCAGACAGCATTCTACCTTTGGAATCATTCCGCCTTTAATCGTACCATCTTCAATCAGCTCTAAAGCTTCCCTTGCATTCATCCTGCGGATTATTGACTTAGGATCATCCTTGTCGCGGAGGATGCCTTCAACATCGGTCATGAATACAAGTTTCTGCGCATTGAGAGCTCCAGCGATTGCAGATGCGGCATAATCTGCATTGACATTGTATGTCTGGGAAAAAGAATCCACCCCAACTGGAGAAATTACAGGGACAAAATCTGCATTGATGAGTGTATTGATCAATGTCTTATCGACACACTCAATCTCTCCGACAAACCCGAGATCCCTTCCTTTCTCATCCACCTTCTTCTTTGCCATCAGAGTGTGACCATCTTTACCGTTTATGCCGCACGCCCTGATACCAACGGACTCAAGGTTCTCAACAAGACTTTTGCCAATGGAACCTGAAAGCACCATCTCCGCAACGCCGGCAGTCTCTGCATCCGTCACCCTCAGGCCATCGACAAAGACAGTTTCCTTGCCCATCTTATCAAGCGTCGCGGTAATCTCCTTGCCGCCGCCATGGACAATTATAGGATTGAGACCAAGGTATTTGAGCATCGCAACATCTTTGATCACAGCTTTTTTCAGCCTTTCATCAACCATTGCAGAGCCACCGTATTTTATTACAACAGTCTCTCCTGCGAATTTCCTGATATACGGAATAGCTTCAATGAGGATCTCTGCTTTTGCCTGTTCTTTCTCGTACATATCAGCTCCTGTAATCGCCATTGATCTTTACATAGTCATATGTCAGATCACAGCCCCAGGCAGTCGCACTAGCTGTACCCTGATGAAGGTCTGCAGTGACTGTAATCTCCTTTTCAAGAAGCACCTCTTTTGCCTTCTCCTCATCAAAAGGAAGTGGTTCGCCACCTTTTACTGTATCTATTGTTCCCTTGGAAGAGGAGAATGAAAGATCGACAAGGGATGGATCGAAATTACCACCTGAATACCCCATAGCGCAAAGGATTCGTCCCCAGTTCGCATCGGAACCAAAGAATGCGGCTTTTACAAGGGAGGAGGATATGACGGCTCTTGCCAGGAGCTTGGCATCTTTCTTTGCCAGAGCATTGACTACATTCATTTCGATGAACCTTCCAGCGCCCTCTCCATCCCTTGTGATAAGCTTTGCAAGCTGACCGAGAACATAGCGGAAAGCTTCTGAGAAATCATCATAATCCTTGGTTCCCGGGACTATCTCATCATTGCCAGCAAGCCCATTGGCAAGGACGATACAACTGTCATTTGTAGATGTATCACCATCGACTGAAATCATGTTGAAAGTATCTTCGACTGTATCTCCAAGAAGGCACTGCAATGTCTGGGAGGAAATGACAGCATCCGTTGTGATGAAAGCAAGCATTGTCGCCATATTCGGATGGATCATTCCGGAGCCTTTTGCCATTCCTCCTATTGTCACGGTCTTTCCGGAGATAGAGAGTGTAACTGCAGCTTCCTTTGCAAATGTATCTGTTGTACAGATAGCTTCAGCCGCATCGCGTCCTCCATGCGATGAAAGAAGGGGGAAAACCGCATTGACTCCATTCTTTATTTTCACCATATCAAGCGGAACCCCGATAACCCCGGTAGATGATACATATACCAGATTCTTGTTTATCCCAAGAAGAAGAGCTGCTGCTGCAGCTGTATCTTCCGCATCCTTCAGGCCTTGTGCACCTGTACAGGCATTTGCATTGCCGCTGTTTATTACAACAGCCATGGCCTTGCCGCTTTCTTTCACCCCCTGATCCCAGATGACAGGAGCGGCTTTTACCTTGTTTGTCGTAAAAACTGCAGCTGTCTCCGCTGTGCATTCAGAGACAACCATAGCCATATCCTTCTTAGCCTTCTTCAGGCCTGCGTGTATTCCAGCAGCTTTGAATCCTTTTGCGGAAGTTACTCCGCCATCTATTATTTCCATCATCAACTCCTATCAGAATGGACTTCCAGCCCCTATGGATAATCCTTCTGTCTCGTCCAGGCCGAATACGATATTCATATTCTGTACAGCCTGCCCTGCCGCACCCTTTACCAGATTGTCGATTGCACCCATTGCAATTACATTCCCGGTACGTTTATCGATACGGTATGAGATATCAACAAGATTCGTACCTTTGACGAACCTTGTCTCAGGAAGCGCATCAATCAGCCTTATGAATGGTTCATTCTCATAGATTGAATAAGCCTTCTTCATATCCTCATCGGTGATACCGGGCAAGAGACGTGCATAGCAGACAGAGAGAATTCCCCTATTCATCGGAACAAGATGGGGTGTGAACTGGAGGACAATGCCGTGTCCAGCAGCTTCTGAAAGCTCCTGTTCTATCTCAGGGGTATGCCTGTGGTTTGTCACACCATATGGCTTTATTGATTCATTGACTTCACAGAAAAGGGAGGAAAGCTTTTCTCCCCTGCCAGCTCCGGAAGTGCCGCTTTTCGCATCGATTATTATCGTCGATGTGTCTATCAGCTGCTGCTTTATCAACGGGTATAACGTCAGGATTGAACAAGTTGTATAACATCCCGGATTAGCAATCAGCCTGCTTCCTTTTATCGCTTCCCTGTGTATCTCGGCAAGCCCGTAGACTGCTTTATCAAGCAAAGATGGAGAATGATGCTCAGTTTTATACCATGTCTCATAGACGTCCTTGCTGTGCAGACGATAATCGGCACCAAGGTCAATGACTACGCATTTAGAGAGAACTTCCTCTGTCACCATCTGAGACGCAAGCCCGGCAGGAAGGGAAAGAAAGACAACATCAGCTTCCTCTGCGGCTTTGGATATATCATCTTCGCGGAGAACCATATCCATCGCTCCCTTCATTCCGGGGTAGATATCAGAGAACTTCTTCCCTGCGTATGAATGCGAAGCCGGATAGACAACCTCTGCATCCGGGTGAACCGAAAGAATCCTCATAAGTTCCGCACCGGCATATCCTGTTGCACCAAGTATAGCAGCCTTAATCATGCATCCTCCTAGATTACGGCATAATTATACACAAAAGATTGGATTATGCTATCCGTTTTGCATAAATATTTAAATTTTGTGAATACCAATCATTCCATTGCAGGAAATGCCTCACTTTTGTCATTGAGCTCGGAAAGATCATATGGCGTTGTCTGATAGACGAAGTAATTGAGCCAGTTCGAATAGAGAAGATTCGCATTGCTCCTCCACGTCATCACCGGGGTATTCTCCGGGTTGTCATCCGGAAAGTAGTTCTCCGGAATGGGGGTATTAAGCCCCTGGCGTACATCGCGGAGATATTCATTCTTAAGCGTATCCCTGTCATACTCCGAGTGGCCTGTTATGAAGATCTGACGCCCATTCTTTGTCATTGAAGCATATATTCCAGCTTCATCCGACATGGAGAGGATCTTAAGGCGCGGCTCCTTGAGCATCGCATCGATATCGCTCTCGGTGTACCTAGAATGTGGTACATAGAAGTCGTCATCGAACCCCCTGAGAAGGACTGGATTCCGGTAAATAACGCGATGGCGGTACACACCGAAAAGCTTCTTTCCAAGCGGATGCTTTCCTATTCCGAAATGATAATACAGTCCTGCCTGTGCTGCCCAGCAGATGTGAAACACTGAGTGCACATGGCTTTTGGACCACTCCATTATCCTGCAGAGCTCATCCCAGTATTCCACTTCCTCGAAATCCATGTTCTCAACAGGTGCGCCCGTGATGACCATTCCATCGAAGTTCTCACCCGCAATCTGGCTGAATGGCTTGTAGAAAGCAAGCATATGCTCTTCGGGAGTATTCTTCGAAACATGGCTTTCAACCTGAACGAGGGTAAGCTCGACCTGAAGCGGCGTATTGCCAAGGAGCCTTGTTAGCTGTGTCTCTGTAGCAATCTTAGTCGGCATCAGATTCAGGAGAGCTATACGCAGAGGTCTCATATCCTGCGTACGGGCTCTGGTCTCCGTCATGACAAAGATGTTCTCCTCCTCAAGAGTCTGTCTTGCCGGCAAGCTGTTAGGAATCTTTATCGGCATTTTTCCAAGGCTCCTTGTATGTCCTCGATGATATCGCCAACATCCTCTATTCCGACGGAGAAACGGACGAAGCCCGGATCGATACCAGCTTCCCTGAGCATCTCATCAGAAAGCTGACGATGCGTTGTTGAAGCTGGATTGAGGACAGAAGTACGCGCATCGGCGACGTGAACGACAATCGAAGCGAGTGAAAGCGAATCCATAAATTTCATCGCTGCATCGCGTCCTCCCTTCATCGAGAAAGAAACAACCCCGGAGCAAAGTCCTCCATCGAGGTACTTCAAAGCCTTCTCATGCTCAGGAGAACCAGGAAGCCCTGGATAGCTTACTGATTCAATCAGGTCCTTCCTGCTTTCAAGATATTCCGCAACTTTCATCGCGTTCTCACTGTGTCGTCTAATCCTCAGATCCAGTGTCTCAAGCCCAAGATTCAGGAGGAACGCGGTCATTGGCTGTGGGGTTGCACCGAGATCCCTCATCAGCTGGGTTCTAGCCTTGGTGATGTAAGCAGCATTGCCAAATGCTTTTGTATACACAACACCATGGTATGATTCATCAGGTTCAGTAAGCTCCGGATACTTTCCGCCCTTTGTCCAATCGAACGTACCACCATCGACAATCATTCCACCGACGACAACAGCATGACCATCCATATACTTTGTCGATGAATGGACCACGATATCTGCACCATGCTCGAATGGACGGCAGAGAATCGGAGTGGCAAATGTATTGTCGATAATAAGAGGAACACCCTTTGAATGGGCAAGTGGCGCGAATCTGTCGAAATCGAAGACTGTAAGAGATGGGTTGGCAATGGTCTCACCAAAGAAAAGCCTTGTACGGTCATCGAAGCGGGAGAGAATCTCCTCATCGCTCATGCTTTCATCCACAACCCTTGCTTCGATTCCCATTCTCTTCATTGTCACCAAAAAGAGATTGGTAGTACCCCCATAAAGGTTTCCCATCATGATGAAGTTATCACCAGCGGATGCAATATTGAAGACAGAGATGAATGAAGCGGCCTGACCAGAAGAGGTCATCATTGCCCCTACTCCACCTTCAAGCTCTGCGACTTTTTTCTCCACGCATTCAACTGTAGGGTTTGAGATACGTGTATACATATGTCCCGGACTCTCGAGATCAAATAGTGCTGCAAGTTCGGCCGCACTGTTGTATTTATATGTTGTGCTCTGATAAATAGGGAGCACCCTAGCCTCGCCATTTCCAGGCTTGTAGCCAGCCTGGACACACAATGTTGCTCTTTCCATGAACGCATTCTAGAACAATGCGAGGAGATGGTCAGCCCTTAGCGGAGGTCTTCGACAACTTCTTCTGGTGGATTTAAAAGCGCATCAGGCGAAACAAGATACTTCTTGAACATCTTGAGGGCCGAAGCATAGTTGTATCCATCACAGATTCTCTCGTCGAGGTTCGCCACGAAATCGACAACACGGCGCTTAGTAACGCTTCCATCCTCATTGAGCACAAGCTCCGGCCTTTTAGCACCGAATGCAATGAATACAGGGACATTCCCGAAATTGTAGAGATGGTGGCGAATTGGCGGGATATTAAGCGATGCCATGCTCGTGATGAACATCGAGCCATGGAACGGGGATGCATTTATGATGGCCTTCGGAAGGAGCCCGAAATAATCGAGAGTCTTTAAAAGCCATATAACCCACTTCTTTATGAGTCCCGGGATATGGCCGACAATTGCAGCTGTTATGTCTGTATCGTTCTGCGCTTCCTCGTGCCCGATTGTATCCAGCACCAGCTTGTTGAATTTCTCATAGACATCGATAAGCGTATCAGAAGGATTGCACTTGAGCTTTATTGTGGTCTCTGCACCATCCAGGCTCATCTTGCGCTTGACAGCCATGTTTATGATGATGCCATTCCTGGCGTAGATTTTCTGTCCGCGTATAAAACGGTTGACTGCGGGGCGCTGTGACAAGGCCCTGACATATGCCGCGATTATAATATGGAGGATTCCTATTGAATCGTATCCTTCTGAGCGCAACTGACGCACAAGCTTCTCTGCACCGCTTACATCGAAGCAGTCATTGATTGTATTCTGGCTATCGCTCCTCTCCACCATGATGTAATGGATGATGGCAGAGAAAGGGTTCAGCGTCTTTATCCTTCTCCCTTCTTTCATCTCTTGTATTCTAGTTGCTTCTACACACAAAGTCCACATATGAATATAATCCGGGGAAAACGATGAAACAGAATGAACTTGGCACGAAGAGGATTCCTCCTCTTGTGATGAAAATGGCCTTTCCTCTGATCATAGCCCAGCTGGTCAACGGGCTTTACAACATTGTGGACAGAATATACCTTGGGCACCTCGAAGGGGCGGGAGCAGAAATCCTTACAGGCGTCGGCATCACTTATCCTGTCATTCTGTTGATCACAGCATTCTCGAACCTGATTGGAAGCGGCGGAGGTCCGTTGTCCGCAATACGCCTAGGGCAGAAGGAAAACAGCAAGGCAGATGAAATACTGGCTGTCTCCGCAACATCCCTTGTGGCAATGTCTGCAATACTGATGGTTGTTTTCTATGTGCTGAAGAATCCTCTGATTTATCTCTTCGGCGCATCGGAGAACACTTTCGTACACGCAAATGAATATCTGTCGATTTATCTTATAGGGACGCCGTTTGTTCAGCTGACACTTGGCTTGAATCCATTCATCTCAGCGCAGGGGAAAACCACGATGAGTATGCTGACAGTCGTCATCGGGGCTGTCCTGAATATCGTGCTCGACCCTGTTTTCATCTTCATCTTCGATATGGGTGCAAAAGGTGCGGCAATAGCCACCGTGATAAGCCAGGCAGTATCAGGGCTGTATGTAGTCCTCTTCCTCTCCGGCAAAAGGAGTTC
>CALXXO010000060.1 GCA_944392705.1 uncultured Spirochaetaceae bacterium
CTGAGACATTCGAAGCTATCGACATGGCACAGCGCAACGGCTATACAGCTATTGTTTCCCACCGCTCAGGCGAGACAGAGGACAGCTTCATTGCAGACCTCGTTGTTGCTCTCCAGACTGGTGAGATCAAGACTGGTTCAATGAGCCGCTCCGACAGGCTTGCAAAGTACAACCAGCTTATCCGCATCGAGGATTACCTCGGCGATACAGCAAAGTACGCAGGTCGCGATGCATTCAAGGTTCTCTAATTAATAATAATTAGGAAGCTACTAAGGGCCCGATTGAGATATCGGGTCCATTCTTTTGTCCCTATATCTTCATCTCCACACGATGTTCATACATTTCACACACATTGTTGCGAAGTTTTGTAACAGATTTTCGAATTCTGTCAGCTTAAAACGACCTAAAACCTAATTATCGAACAAAAAAATATCAATTTGTATTAATATCCCCTTGTATATAGCAATCAAAAAGATATAATTTTCATTGTGTAACTATTGTGTCGAAAGTGAATTTAACTTGACAGTTGAATGAAGTGGTTGATACAATCTTCACAAGAATAACGGAAAAGGGGATTTTCTGGACTTCTTTTTGAGGTTCACCCCAAAAATTTGGAGGAAGTAATGAAAAAGGTACTTGTATCTCTGCTGGTTCTTGCTCTCGCTACAGCTGGCGCATTTGCAGCAGTGAATTTCTCTGGTTCTCTTACTGCTGGTTATCAGTTCCAGTGGCTTGATGGCGATTTCTCTTCCCATGTTCAGGGCCAGGATGGTGATGACACAAATACAGCAAAAATCAACCTCAGCATTGCAGATGATAATGGAATCTGGAATGTAAACCTCGAGGGAACACCATTTGTTGATGACTCTGGTGCTATTGCTGGTGATGTTTCAGTTGATCTTCTGAAGTCTTTCGGTGTTGAGTCCGATTTCGGTCTTAAAATTGGTTTTGCAGCAAATGATGAGCAGACAATCCAGAGAGCTTATCATGGTGTATTTGGAAAGAATTTCGACAGAATCAGAACTGCAGCTCCTGGCGTATGGGCAAATGCAAACCTCAGCTATGGTGATCTCGTAACAGTTACTGTTGCAGGTGCTCCAGAGCTTCAGGCATATAAGAACCAGACAGGAATCACTGGTGGCGATTTTGCTGTATCCGCAATTGTAAGACCTCTTGAAGGCCTTGCTGTATCCGCTGGTTGGGTAATGAACGGAAAGGCTGATGAGAACGCTGTTATTTCTGCTTATGCAGCTGATGAATATCAGGGAACAGCTCCAGCTGCAATGGGCGGCAATGGACTTGTTGCAGGTGCTGTTGATGTAAATATTGCTTCTCTTATCGGTCTTGATTTCGACCTTGGTGTATCTGTTGCTGATAAGTATGCATTTGCTGCTACAGAAGAAGCTCCTGGCTATAACCTCCTTTCTGCTTCTGTATATGCAGGATTTGACATTGTTGACGTAGGTGTTGAGTATGCATATCAGTCTGCTACAAATCTTCCAGAGGGCACAGAAGCTTATGCTCACTTCCTCGGACTCAAGGTTGATCTTAACCTCATCGAAAACATGATTCTCAATGTTTACGGTGGTGCATGGGATGTTGCTCAGTTTGCAAAGACATACTTCGTTGGTGGCGAAGTTGGATATACACTCGCAAATGTTACATACACACTTGGTATCGAGTATTCTGAGAGCAAGTCTCTTAGCTATGACAATGCTGGTTTCGTTCTTGTTCCAAGCATCTCTGTTGCATGGTAATAAAACGAACAATATTGTTCATGAAGAGACCGCAGGAAACTGCGGTCTTTTTTGCACAATGAAAACTTCCGTATAGTGATGGTTTGGAGATTTGTATAAGAAAGAAGCATTCTTTCCTCTGTATGGTACGTATGACATATGATAATTAGATAGTAGGAGCTTATCCGGTAACAACATAGGAAAGCGTAGAAAATAGGTAAATTAAGGACAGCGAAAGGCCTTCGTAAATTATAATTATGATCTGATAATCTATGGCATATTATTGGTCCTGACGATGTTGTATCGGTACTTCTAATGTTGAGATATAGAAGCATAATACGATGTAGGCGCTGTTGGCTTGTTCACATATGTTGCAGTAAAAAATGCAAAGTATAAAACGATGGCATTCTAGTTAAATATTCACCAGCAGTGTCCTTGAAACAGGTATGTCGGCATCCAAGTATATATCCATAAAAACTCTATAGATTGCAAAACCACCGACTTGCTTAGCCGGTGGTTTTGATTAAAATATTTCTCAGTTAATTATTATGCTATCGGTTTGAAGTTAATTTCTGGGATATTTCCAATTCCTGGAACAGTAACTATTACATTAAGATTTTCACCTGATTCAGTTATAGTTACGTTAATGTCATTGATTGTATTGCCAGAAAGCGTAACACCATCCAGAATAATATTCCATGTCTTTTCATCTTCATTTATTTTTTGATCTTCAATTGTTGTACCATCTGCAGCAGAGTCAACAGTCATGAAAGGCACACCTGCTTCTGTGATGATATCAATTCTGAAAGAATCTGGTGTAATTTTGAGAGTGCTTTCCATACCAATTACTGTTCCAGTATAATCTCCCTCTGCCCATTCTGGTACGGTCAATGCTGCTTTTCCAGGTTTCGGATCGCAGGATGCAAAAAATATTGCGATAATGGCGATGATTGCTACGATTCTGATTCTCTTCATTAAATTATTCCTCCTTGGCTATTTAAAAAGCAATCTACGAATATCTTATGCGGGGTAAACGAACAATTCAAGGTATAATTGTCGTTTATCTATGTGTTTTAAATAACTATCACCATAATTAAGAATCATTGAGTAGGCAGTATTGTTTCTGTTAAAGATTTTTCTTTGTATATAAGCTTCATACAGTATAATCAGCAATTTCCCTCATTTCTCAGAAGCCAGTGAGGGCTAATTCGACCATTTCCTTTCTCTTTTTTGATTGTGTGAAAGTTCTTCACTGAGATATGTATTATCTTCCAAGTTAGATAAGTCCTTAATTCTAAAGTTTTGAACCCAAAAAAGTTTTTTTCTTAGGGACATGAATGTAAAAATATCCTATCCTAATAGTAGGAGATTATATGAGTGCCGTTGTTAATATTCATAAAGGTATTGTTCCATGGATTTGCAGTATTGCAGATCCAATGGCTGTAAGTACTAACGCGGTAACTCTTGAGAAATGGGATAATGGTGCAAAGCCGACTCTAAATCAAGTTAGCAAAATGAGTAAAGCTCTGAATGTACCATTTGGATATTTCTTTCTTTCCAATCCTCATGAAAATTTGGTCGGCTCTCTTGCTTTTAGGACTTTTGGTAGTAAAGCAAGAAAAGAAATGAGTCCAAACTTAAGAGATACTGTCAATAATATGGAAGCTATTCAAGAATGGCTGAAAAATGAAACAGCAGATGAAGAATTTCCTGTTTCTCCTATTGCTGGAATTCTAAACGAACACGATAGTATTATATCTGCGAGCCAAAAACTTAGAACATTGCTTCAACTTGATATTGATTGGTATCGTAAAATCGATAAAACAAAAGTATATTCTTTCCTAAGAAAAAAAGCTGAAGAAAACCAGGTTTTTGTATTTGAAAGTGGAATAGTCGGAAGCAATACAAAGAGGACTCTTGATATCAATGAGTTTAGGGCATTTGCACTATATGATACCCATGTACCTTTAGTTTTTGTAAATGCATCTGATTATATTCAAGCTAAATCTTTTTCTCTTTTACATGAGCTCGTCCATGTTGCAATTGGCCAGAATGATCTTATGGGTGGTGGATATGCGGAAGAGGAAAGTTTTTGTAATTCAGTTGCTGCTGAGATTATGGTACCGGCAACTCAATTCAAAGAATTCTGGACAAAAGGAAAAGGAGATTCCATAGATAAGTTAGTAAGTGCTTCTTCCTTCTTTAAATGTTCTATCTCGGTTGCGACATTAAGAGCCTATAGATTGGGATTCATCAATAAAGATTTATGTACTAAACAACTTTATGATATAAGCCAGAATGTAAAGAAAGAAAACAAGAGCGGTGGAAATTTCTATAATACTGTATCTTCGAGACTTGATCACAATTTCTTATCGTTGCTATTTACAAGCGTGCATGAAGGAAAAACCAGATATACCGATGCCTATCGAATGACGAGTTGCTGGGGAAAGACGTTTGATAGATTAATGACAGAGGTGTTGGGATGAAGAATCAGTTTGTTTTCCTGGATTCTAATATCCTGATAGCCGCTAAAAATGATGCTTATCCATTTGATGTCTTTCCATCATTTTGGGAATTCATGACGAATGCCATATTATCTGAAGAGCTTATTATATTGGATGTGGTAGAGAATGAAATTTTAGCAGGTAATGATGAGCTGACAGCCTGGCTTAAAGAGCTATCTCCAAACGTAATGCCAATTAATGATCAGAAGATTGTTGATGCATATACTGAGTTAACGAATTATGTGTCTTCCATTTATAGCCCTGCCGCGATTGATAACTGGTTTGGCAGTATGAAGATTGCTGATCCCTGGCTGATTGCTGCAGCTGTTGCTTATGATGGACTGATTGTTACTTCTGAAACTGATAAGAAACCAAATGCAAAAAGTCTGAAGATTCCTAATATCGCTTCACATTTCTCTGTCCCTTGTATCAAAACCATCCAAATGATGAGAGAGCTCAATGTAAAGTTTTAATTAAGATTTAGGAGTTACAGTAGGCAAAGATAATAATCTTGTTGTTTGTGTAAATATGCTTATTGCATTCTTCTATGTTTTTGAATGATCTAAGATAGTCGTAAAGAAGCTGTGGAGAATATTATTAAGCTTTTTGCTTAGATATAATATCTAAATATTAAATATTGAAATATTAAATATTTTAAAGTTATAATCCTTTTGTAGGAGAAATTCATGTTCATTGGAAGAGAAGCAGAGCTTGGGAGACTGGAAAAGATGTATTCCAGTAATAAGCTGGAGTTTGCAACAGTCTATGGTAGAAGGAGAGTCGGAAAGACTACTTTGATCAATCATTTCACCAATGGACGTAGGTGTATCTTCTTTGCTTGTCAGAAATCATCTATTGCTGATAATCTTGCAGAGCTATCAGCTCAAATTAGTGTTTTCCTAGGCTATGGTGTGTCTTTTCCTTCTTTTATTGAAGCTTTTCGTGCAATTGTCAGATATTCGATGGAAGAAAGACTCATATTCGTTATGGATGAGTATCCTTATCTGGCAAAAAAAGACAATAATGCAATTTCTTCAATTCTACAGAATATACTTGATCATGAAGCAAAGGAATCAAAGCTTTTCCTGATTCTCTCTGGTTCTTCTATTTCCTTCATGGAGGATGGGGTTCTTGGAAAGGAGAGTCCATTGCATGGACGCATTACAGCCCAGTTTTTGGTTAAGCCGTTTGACTATCTTGATTCTGGACGTTTTGTTCCTTCATATAGCTGTTCCGATAAGGCTATTGTTTATGGAATAACCGGAGGGATACCACGCTATCTTGAACTCTTTGATGATGGTGTAAGTCTAAAAGAAAACCTGCTTTATAATATCTTTGATAGCAACTCTGTACTCTTTAATGAGAGAGAAAATTATCTTAAGGAAGAGTTTAGTGAGGTTTCTACATACAGTTCAATTCTGAATGCTATTGCTAGTGGTTGTACAAAGCTTTCGGAAATTGCATCGCTTGCTGGTGTTCAGGTAGGAACATTGCCTGCTTATATTAATAAATTAAGAGAAGTTGGTGTCGTTGATAAAATCGTTCCTCTTGGAGAAAGCGAGAAGAAGGGTGTATGGAGAATATGCGATTTGTTCTTCAGATTTCATTCATTCTTTGTTACTAGGAATATCTCAACCATAGTTTCCGGTCGTATGGCGCAGGCATATGATAAAGTCGTTGCACCGCTCTTGAATGATTACATGGGGAAGGTGTTTGAAGAGATTGCAAAACAGTATATCGAGCGATACGCGGATCTTCCTTTTCCGCTTGGAATCGTTGGAACTTGGTGGGATGGTAGCAGAACCTTGCATAAGGAAATTGAAATTGATGTTGTTTGTAAATCGGCTATCAGCAATGATGCAATAATAGGTAGTGTAAAATTCAGAGAACGCAAGATGGATTCGCATGAGCTGGATCTGATGCGTTCATATTCAAGGGAGATGGGTGGAGCCGGTAATTTTCTATATTGGTTCTTCTCTAAGTCAGATTTTGCGGATGATATCAAGGAGCAGGCTGCGAATGATGATAGTATAAAGCTATTCACGATTGACGATATCTATAGTGTTTGATGTGATAGAATCTTCTTATGAGTGATATCACCAGGAAAGCTATTGCAGATGCCCTTAAGTCATTGCTGGAGAACAGGCCTTTATCCAGGATCACTGTTATGGATATCGCATCTGAGTGCGGTATAAGCAGAATGACGTTCTACTATCACTTCAGGGATATCTATGATCTTGTTGGCTGGATAATCTCTTCAGATATAACATCCATTCTTGCAGGCAGAAAGACCCATGATACCTGGCAGGATGGTTTTCTTTCCATATTCCGCGCTGTGGAGAAAAATCATGTTTTCGTATTCAACGTCTGTAATTCTATGAGTAGGGAACAGCTTGAGAGAAGCCTTTCCGGTCCTGTGTCCGAATTGCTCTTGTCGGTTTTAAGGGAAACTGAATCATCCGCTTCCCTTAAGGAAGAAGAACTTATTTTTATTGCATCTTTCTATTCATATGCATTTATTGGTGTAATGCTCGATTGGATCAGCGATGGGATGCGTGATAATCCAGAATTGATGATCCGACGGATTGAATGCATTATGTCCGGTAGCTTTGAGAAGGCTGTTGAAAGGTTTTCTTCCTTACAGAAAAGGTAGTTTGCAAGGAATCCTTACATAGGATAATAGCTGTAAATACCACCTGTTCTCCTGTTCATGTAATTTCAGGACAGGAGGAAATTATATGTATCATTCAAGTGGAAACTACGAAGCTTTCGTAAGACCAAGGAAACCGGAACGTGCAGACAGGACCTCGGCTTATATCATCGGATCTGGACTTGCAGCGCTCTCCGCTGCGGCATTTCTTGTCAGGGATGCGTATGTGGATGGCTGCCGCGTTCATATCATTGAGAAGGACCCCGTTCTTGGTGGTGCCTGTGATGGCTGGAAGTACGAAGGGCTTGGTTATGTCATGCGTGGCGGCAGGGAAATGGATAACCATTTCGAGTGTATGTGGGATCTCTATCGCTCGATTCCATCTATCGAGAACGAGGGTATGAGTGTTCTTGATGAGTATTATTACCTTAACAAGGATGATCCTAACTATTCTCTGATGAGGGCCACGATGAACCGCGGCAAGGATGGAAGAACCGACAGGAAGTTCAATCTCTCGGATAAAGCCCAGCTTGAGATAATGAAGCTGTTCTTCACCCCGGATGAGATGCTTTATGATAAGACTATCGAGGATGTTTTTTCGGATGAGGTTCTCAATAGTAATTTTTGGCTTTACTGGAGAACTATGTTCGCGTTCGAGAACTGGCACTCGGCGCTTGAGATGAAGATTTATATCAAAAGGTATATCCACCATGTTGAGGGGCTCCCTGATTTCTCAGCGCTCAGATTCACAAAGTACAACCAGTATGAATCGATGATTCTTCCTCTTCAGAAGTACCTGGAGAATCATGGTGTTGATATCATCACGGAGACAAAGGTCACGGATATCAGGTTTGCGATAGCTGATGGAGTGAAGCGTGCGGCATCGATTACTGTTGAGGATAAGGAAGGGGAACGCACAATAGAACTTGGCGATGATGACCTTCTTTTCATTACTCCTGGTGGTTGCGTTGAGAACAGTACTCTTGGAAGCCAGAATAGCACCGCACCTTATAATCCGGAACTGAAAGCTGGTGGTGGCTGGGATTTGTGGAAGCGCATTGCAGCACAGTCCGATGATTTCGGCCATCCTGAGAAGTTCTGCTCGGATCCTGCGAAGACAACCTGGATGAGTGCTACTGTAACTCTTATGGATGACAAGGTTGTTCCTTATATCGAGAAGGTTGCAGGGCGTAATCCTTATTCAGGCAGGGTTGTGACAGGTGGTATTGTAACTGCAAAGGATTCTTCATGGTTGTTGAGCTGGACATTCAACCGTCAGCCGCAGTTCAGAGAACAGAGGAAGAATGAACTCGTTGGCTGGATCTATGGGCTCTTTCCTTTTGTCGAAGGAGATTACGTTAAGAAACGTATGTGCGATTGCACAGGCAAGGAGATAGCTATGGAGTGGCTGTATCATATTGGCGTTCCTGCAGAGGATATCCCGGAGATTGCAGAAAACAGCTGTAATACTATTCCCTGCATGATGCCTTATATCACAGCATTCTTCATGCCACGCTCTTTTGGAGACAGGCCAAACGTTGTTCCTGACGGAGCTGTGAATTTTGCTTTCATAGGTCAGTTCGCAGAGACAGAGCGCGATACTATTTTCACTACAGAGTATTCGATAAGGACAGGAATGGAAGCTGTATACACTCTGATGGATATCGACAGAGGAGTCCCGGAAGTCTGGGGAAGCGTTTTCGATGTGAGGGATCTTGTGCACGCATCCGTTGCTCTCCGCGATGGAGCAAAGCTCACTGATATGGACCTTGGTCTCAAAGAGAAGCTTGCTATGAAGGAGGCATTGAAGCGTATTCATGGTAGCGACATTGAAAAACTGCTGAAGAAATACGGAGCTATATGATGGTTATCTGCCGCAGTGCGGCAGATATTTTTGCTTATAATGTATCAATGCTGGTTAATGGGGCTTATATGGTGCAAGAATTATGTTGCATTTCATCCCGAATACTGCATTCAGGAGATTTCATCAGATTTTGGATTATCTCTGGGGGATTTTTCTAGATGGATGGAATTATATCGGAGAATCTTGGTCCCCTTATTAATGGTAGTAATCCCTAGCATATGATATAGCTTTCAAAATTCTTAGGATCAGGCATTGAGTATTGGGTGAATCCACAGAATCGCGATGAAGAAATTGTGAAAAAGTTTGATTCTGTTTGGAGAACGGTCACTGTCTTTGACTGATATATCTTAACTTTGTATGATGCTTGTATGAGAGAAGGGTTTGTAAAAGTTGCTGCAGCTTCTCCGGATTTGAAGGTTGCTGATCCTTTATATAATGCCGGAGAGATTGTCGATCTTATAAGGAAGGCGGAAAGCCTTGGTGTTAAGGTTCTTGTCTTCCCTGAGCTTTCAATTACAGGATATACCTGTGGGGATCTGTTTTTCCAGAAAAGCCTGCAGAGAGCTGCTGATGATGCGCTCAAGATGATTATAAAGGATTCGGCTTCATCGGATGCGCTTGTATTTGTGGGTTATCCATATTTGCACAAGGGAAAGCTTTTCAATACAGCTGCTGTTATAAAGAGCGGTCGTCTTCTTGCCTTGATACCGAAGAAGAATATCCCATCATATGGTGAGTTCTATGAGACAAGATGGTTTACTCCATCTCCTGAGTATAACGAGGATGTGGATGTTTTTGGAGAGAAGGTGGTGTTCGGTTCAAAGGTGATATTCGATTCATCTGTTCCATCCACTCTTTCCATTGGCTGTGAAATCTGTGAGGATCTCTGGGTTCCCGAGTCTCCTTCCGTGCGCCTTGCTCTTAATGGTGCGACCTTGATAGTCAATCTGTCGGCTTCAGATGAAATCATTGGAAAGGAAGAGTATAGAAGGAATCTTATTTCTTCTGTATCTGCTCGCCTTGTTGCTGGCTATGTATATGCAGATGCTGCCGATGGTGAAAGTACCACGGATATGGTATTTACTGGTAGTAATATTATAGCCGAAAATGGTACGATTCTTTCTTCTTCAATGTTTAGGAATAATGAGTTGACAATCTCTGAAATCGATACAGACAGATTGGCTATGGAAAGGGAAAGGATGAACACCTTCCCATCATACTCCGATGATTATGACAGAATTGCGATTTCATTCAGGGAAGAAGAGACTAAGCTTACGAGGATATTCTTACCTCATCCGTTCGTTCCTTCCGATGAGAATGAAAGAAACACAAGGTGTGAATCCATTCTGATGCTTCAGGCTTATGGATTGAAAAAGAGGTTGGTTGCTTCCCATTCCGCAAAAGCTGTCGTTGGGCTTTCAGGTGGACTTGATTCTACTCTTGCGCTTCTTGTCACCGTCAGGGCTTTTGATCTGCTGAAGAGGGATAGGAAGGATATTATTGCTATCACGATGCCGTGTTTCGGTACTACGGAGAGAACAAGGAGCAATGCGGAGAAGCTTGCGACGGCCCTTGGTGTTTCCTTTCAGAGCATCGATATAACAAAGAGCGTTCTCCAGCATTTTGAGGATATCGGGCAGAGCGTTGATGATCTTTCAGTTACATATGAGAATGGGCAGGCAAGGGAAAGAACTCAGGTATTGATGGATATTGCCAATAAGTATGGTGGTATTGTTATAGGAACAGGGGATCTTTCAGAGCTTGCTCTTGGATGGGCGACATACAATGGTGATCATATGAGTATGTATGGTGTGAATTCCTCGATACCTAAGACACTGGTCAGGTATCTTGTGCGCCATACTGCTGATACTATGTCGAATGCGGCCTCCATCGTCCTTTATGATATTCTGGCAACTCCTGTTTCCCCGGAACTTCTTCCTGCAAAAGATGGGCAGATTTCACAGGTGACGGAGGACATTGTAGGGCCGTATGAGCTCCACGATTATTTCCTTTATTACATGGTACGCTGTGGTTTCTCCCCAAAGAAGATTTTCCGAATAGCCTGTGATT
>CALXXO010000061.1 GCA_944392705.1 uncultured Spirochaetaceae bacterium
TCCGTGAGTATAAGAGACGGTATGCCATAGGTGATAACACCTGGGCAGAAAGGGGAAGATGATTCCTCTGATTGAATTAGGTTGAAGAGAGATTAACATCTCCTTCCTCAAAGATTTTCTAACTGGGTCAGCTCTCCGCTGGCCCTTTGTATTATCTTGTCATACCATTTGTTTGATCTTTGAGAAATAGTGTGTCTTCATATCCATTTCAAAGTCTTTGTCGCATTGGTATTCCCTTCCAAGGACAGGAAGCCAGAGTGAGGGATCTTCCATGCAAAGGTAGAAGAATATGTTTTCCTTGAAATCTTTTGAGAATGAGTTATAGACAAGAGAGAACATCTTTCTCTTCGTTTCTAAAGGATATGAGAATTTCCCTGCAGCAGGAGTCAGGTCAATTTCAAGAACTTTCGATTCCTCTCCATTCATTCTCAGCTTTTTCAATACTGATTTCGTGAATGTCAGGGTTCCGATGCTTATCATGCAGATATCCTCAGGAGAGAAGTTTGCTTCTATTTTCCTTACAACTTCTCTGTATTCATCTTCCCAGCCTTTGAAATAGACCATTGGGTGGATATGAAAGCCTACAAGATTGCCATTATCCCTTGCTCTTCTTGCGTTCTCTATGCGTTTATCGAGGGAAGCAGTAAGATGTTCTTCCTTCTCGATTATCGTTGGTGCATTCAGAGACCATGTGAAAACCATATTCCTGGGATACTTCATGTTCTTGAATACATTCCTGCCGCTTTTGCTCTTGAGCTCAATAACCACATCTGAGTGTTTTTCCGCAAAGTGGGAAAGTGCTGTAAGTGTGCCGTAATCATCGCCGAAAAGGATTGAGTCTGATGCCTGTCCTGTGCCTATATGCCACACATCGCTTCCAATCTGTAGTTTATCGAGTTTTTTCTCTATATCTTTTACAGCATGAATTTCTTTTTCGCTGTAGAAAGCTTGCACAGAGCAATAGGAGCATGAGAATGCGCATTGCTCAATGGGATCCATTGTCGTCAGCTTGCAGCACCTTGTTTTCTCTCCATCGACAGGGCATGGACAGCGGCCAAGAACAATGTCCTTATCAATGAGTTCTGTTCTGTATTTAAGCCTGGGGTGTATTTCAGGTGAGAAAGAAGAATAGTCCGTTTCTTCTTTCCTTAGCTTGTCCATATATGCCCTGAATTCCCTGAGATAAGCATCGCCCTTTCTGCCGTCTTTGCGGCTGTCGATTGAATCGTAGTCAGCAATGGATATGAAAGATGGCTCCTTCCATTGTCTTAAGTCGGCTTCATCCTTCGCTATTTCAAGCTTCTGGCTTTCTGTGAAATGGTATCTCTCGAAAAGCGAGAGTATGCTGTCCCTTTCTTTCTCAGGGAATGAATCTATCAGCTCATTCAATGCAGGCATATTTGCGATTATAGCGTTGTCAAAGATGTTTGGTGAAGCTATTCTCTCATTATGTCTGAAAGCGCCAGGGATATAGCTAGAAAGCTTCCGGAGAATCCGGGATGCTATCTGATGAAGAACAAGGAAGGGACGGTAATTTACGTAGGGAAGGCTAAGAACCTCAAGAGGAGGGTCAATTCATACTTCCTTCCAAACCGCAATGCCAAAACAGCGGCGCTTGTCGAGAAGATTGTAAATATAGACTATGTCATAACAGGCAACGAGTATGAAGCGCTGATTCTCGAGAATAACCTGATTAAAAAGTACAATCCCCATTACAATATCCTGCTGAAGGATGGAAAGAGCTATCCTGTCATCAGGATTACAAATGAAGCATTTCCCCGGATTTTCAAGACACGGCGTGTGATCAAGGATGGATCTAAGTACTATGGGCCATATCCAGATGGGATGAGACTCGATACATACATGAAGATGGTAGAAGATAATTATCCTCTCCGGCATTGTTCCGGTCCCCTGAAGGAAAGAAAGACACCGTGTCTTTACTATCATATTCACAAATGCTCAGGGCCCTGCATTGGAGCCATAGATGAGAAAGAGTATGGGCATTATATAAAACAGGTTGAATCATTCCTCGATGGCGATGATTCTTCGATGATCAAGCAGGTTGAGAAAGAGATGCTCAAAGCATCCAAGGAGCTTGATTTCGAGACAGCTGCAAGGAAGAGGGACCAGCTCAAGGCTCTTACTGTAATGCAGAAAAATCAGATGGTGCAGGACTTCACAGGTGATAGCAGAGACTATGCCGCAATAGAGATGAGGAGCTATCTCTGCACCATTTCCATAATGCAGTTCCGCTCAGGTCGTCTTATCGGGAAAGCTCTGTACAGGGCTGAATGTCTTGGCGATGAGACAGAGACCCTCTTCTCGTTTTTAGTGCAGTACTACAGTGATGGGGATACGCTTCCGCAGGAGCTTTTCGTTTCGTGTGATATCGACACAGAACTTCTGTCCAGGTATTTCAACGATGAGCTGAAGGCTCCTATCTACATCTCTGTCCCGAAGGAAGGCAAGCACTACAGGATCCTCAGGATGGCTGCTGAGAATGCTTCCAGGGATGTGGAGAAAAGGCTTCGCGATGTTGATAACACTCCAGCTCTCGAGGTCCTGCAGAAGGAACTTGGCCTTCCCGTCCTTCCACGGCATATCGAGGGCTTTGATATCGCACAGCTCTCGGGAAAATATACCGTGGCTTCCCTTATTGTCTTCCGCGATGGCAATCCTTCGAATAAAGAGTACAGGCATTTCTCCATGAAATCGCTGGAAGGAAAGATTGATGATTTCCAGTCGATGCGTGAAGCTGTGGGCAGGCGCTATCAGCGGCTGATGAATGAGGGGGCGGAGATGCCGGATCTCCTGATGGTTGATGGCGGAAAGGGGCAGGTCAGCGCTGCTCTCGATTCCCTCTCTGCCCTCGGCCTCGATTTCCCCGTCGTAGGACTTGCAAAGGAACATGAGGAAATTGTCTTCCCGGGAGACAGGGAATCTCTGCTTCTCGATCACAGCAATCCGGGCCTGAAAGTGCTTATTGCCGTGAGGGATGAATGCCACAGGTTTGCTACATCGTTCAATCAGCGTATGCGGAGCAGGGAAGCATCGTTTTCGCTTCTGGAATCCATCGATGGCATCGGCCCGGAGCGATCAAAGCGTATAATGCAGAAATATGGTTCCGTTGAATCAATACTGTCGCTCTCTCCTCAGGAGCTTGCCAAAGGCGCATCCATTCCTCTTCCTGTTGCTGAGAGGGTACTCCACAAGCTTAATTTCTAGAGTGAGTATTCCAGAGATAGTGGATTCAGGTTTATTCCTGTGACATTCCCTTTGCGTAGGATTATATCGGCAAGCATGGATGAAAAGGCTATTCTTATCCATTCTGAACTGCTGTTCTTTATCTTCTCATCCATTTCACCCAGATAGAGTATTATTCTCTCCGTATCCTTCAGCGGGTAGTTCTTTGCAGCCTTCCTGAAGGCAGCCTGGTCCCTGTTTCTTATTCCTTTCGTCGGGAAGAAGACAGGGTAGGGCGACAATGAATCTGCATTGTCGAATGCATCCTTCTCGCTCATTCCCCTCGCTCTGAGCATTTCAAAGCTCTCTAGCTGCCTGAATCTGGATACAAGCACCGAGTATGCTTTCACAGCGCCCTGAGAATCGGCGGAGATGATGGAGGAAGCTATGGACTCTGCGTGCTCGATGTCGCAGTCAGCTATGGCTTGAAAGAGCGTATTGCCATCTTCTCCTCGGGTCTGCATCGCGTATTTCTCGATATCTTCCCGCTTTATATTCGTCTTATTGGGGTCGGAAGCTTTGAAGAAGAGGGAGAGGGCTGAGACAAGATTCCTCATCTCCGATGTGTTGTTGTCGACGGAGAAGAGGATTTCCTCGATGGCTTCATCTCCGATAGTATAGCCTTCCTTGCCGAATTCATTTCTGATCCAGTCTCTTTTCTGGTTGTCGAACATCTCCCAGAAAACCTGTATGTTCACATTCTTGCTGTTTGCTATCTTCGGATTGATTTTGCTCTTTGATTTCTCGGAAGAGAGTATGACAAACTCTGCATCTTCCTGGCCGGAGGATAGGAAATCTATTATTGCTTTATCAAAAGTATCCTTTCCTGTTCGCAGTTCATATTGCTTTATCGTTACGAATCTGAAAGATGAGAACAGTGTTGCCTGGGATAGGATTGCATCCAAGTCCTCTCCCTTGTCGTCGCCGACGAATATCTGATGGATTTCAGCATCCGGGTATGCAGAAAGGACTCTTTTCTTCTCTTTCGCAAGCCACTCAGATTTAAGTCCTTCTTCCGGTCCTAGGAGTATGTAGTTCATTCTTTTGTGAAATTCCTCCAGATGTATGCAAGTATACCAGCAACGACAATATTGCTCTTCATTACCTTGATGATACCCATTGTATCGTTATCAGGCCATAGCTCCGCATATAAGTTACCTATCGGATGAAAGCGTCGAAGCTCCATGGGTTTATCATCATCGCCGTATGACGCGAGGATTATATCATCGTTTTTCACCTCGCCGTCAGCCTTCAGCATTACCGCGATATCTCCAGGGAGTATTCCGGCATTCCTCATTGACTCGGAAGTGATTCTGAATGCATATGCATTCCTTTCTGCGAGGAAACGATGGATGAAGACTGTATGGTCCTCCTTGCCTGACTCAAGCTGTGAAAATGAGGGTTCTGAATTGTAGAAAGGAATCGGAAGGTTTTCCCGTCGTATCCTCTCCTTGTATGGAAATGAGATGGAGCGGAGTGAGCTTTCTTTCTTCTCAAGATATCCTTTTTTTATCAGGGCATTCACCGCATCGCGGGCGGCTATTGCTGAGAATCCGAACTGGTTCCCTATTTCCTGAAGAGTGGGGGAACGTCCGTTATCGAGCATATAAGTTGAGATATACGAGAGTATTTCAGCTTGCCGCTCCGTCAGATTCTTCAACTTTCGAATCTCCTTTCGAAGAGGGCCTGGAGTGCTGCCATGGCTTCATTCTCATCCTCTCCCGAGCATATACACAAAAGCTTTGTCTTATAGGTCGCACCAAGGGTTATCACACCCATTATCGATTTCGCATTCACCTTCATGTTTTCTTTCTCGAAGAATATGTCGCACTTGAAGGATGATGCTGTCTTTGCAATCTCAGAAGCCGGTCGCGCATGGATTCCAGCCCTGTTGAGTACTTCTAGTTCCTTACTGATCAAATCCGCTCTCTCCTTCGCCTATGTCATCGCTGGAGAAATACATTCTCCTTGCAGCTTCGCTTTCGAGCCACTTAAGCACATTCTGATCGAATTCCTTCGATGAATAGTAGCCTAATTTCTTCAATCTTTCATTCCTTGCAGCTGTTTCAATGAGAATCGGGACATTTCTTCCAGGGCGTACAGGTATCACAATCTTGGGCACAGATATACCTAAGAATGTATCTGTAAGCGCGTCTCCAATCCTGTCATACTGTTTGCTGGAATCCCAGGCTTCAAGGAAGACTGACAGTTCAACCTGTTTTTTCTCTCTGATGGCCCCGACTCCGAAAAGATTTGTCAGATTGATTATTCCAAGACCTCTTATCTCCATATGGTGGGCAAGCATCGGATTTTCGCCAGATCCTACTAGGAAGGAATCGGAGATGCTCTTGAGCTTGACTGTATCATCGCTTATAAGCCTGTGCCCTCGCTCAATGAGCTCGAGAGCAGTCTCGCTTTTGCCAACTCCGCTGTCGCCTGTTATCAATACGCCGATGCCATATACTTCAACGAGTACCCCGTGGATTGTCATTGTAGGTGCGAAAACTTCGTCGAGCTGAGAGTAAAGGCGCCTTGAGAAGTCGGAGGATTCAAGAGGTGTGGACAGTATGGCTGTTGCCTTCTTCTCTGCGAGTTCCACGAAATGCTCCGAGGGCCTGTAATCTCCAATGAAGATGATGCATGGGATATTGTATTCGAAAAGCTTCTCTATATTCTCATACTCATTCTTCTCCTCGAGCATATCGATGAAAGACTGTTCTGCTCTTCCGATAAGCTGTATGCTGTCGCCGGAGAAGCCGACGAAGTATCCGGAAAGGGCAAGACCCGGACGCGCTATCTTGGCATTCCTTATCGGCCTTGATAGTCCGGAACGCCCTGCAATGCAAGTAAGCTGGAGATGATTGTGTTCCTTCAGATCCAGGTCCAGCAGATCGAGAACTGTGAATTCCTTCATATGCGATGATTATATATTATTGGAACAGAAAAAGAAGAGGGCCCTGTTCAACAGAGCCCTCGTAGTGGAGGAGAAGACTCAGATCTTCATTGTCTTTTCCTTCTCTTTCTTTGCAGCGGCCTGTATCTTGTCTGCTATAAGCTCGATTCCTTCATAGAGCTCGTATGCATCCTGTGATACAGCTTTCTCCTTTTTCCAACTGAAATGTAGTGTTGCATCGATATGGAATCCGATGCCCTTGCTTTCTTTCTTAGCTACAATATCGAGATCATGCAGATAGTCATCTGCGAATGAAAGCTTCTTTAGCTTCTTGTCAAGGAACTCCTTGTCTTCATCGGTGGGTGTGAATCCGATTCCTCTGAATGTCAAATTCATAGGCTTTCCTCCTTTTTTGCTTTCTTATCTAGATTGTATCCCAGCATCGATGAAATCACAAAAGAATATTAGGTGTATTCTTTTGCTCACATATCAGAACACTTGTGTATGGTCACTTCGACCTTGCGAATGATGAATCTATGTCGAGTTCGTGCCTGTATTTGCTTACAGTGCGCCTGGCAGCCTTTATTCCACGCTGTGCGAGGATGTCGCTGATCTTCTGGTCGGAAAGAGCCTTTCCTGTGTTGTTTTCCCTGATGATTTTCCCAATCATCTCCTTGACAGCGCTCTTCGAATAATTCTCGCCGTCGTTCGATTCCACGCGATTCGAGAATAGGGCACGGATGGGGTAGATACCGAAATCCGTATCTATGTATTTGGAAGCTGCAATGCGGCTTACAGTGGCTTCATGCACTCCTATCTCATCTGCGACTTCCTGCATCGTGAGCCCTTTGAGATACATAGGTCCTTTCAGGAAGAATTCCCTTTGCTTGTCCATGAGTACAGCCCCTGTCTTCTCCAAGGTAGAAGCTCTTAGCTCCAGCTGGTTTATGAGATTGGTGGCCGCATTGATTTTCTCCCTGATGAATTTCCCCGTTTCCTTTCCTTCCGGGGATTTGTCATCCTTGTATTCCTTGGCCATCTCACTGTATTCCGGATCTATCTCGACAAGTGGCATTGCATTCTTGTTAAGCTTGAGCTCCAGCTTGCCTTCGTCGTTTTTCTTTATCGATAACTCCGGAACTACATATTCTTCATATTCCGACCCATATTTGCGCCCCGGGAATGGCGTCAGGGTTTTCAGAAATGCGAACAGGGCTTCAGCTTCTTCCTTGTCCGTTCCGAGGTTTCTTGCAGCCAGCTCGGTTTTCCCGGCTTTCATATTCTCAAGTTCGTTGTCGACAAGGAGGGAGAAGATCTTCATTTCCTTGCCTTTCATTCCCCGGCCTTTTGCCTGAAGCTTCAGGCTTTCCCTCCAGTTCCTGACTCCAACACCTTCGGGTTCCATGCTCTGTATTGCTTTTACGGCTTCATCTACATACTGTTTGTCTGAATCCTTTACGAGAAGATCTGGATCAATGCTGAAGAAACCGTTTCTATCGAGAGCTGTTATAAGTGTCTCTGCTGTTCTCTCTACGTTCTCATCGAGATTCATTAATCCCAGCTCTGTAAGAAGGTGATGCTGAAGAGTCTCTCCTTCGCTGACCATCCCTTCCATCCAGTTGGTCGCTTCCTTGTCATCCTGGAAGACGGGCGCATCGTCCCCGTAGCTTTCCCGCCTGTCCGTTCTGTTTCTATATGCGGTTGCCAGATCATCAAATGATGCAGCTCTGTCGTGTATTATGAGAGCGGGGTTTGTTTCAGCTTCCTTCTTGATCTTCTCCCTCAGCTCCTCTGTGTAGAGCGACAGGTTCTCCATTGTCTGCAGCAGCTGTGCGTTTATCTTCAGCTCCTGCTTGAGGGATAGATCAAGACCTTGGGAAATCATGTTGACTCCTTCTCGAAATCCTTTCCGAAATATATTTCCCTTGCTTCTTCGTTGTGCAGCAGTTCCTCTTTTGTTCCTGAAACCAGGATCTCCCCATCCGATATGATATGAGCGGTTGTGGTTATCTCGAGGGTATCCCGGACATTGTGGTCGGTTATAAGTATGCCGATACCCGATGCTGCCAGGCGTTTTATTATCTGCTTGATTTCATAGACTGCTTTCGGATCTATTCCTGCAAAAGGTTCATCGAGCAGAAGGAATTTGGGAGATGTCGCAAGTGACCTTGCTATCTCAGTCCTTCGCCTTTCTCCTCCTGAAAGGGTGTAGCCATATTGCTTCCTGACTTTCTCAAGGCCGAAGTCCGAAATCAGCTTTTCATGCAACTCTGAGCGTTCTGCCTTTGTCATGTGCTGCTGGGTCTGAAGGACGAGATTGATGTTATCATCGACAGAGAGCTTCCTGAATATCGATGCTTCCTGAGGTAGGTAAGCCAGTCCCAGTCGGGAGCGTTTGTGCATCGGCAGCTTCGTGATGTTCGCACCATCAATCATGACCTCTCCGCCATCGGCTTTGATGAATCCTACTATCATATAGAAAGATGTTGTCTTTCCAGCTCCGTTCGGCCCTAGAAGCCCGGTTATATCCCCCGACTGCATGGAGAAGGAAACATTCTTCACCACGTGTTTCCTTCCATAGAATTTAGAGAGATGATCTACAACAAGCTCAGCCATTTATCGTTCCTCTGATGCGTCCATCAAGACTAATGCTGTCGGTATCCAGATCCACGCTTATGACTTCCGCTTCATATCTGTCCCCATCCCAGTCGACGGTTGCAGAACCTCTGAGTTCAAGAGTGTTGCTGGTTCTGGCGAAAATCACGCTTTCAGCGGAGCACCTCATTATCCCGCTATCCTCTGTGTTTTTCAGGAGGGATACATCTTTATCGAGCTGCAGCCTTTCATCATTCATAAGATACTCAAGAGATGCGCCGGTCGCAGTCACTTCATTCTCCGTATCATCGACTTCGAACCACGAGGAGATGAGAATTCTTTCCTCGCTTCTGTCATACCATATCGATGCTGTACGTATGCTAATTCCCCTTTCCGGATCAATTACTGAAGCATTCCCTGTGCAGGTGACATATCGCCAATCATCGCCTGATAGAGTGATTGTATCTGCCTGAATCTCCATGGAACCGACAGCCACAGATGCTCCTTCGGAGAGGACTACATTCTCCCTGCCATCGCGAAGAACAACGGAGCTGGAGCCACCAGAGAATGTGATGTTATCAGCAAAGAGAAGGGTTGATGATAATACCAGCGAAAGTATAAGTATAAGCTTTCTCACAGTTCGAATACTCCTTCTCCTATTGTGCTGAAGGAATAAATCTCTTCCCTCAGATCACCTCTGAATCCTGTACCTCTGAATGTTCCGTCGTCAGAGCTGACGCTAACGTCTCCATCTGCTTCTATTGTCTCATTCTCGCTGTCGAAAATCAGATTCTCCGATGAAATCATCATATCACCATCGGTAGCTTTGAGTCTCACATTACCCGATAGATTCATGCGTTTTGTATCGGTTTCAATTTCCCCGTATCCTGCAGATCCTTCGACCGATGGATTTCCTTCTTCGTCGTAGGAGATGAATGATATATCCTCTACTATTGCAAGGTTGTCATGGGAATAGAGAGTTATCCTTGAGCTATCTATGTAGACTGGCCTTTCCCCGCTCTGTCCGAGCGTATATGTGGAATTCTCCAGGATTATATCCGGAAGCACTGCTTTCTCATGTTCCCCTTCATCCCCCTGCCTGAACGAACAAGAGGTGAGAAGCAGTAGGACTATCATTAGTGGTACAAGTCCCTTCAATCGTTTCCTTCCTTCTTGTCTACTATGACAGGTGTATATTTCTTTTTATTGAATCTGAAAAACAGCGCGGATATGCAGAATCCCAGGGCAACACCCAGGAGCGATGTCAGGAGCTGTATGCCTTCATTCTCCGATAGCAATCTGCCGATTATATATCCTGGCACGAACATAATCAGGGGAAGGCCCAGGCTCATGAACACTGTGAAGAGTGTTTTCTTAGGAGGAAGGTCGATTATAGCCTGATCACCTTTCTCCAGTGGGATTTTATTAGGATTGAGGACATCAAAAGAAGCTTTCTTCGATGTGCAGAAAAATGAAGCCTTGCATCCTTCGCAGGATGATTTATCGCATCCGGCTATAAGCCTTTCTCCTTTCTTGTCCTCAATTGTTACTGTCTGTTTCATTCATTGTTTTCCGGTCTTTTTATCTCTATGTGTTTCATTATACGTGAAATGGAGACAGCTTTCCCAGTTTCCTCATCTATGCTTACGACAACACCTTCGATTATTCCATCATTCCAGCATTCCTGGCTTCTGATTGGGAGCTGTGATCTGAGTTTCCTTATCTCCTCGTCGGGATTGAATCCTCCTGCAGACATAAACGATCCAACACGCCCGATATCAGTAATATATGCAGTGCCCTTTTCGGTGACGCATTCAT
>CALXXO010000062.1 GCA_944392705.1 uncultured Spirochaetaceae bacterium
ACAGCAAGCAGCAGGAATACGATACCATAACCTGCATCTCCTATTATCATAGCGAAGAACAATGAGAAGAACACAAGGAAATATGATGAAATATCATACTCTCTGTATCCAGGAACTGTGCCAAGAATATCAAAGATTGGTTTTACGATCCTCGTTATTCCCCTATAGGAAACGAGTGTCGGAGGATTATCGTCCTCACCAGGATCCGAGATTGCGTATGCAAATGAATTCTCCTCTGCGAAATGCCTGAATTTCCTCTCATACTTCTCAGGAACATATCCTGAGAGATAAATCACATCGTCGCCTGAGACTGTCGCACTGACACGCTCGAATGTTATCTTCTCATCCCATTCGGTTATACACGCTTCATACGAAGGGATATAACGGGCACCAAGCTTGATCTTCTCCGATATCGCCTTCAATTCCTCTCTTTCGGAAAGGATAGCTGTATCCAGCTCAGAAAGGCTCTTCTCCGGAAGCCTGAACTCCTGTGCAGGGATTCCCTTCGGAAGCGGAGAATAAAGAAGCGCGACAGCATTGCCTTTGCCGCTATATGCCACTGGGATGAATCTGACGCTCTCATCCTCCCGGAGCATCTCCTCTTCCTTCTTACCTATCATATAGAGGTAAATAGGAATACCATCATCTGCAAGAGCTTTGACAGCAGATGGGTCGAACTCCCCGAAAGGCGCTATGCGTTCCCTTTCATTCTGGAGAACGATCAAATCATCCTTGAGCTTCGCTTCACGCTCCACAGCCCCTTTGAGAGAGGAATGCACAGTCTCAAACTCCTCTCCTGTGACAGTGATGCGCGTCTTATCCTTCTTGTCCCTCCTCTCTTCAAGAATCTGCAGGATATGAGCATATTCATTGCGCTTTTCCTCCAGATTCTCAGAGCTCTGGGACTTCCTGACGATATCCGTGATATGCATGACACCGGCACGGCGAAGCGAAACAAGAAGCTTATCTTTCTGCCTGCCCTCGGCAAGGAGGACTACTTTCTTCATCTTCTCAATCATCAGCTCACCTTCACCAGTTTCTTCTTCGCTATCTTTCCTCTGACAACAGCAGAAGTCTGCTGATCCTGCAGATAGATACCGATTACCCTAATGTTCTCCTTCGTCTCAGGTATCTTGACCTTCTCGAAAAGATTGACGCGCTGTGTTGTAGTCCGGAGTTCCTTTGAAAGGAGCTCAATCCTTTCCTCCAGAGTTGCGACAAGCGCATCGTACTTTGCAATATCCTTCAGAGCAGAAAGGGCTTTATCGACCCAGAGAGGATAATACTCAAGATCATACTCAACCCTTTTGAAGAGAAGCTCCTTGAAAACAGGCACTTCAACTCCCGCCACATTCCCCTTTTCCTTCTCAATACGGTCGATAACAACGAGCGATGAGATGGATTTATCCTCAGGAAATGCAGAATTGCCGCCATATACTGCTATCCATCCAGAGAGAGCTTCGACAGCTTTCTTCTGCTCCTCCTTGAGCGTCTTTATCTCATTCTCGGCTTCCCGAATGACTATCTGCAGCTGCTGTTTCTTCAGCTGCAGCGTCGGAAGGTAACGCTGGTATTGGCGGAGAACATCCTTCTGTTTCTTCTGCTCATTCTTAGTAAGCTTTACAGCCATTACCGCTCCTTGGGCCAGTAGGTCTCAATAAGATCGGACCTCAGTCCAGTCTCGTTTGGCTCGAAACACTCCGCAAGAATCCTCCACCCCTCATCAAGAGCTTCTTCAAGCGGGATGTTGACGGAAAGATCCATAAGCCTGTTCTCGAAAAGCACACCATATTTCAGAAGCTTCTCATCCCAGTCCGACATCATGAATCCCATAGAACGCTTCTCAAGCGAATCCTTGTATGAGGAATAAAGCTTGATCATCGCATCCATCAATGCCCTATGGTCAGGACGCGTATCCTTATTCACGTTCTGCTTCAGACGCGACAGGGAACCAAAAGGTTCTATTCTTCCATTTCGAAGATAGTACTGCCCTTCGGTTATGTATCCTGTATTGTCTGGTACCGGGTGCGTTACATCATCTCCAGGCATCGTAGTGACACCGAGGATAGTTACAGAACCAGCGCCTTCGAAATCGACAGCCTTCTCATAGCGGGATGCAAGTGTTGAATACAAGTCGCCAGGATATCCTCTGTTTGAAGGAACCTGGTCCATGGTTATCGCCATCTCCTTCTCGGCATCGCAGAAGTTCGTCATATCTGTCAGCAGTACAAGAACTCTCTTTCCCTGTAAAGCGAAACGCTCTGCGACAGCAAGCGAGAGATCCGGAACGAGCGTACATTCTACAGTTGGGTCGGAAGCCGTATGGATGAACATTATAGTCCTCGACGATGCCCCCGACTTCTCAAGCGAATTTCGGAAGAAGAGATAATCATCATACTTCAATCCCATACCGCCCAGAACGATTATATCAACATCAGCCTGCATGGCAATGCGAGCCAGAAGCTCGTTATAAGGCTCTCCGGATACGGAGAATATAGGGAGCTTCTGAGATTCCACGAGCGTATTGAAAACATCGATCATAGGGATTCCTGTACGGATCATATGCTTCGGAGTGATTCTCTTCGAAGGATTTACAGATGGCCCTCCGATATCAATCATGTTGTCCGTAAGCTCTGGACCGTTATCGCGCGGCTTTCCTGCACCATCGAAGACCCTTCCGAGAAGCGCATCGGAGAAACTTACTCTCATCGGAACACCGAGGAACCTCACGCTGTCCCCTGTCGATACACCCTGTCCGCCTTTGAAGACCTGCAGAGATACCTTGTCGCCATCAAGCTTTATCACATTTGCGTATCCAGTTCCCTGGGAAGTTGTAATCTCTGCCAGATCCTGATTACGCACACCTTCGGCACGTACCGTGATTACATTGCCTACAATGGATTCAATCTTCGTATAGACCTTCTGCATTACTTTCTCCTCCCAGTATAGAATGAGACAACAGCATCCTTTCTTTCCTCGAACTTCTCATCGCCATCTGCCGTGCTGTTCCAGTCCAGGAAGCGCTGTCTCAGCTCGTTGAAGAACTGCCTGACCTCTTTCTTATCGGCAAAAGCGAAATCCGACTGAAGAATGTCATAAAGGACGGAGAATGCAAGGCGCTGTCTCTCAACTGAAACTATCGAATCCACAGGATCGAATGAATTCTGCTGAAGGTATACAGAGTCTATGAATTCGCCTTTCTGGTAAATGACATAATCCTCAAGGCTGGTTCCCTCCTCTCCGACGACCTTCATCATCGAATCGACCTCATCGGAACGGCGGAGGAATGAATATGCTGTATCAACCTTTTCTTTCTCAATGATTCCGCTGTACTTCGACCAGGAATCGAGGGAATCGATAGCTGGATACTTTCTCGCATCGGAGCGTTCCCTGGAAAGGCCGTGGAATGCACCAACGACTTTGAGAGTAGCCTGCGTTACAGGCTCTTCGAAGTTTCCTCCTGCAGGGGATACTGTTCCTCCGATTGTTACCGATCCGTATCTGCCATCCCTGAGCTTCACCTTTCCAGCACGCTCGTAGAAACCAGCAATCCTGGATTCGAGGTATGCAGGGAAAGCTTCATCGCCAGGGATCTCCTCAAGGCGTCCTGACATCTCCCTCATGGCCTGAGCCCATCGCGAGGTGGAGTCCGCGAGCAGTAGGACATCGAGTCCCATGTTCCTGTAATACTCAGCCATCGTAACCGCGGTATAAACAGATGCTTCCCTCGCTGCTACAGGCATCGAGGAGGTATTGCATATGATGATTGTCCTCTCCATAAGGCTTTTGCCGGTACGCGGATCGGTTAGTTCCGGGAATTCCTTGAGGATCTCTACAACCTCGCCCGCTCTCTCTCCACAGGCTGCGATGATAACGATATCAACATCGGCATTCTTAGAAGTAAGATGCTGCAGAACAGTCTTTCCAGCTCCGAAAGGACCTGGCGTACAGTATGTACCACCTTTGGCAACAGGCAGGAATGTGTCTATCACCCTGATTCTCGTAACCATCGGCTCATCTGGAAGAACCCTCTCCTCATAGCCTCCGATAGCAACCTTAACAGGCTGTGTGATAATCATCGTAAGATCCTTTGTCTCACCCCTTCCATTCTCAATCGTACATATCGTCTCATGAGAACGATGCATACCCTGCCCTACTATTGTCTTTATCTTCCATTCGCCCTGAAGCGTGAAGGGAACCATAATCTGATGGGTGAAAAGTCCCTCAGGAACGGATCCGAAGGAATCACCTGCCCTGACTGTATCTCCGCTCTTTCTGGATGGGGTGAAATCCCATTCCTTATCCGGAAGCGGATCTACATAAACACCGCGCTCGAGGAAGAAACCACACTTCTCTGCAAGCTCTGGAAGAGGATTCTGGAGTCCATCAAAGACCTGAGTGAGAAGCCCAGGGCCCAGCTCCACAGAGAGAAGCTCGCCTGTGAACTCCACCTCATCGCCGACTTTGATTCCTCTCGTCATCTCATAAACCTGGAGGGAGGCAATGCCATCTGTGATTCTGATTATCTCGCTCTTGAGCCTGGTATCACCAACATGGATATAGCCAACCTCATTCTTTATTACCTGACCAGAAAAGACAACATTGACCATGTTGCCATTTACGCCAGTTACATATCCTTTTGATACTGACATATGACTCCTACCTCTTTATGTTTGACTCAATATCCTGATACAGCCTTTCAAATTCCGCCCTACCCTTCGCTTCATCGAAGGCATTTGCCTTCTCTATCAGCTGAAGCTTCAGAGCGTAGATCATCAGAGCTGCTGACGAGAACGGGGAAGAAGGTTCCCTTGATGTCAGGAAGTCAAAATAAAGGCTCAGGATAGCCTTCTCTCCTTCAAGGGGATCTTTGTTCTCTACGATGGAGCGAAGAGAACTCTCCAGTGTTCTGTCTATCTCATAACCGCCATAGCCGGAAAAACCAAGGATTTCGGCCCTTATCCTGCAGAGTGTAGACTGCACGCTCCTAGCATATTCCTGCCATGATCTGACAATAGGAATCTCAGCTTCCTTGTCCGAAGACGAGAATACAGCAAGCTGCAAATCCTCATAATCCTTCCTCGAAAGCTGCTCCTTAGCCTTTTCCATGAAAGCGGAATATGTAATCGGAAGCTCCTTGCCCATGCTGAGCATAGGAAGCGAAGCGGCGAAATAGTAATATTCCATCAGCCGATAATCTCCTTAAGGCTATCCGAGAGATATGGCATTAGAAGCTTCGTGCACTCCTCATCGGAGTAATCGATATATCCAGATCCGTCCTTTTCCGCGATTCTGAACCCTGCAGAAAGAGAAGATGACGGCCTGATTTCGAGTCCTTTCTTTATCTCTTCAGCGAAGGATGCTGAAAGCTCGGTGCGGAGGGCCTCGAAATCCTCCTTCGGAATCTCTATGGCCTTACCGGATACATCTGCATCAAGCACAGTGGTAATAAGCGTGATAAGATTCTTTCCCTTCATTGACGCAGCTACTGCATCCCGGAGAATCGCACCATACTTGTCCTCGATGCTCTTCTTCAGCGATATCGACACATCCCTTGCGCTCTGTTTAAGAGCCGCTTCGCTCGATGCCCTCGCTATCTCAATCTCCTTCCTGGCATCGGAAAGCAGCGCATTGCTCCTCTCCTCCGCATCTTTGATTATAGAAGCCGCTTTAGCTTCAGCGGAAGCGATAATCTTATCGCTTTCAGCCTTTGCCGATTCGATTCCATCCTTTCTGATGGATGCAATCAGGTCCTGAATCTGCTGTTCCATTTCTTGTTCCTATAGCGTTCAGTGTACTCCATGGATGCACCAAAAGCAAATTATGATTGCTCCTCATTGGTGTTTTTCATATGATGAAGAGGTGAACATTGATGATATTTTCTCCCGCTCAGAGCCTGTGAGGGGAATCATAGCGATAAAGAATCTCAAAACAGGAAAGACTTTCCTAAAGAAAACGGAAGATGCCGTTAAATCATTCCGGGACGAACGTTTCGCACTAGACCTCTCAATGCATGAATCAAGGGAGCTTCAGAACGATTACACAACAACCGGGCTGGAACTATTCACAATAGAGCTGGAAAAAGAAGCTTCCCCCGAAGATGATCTGGAGAAGCTCCTGATTGAACTGAAAGAAAACTGCAAGGCGAAGGGAATCAGCCTTTATTCTTAAGCCTGTCCATCTCGATCAGCTTTCTGACACCTTCAACAGCAACGAGAATCGCAGGTTCGGTATCGTGAAGCTTAGGGTTATCCATTCCAAGGTTCTCGCGCTCCTGATTGCCGACCACGAAGAATTCAGATCCACAGCGTGCCCCAAGGCGTGCTGCAACTGTGAACATGGCAGCACTTTCCATCTCTGACGCAAGGACCCCAAGGCGTTTCCAGGCTTCCCACTTCTGCAGCAGTTCATAGCTAACAGGCATAACCTCCGGCTCATGCTGGCCGTAGAAGGAATCCTTGCATTGTACTACTCCTATGTGATGCTTGTATCCAAGCTTTTCCGCAGCCTGCTTAAGCGCGGTGACAACGTAATAGTCTGCAACTGCAGGGAACTCAATCGGAGCATATTCACGGCTTGTTCCCTCCATTCTGACAGCACCTGTCGCAATTACAACATCGCCCCCCATTACAGGAAGCGCAATACCGCCGCAGGTTCCCATCCTGATGAAGGTATCGGCCCCGCACTTGAAAAGCTCCTCCATTGCAATCGATGCTGAAGGCCCACCGATTCCGGTGGATGTAACAGAGACCTTCTCACCATCAAGCGTTCCTGTATATGTAACATATTCACGGTTATCTGCAATTTCGACAGCATTATCCAGATGCTTCGCGATCAGAGGAACCCTCTTCGGGTCGCCAGGAAGTATGACATAGCGTCCTACATCGCCCTTTTTTATATGCAGATGGTACTGTATTCCCGTTCCATTCATGTAGTCAGACATAATATTCTCCTTGCACTATCATAGCACAAACCAAAACTGAATGGAAAAGATACGAAAGTGTATCAATATTCGGCTGTTTTGGCTAAAATGCCATTCCATGAAAGAACAGAAAGCGATTTTGCTCTTACTACTTACATCTCTTATATGGGGACTTGCATTCGTGGCACAGTCCGTATCATCGGAGAGCATCGGGCCATTCACATTCAATGGCATAAGGATGCTCATCGGAGCTGTTGTTCTCCTGCCATTTGCCATTCCTCTTATAAGAAAACATAAAGGCGACAAGGATTATCTTAAGAATGCCATTAAAGGGGGGATACTCTGCGGCATCTGCCTTGGGGCTGCTGCTGTGACACAGCAGTTCGGAGTCGCAGCGTCCGGCGCCGGCAAAGGCGGATTCATCACAAGCCTGTACATCGTAATCGTACCATTCATGTCCCTTGCACTGGGACAGAAAATAAGGAAGGCTGTATGGCTCAGCGCCCTTATTGCGATGATAGGAATGTACCTGCTCTCCATCGGAGAGGGTTTCACCATCTCCCAGGGCGATATCTATCTGATAATCTGCGCCGTGCTCTTTGCGCTGCATATCATGGTAATCGACAGAACGGGAAAGAATACAGATGGGATTGTCCTATCGATGTTCCAGTTCCTGACAGCAGGAATCCTCTGCATTATCGGCATGATGCTCTTTGAGAATCCAGACATGGGAGCAATTCTCGACGCATGGCTACCGATTATCTACGCAGGTGCCTTCTCCTGCGGGATTGCCTACACACTCCAGGTTGTAGCACAGAAGTATGTACGCCCAAGCAGGGCTGTATTTGCATTGTCTCTTGAAAGCGTATGGGCAGCTATCGGAGGTGCACTTATTCTTTCCGAAAGGCTTTCCGGAAGGGAGATAATCGGCTGTGCCCTGGTCTTTGCCGCCGTCCTGATAGCAGAAAGAGAACCTCAGAAGAGCTCTACATAAGTCTTGCCCATACCACCATCTTCCGGACGAGCAAAGCGGTAATCCTTCACTTCCTTCCGTTTCTTAAGATATTCATGTATTCCCCGCGATAATATCCCATCGCCATAACCATGTATAATCGAGAAGGAAGGAAGGGATGAAAGCAGGGCCGCTTCTATCTGGTCCTCAACTTTCTTTATCGCTTCCTCAAGCGTCAGCCCGCGAAGATCTATCGTATACTCCGCCCGCTTTCCTGACACACCATACTCGACACGGGCTTTCTTCTCCTCTCGCGGAGCATGGCGGACCATCGAGCGTTTTATATCCATTCTCAAGCCATTTTCCAGAGAGACAGTCACAGTGTTCTTGCCAACAGCAAGGACCTTTCCCCTGGTCTTTGCAACACCGCAGATTACATCTTCTCCCGGAAGAATCGGGAGATTATCAGCGGGGATTTCCTCCTCTTCCTTTACCAGAGCGCTCTCCTCCGCCTTCTTTTCTTCCACAGACTTGATATAGCTCTTAACCCGCCTTGTCTTCTCTGAAGTAAGCTTGCCGGTACGTACATCCATGACCAGTTTCTCAAGCTCTTTCCTTGTCTGCAGGAGGTAATCATTGATTTCCTTAACCCCTTCGCGGCGAAGTTCATTCTCCTTCTTCTCAAGCTCCCTGGTCTTCTCCTCGAGTTCTCTGCGGCTTCTCTCCTCGCTCCTCTGCATAAGCGAAAGTTCAGTTATCTTCCTGTCCAGCGCCCTTTCCTTTGAGATAAGCGCCTTGATTATCCTTCCTGCAGTAGCATCCCCTCCTCGGAGCTCCATCGAGGCGGCATCTGTAATCTCCTTCGGAAGCTTCATCCTTATTGCAGTAGCAACTGCATGACTGTCCCCTGGAATTCCTTCAAGCACCCTATAAGTAGGCATACCCGACCTCTCATCGAATTCCATCGAAGCATTCATCATCCCATCCTCAGAATATGCAAAGCTCTTGACCTGGGAATAATGGGAGGTAATGCAGGTCAATGCAGAATGCTTGGCGAAATATGAAAGGATTGCCCTGGATAGCGCAGCTCCTTCTTCCGGATCAGTACCGGATCCAAGCTCATCGAGCAAAACAAGCGAAGAGCTATCAGCTTTCCTTGTTATATAGGCAATATTCTTCATGTGGGAAGAGAACGTCGATGCAGCATCAAGAATCGACTGGCCATCCCCGATATCGGTAAAGACAGAAGAGAAGATAGGAAGAACAGAGTGGCTGTCAGCTGGTATATAACCGCAAATCTGATTCAACAGTGATAAAAGCGCTATCGTCTTCATAGTGACAGTCTTTCCTCCGGCATTTGCACCGGAAAGCACAAGGGCTTTCACATCCTCCGGAAGAGTTATTGTAATCGGAACTGCCTTGGAGCCAAGAAGCGGATGGCGCGCAGCCACCAATGAAAGTGTCTGCCCTTCCCTTGGATGCGCTGCCTTCACTTTTCTTGCCCAGAGCGCAAATGAATAATGGAAGTCGAAATCAATGACTTCATCGAGCATTTTCTTAAGGACAGGACAGAGATTTCTGACAGCATCTGAAAGCTCGTGAAGGATTCTGGCCTTCTCAGCTCTTATACGCTCCTCTGCAATGACTGCATCGTTGTTTAGCGTCATAAGCTCCGGTGGTTCTCCGAAGAGAGTGTTGCCGGATGCGGATGCCCCTGATATATAGCAGCCGGACGCACGTTTCTGGTCGCTCCTGAGAGGTATTACAACGCGCTCATTTCGGAACATCGCTTCTGTCTGCTGGACAATGCTCCTGTGCTCAGAGATGTATCTGGAGGAGAATCTCATCCTCTCGGCTTTTATCTCATCCCTCTTTCTTATCAAGGGGAGAAGACGAGGATGGTCTTCATAGACATTACCTTCCATGTCCAGAGAGGAGAGGATCTCGGAAGAAAGGTTCCTGTCCTCTTCATGTATCTCATCCTCTTTTTCAAGGAAAACGAGCATCGTTATATACGAATGGAGGAATTCACCTGCCCTGTAGACAGCTTCGCCATCCAGATCCGCGTGCGTTGACTCCGTGTATGAAAAGATATCGGAAATCATCGGGAATGGATCAGGCGCAGATCCAGAGAGAAGATTCATATACTCCTCAATACGCCTTGCCCTTTTTTCGATGACAGCCCTGTCTGTAACAACGAGAGATGGTGTGATCCTATCTCTTCCCTCCGGAGAGAGGGCTGAGATGCGGATTATATCAAGCACCTTATCGAGTTCTGTATCTTTAACAGTTCTTTCTGTAATCATCTTTTCTGTTCCTGAGATAGAATGGCTTTCTCTCTTCCAGTGTCTGAAGAATCCTGAGGTAGCTTTCATACCGCTCTTCGGACATCTTCCCCTCTTCAATCAGATCAGGCACAACACAGCCATCCTCGCCTTTATGCAGGCACTGTGAATAGAAGCAATGGGCATCCCTGAGCTCTGGGAATGCATAGCTGACAGCAACCTCATCCTCAAAAGGAACTTCAATCTCCC
>CALXXO010000063.1 GCA_944392705.1 uncultured Spirochaetaceae bacterium
GTTGTAGTTGAAGATGAGAGCACGATCTTTGCCTGCTCTGCAGCTTCCTTCAGTCTCTGGAGGGCCATCTTATCCTGTGAAAGGTCGATGCCTGTATTCTTCTTGAAGTCTGCAACCATCCAGTCGATGATTACCTGGTCGATGTTATCACCACCGAGGTGGGTATCACCATTTGTGGACTTTACCTCGAAGACACCATCGCCGAGCTCGAGGATTGAGATATCGAATGTACCGCCGCCGAAGTCATAGACTGCAATTGTCTCTTCCTTGTCGGACTTATCCTTTCCGAATCCATATGCAAGAGCTGCAGCTGTAGGCTCGTTGACGATTCTCTTTACCTCAAGACCTGCGATACGGCCAGCATCCTTTGTTGCCTGGCGCTGTGCATCGTTGAAGTATGCAGGAACTGTAATAACAGCTTCTGTCACAGGCTCACCAAGGTAATCCTCAGCTGTCTTCTTCATCTTCTGAAGAATGATTGCTGAAATCTCCTGCGGTGAATATTCATGTCCCTTGATAGAGACCTTAATCTCATCGTTGGCACCAGATACAACCTTGTATGGTACCATCTTAATTTCTTCTGCTACCTCATGGTACTTTCTTCCCATGAATCTCTTGATGGAATAAACAGTGTTCTCCGGGTTTGTTACCATCTGGTTCTTTGCTGGCTTACCTACAAGGCGGTCAGTATCTGTGAAACCGACTACAGACGGAGTTGTTCTGTCTCCTTCGCTATTAGCGATAACAACAGGCTCGTTGCCTTCCATCACTGCAACACAGCTGTTGGTTGTTCCAAGGTCTATACCAATAATCTTTCCCATTTTATCTTCTCTCCAATATTTCCAATATCATCAGCGGAGCCATGCTCCGTATCCAGTGGTAAAATAATAATGCCTATGTCTTTCGTCAATTGCTTTTAGGTTTTCCAACGACGACCTTTGCAGCTCTTATGACTTTACCATGCAGTTTATAGCCTTTGACGAAGACCTGAAGGACCTTTTCCTTATCGAGTCCTTCAACTTCCTGCATCATACAGGCTTCCATATCCGCAGGATTGAAATCCTCTCCCTCGGGTGAGTAAGCTTCAAGGCCCCAGTTGTTCTTCAGAAGCGTATGAATCTGATCCTCAACCATCACGACACCAGTGCGGATGGTATCGAAATCCTTCGACTTCTCAGAAGCTTCTATTGCCCTTGCGAAGTTATCGAGGGGATCGAGAAGATCTCTGATCAACGCTTCATTGGCGAACTTGACGGCATTCTCCTTCTCCTGTCTGAGACGCTTCTTGTAATTCTCAGTCTCAGCAGCTTCCCTGAGAGCCTTGTCCTTGAGATCTGCAATCTCCTCCTCGAGCTCCTTCACTTTATTGCGAAGAGTATCACACTCGGAGACAACCTCTTCCGAAGCAGTCTCGTTATCTTTAGTCTCCTCTACAGCAGGAGCTTCCTCTTCTTTCTTAATTTCCTCGTCAGCCATCTTAAAGCCTCTTTTATTCTCTTCATTTCATCAAGTATCCTGGAGGGATACATATGGTAAGTTAACAAGAGCTGGAGAAATGGTCAAACTCCCTCGCTTTAAGAACAAGGGAGAGTGCAATGATGAGGATAAGAACGACTACTGCAAATGAAAGGGATGCATACATGATCCGTTCAAATTCATCACCGCGGTAGCCGAATGATGAGAACATCGCGCTCTGCAATACGACAAGCGAGACAGCCGCGGAGGAGAGAGATACAGCCCTGAAACAGCGGATTCCGGAATCCTTGGATTTCCAGTCCTTGATGAAACCGGCAATGGAAACTGCAAGGGAGACAAAAGAATACAGGGCGAAAGCATAAATCAGGAAGCCTGGATAGTGGAAATGGTAGTCTCCACGTATCAGTCTGACTGTAAGAAATGCCAAGGATGCGGCAATGAATGCAAGTAGTGCAGCTATTGTGTAGACACTTCCCCTTCCTTTCCTGATTTTAAGCAGCAGCGCTATCTTCATCGAAAGCAGCAGGAAATAATAGAACGCAAGCGTTACAAGCCATGGTACGGAAAAGAGAATACCGACGACACTTTTAAGGATTATATATGCTCCGGTTGCTATTATCGATGCGTAGAGCATATAAATACGACGTCTGTCACCATCGATTTCAATTTTCTTTATCGCTTTCCTTAAGACACGCCCTGCTTTGAAGCAGATTACAGAAAGTGTATAGGCGCTTATTGTGTAGAACACTCTGGAAAGCGGTACTTCATCAAAGCCATTTGAGAATATTATCAAAAGGGACAGCGAGGAGATTATGGCAAGGATTGCAACACCAGGCAAAGGGATATCGAAAAACTTTGATACAATATTTTTCCTCTCCACCTGTCCACCTCATGCAGTAGAATAGCATCCATGAATATTACAGTACTAGATGGATACATGATGAATCCCGGAGATCTTTCCTGGGAAGGTTTTGAAAGCGTTGGAAATCTTACGGTATACCCTACTACGAAAAACGATGAAATCATCGAGAGGTCTATCGATTCCGAGATAATCCTCACAAACAAAGTACCCTTCACGAGGGAGACAATGGAGAAGCTTCCAAAGCTGAAGTATATAGGGATTACAGCAACAGGCTACAATATCGTGGATACGAAAGCTGCGGCAGAGATGGGGATTATCGTCACGAATGTACCAGAATACAGTACAGCAGCAGTTGCAGAGTCCGTATTTGCTCTTATCCTGGAATTCACGCACCGGACAATGGAACAGTCGGAAAGAGTCAAAGCTGGAGAATGGGGTGCATCCGGCCTGTTTGCCTATTGCTGCTATCCTCTCTCCGAGCTATATGGCAAGACAATCGGTATAATCGGAATGGGGAATATAGGGAACAGAGTTGGCGAGATAGCTTCAGCATTCGGCATGGAAGTAATATACACAACCAGGTCTCCAAAGCCGGAAGCGGAAGAGAAAGGATTTCACCAGGTACAGCTTGCAGAACTTCTATCGCGCTCAGATTTCATCTCCCTTCACGTACCTCTGACAGATGAAACGAAACTCATGATAAACCGCGAAAGCCTTGGGATGATGAAGAAAAGTGCAATACTCATCAATACAGCCCGCGGGGGACTTGTGGATGAAGAAGCGCTATCAGATGCTCTCAGAAACGGAAGAATCAGAGGAGCAGGACTCGATGTACTTCAGGAAGAACCACCATCAAACGGCTCTCCGCTTATCAATACAGATAACTGCATCATCACGCCGCATACTGCATGGAGCGCAGAAGAGACAAGGCGAAGGCTCATGAACTGCACCTTGGACAATCTTGTCTCTTTCATCATCGGAACGCCTAAGAATGTAATCAGGTGAAATCAGTCATCATCATCCAGAGAGACTTCTTCCACATTCCCGGTGAAGATACAACGCGAAACACGTTGTAATGGCAAAAATAAAGCCGACTCACGGGTCGGCGGCTGGAACATCTATCGCTCCACCATCTGATTTAAATCTAATATTGAATAAATTTTTTGTCAAATTATATACGAGGCATCACCACTTCTTTATATCCTCAAGGAGTGAAATGGGAAGAATATGTTTATTGCAATAGGGCTTCCAATATGATTCATTATCTCTGAGCAACTTTAAAATATCTTTTATGAAAGACTCTTTATTGTCCAATCGAGAATAAATGAAATACAAAGTCTTTTCAAATTCACTATTTGAGTCACCTACAAAACCAGATAATGCAGGGACTTTGAATATCAGAGATATTCTTCAGCTTCAAGGAAATCATGTGATTACTATGACAACACCTATTACGAATCATGCGAATACTATCAAGATACCGTTTTAGAATATCTACAGAATTCCGATCTTTATATGCATACCGTTCAGTAAAATCATAATGATATCGCATATGCATCCCCGAATAGAATTTTAGAAAAACACCAAATGACATTGCATAGAAAGCTTGATGGTTCTTATCGCCAGAAGAAGAATAATGCATACTACGCATCCTATCTTCTACTTCATTAACCGCTATATCAAAGGGGCTTTTCCAACTTCCACTTTTAGGTTTCGTAAAACGGCTATTGTAATACACACGGTTTTTCCAGAAGCTATCATCCTGTGTAACATCATAAACACAATCAATGAAATCCTTCTTCATTTAGACTTCCAAACGAAGAATATATTTCAAAACAATAGCCCGAAGATTCTCATCCAGGAAATACAATGATATTGCATTATCGATATTTCCTGCGGTAATACGCAGAAAATTAATCATATAATATAAACTGCAGTTGGATGCTATAAACGAATCAAGCCTATCTTTTCCATCATCAGGAATGATAATTCCTTTGTTTTTAATTATATCCATCTCATCCCCCAAATACAGATATTACACAAACAACCTGATTTATTTGATATAGAACTGCATCGCACCGCACACTGCATGGAGCGCAGAAGAGACAAGGTGAAGGCTCTTGAACTGCACCTTGGACAACCTTGTCTCTTTCATCATCGGAACGCCTAGGAATGTAATCAGGTGAAATCAGTCATCATCATCCAGTGAGACTTCCTCTACATTCCCGGTGAAGATATCATCGGGAAATTCCTCTATCATCTCCTCAGGTTTTTTCTGCGGGGCTTCTTCCTTTTCCTTCTCCGCAGGCTTTGCCTTATCCAGCTCCGACTGCTTCTTCTCGAGGTTTGAAATCTGAAGCTTCAGGCGGACAAGAGCAGCTTCCTCTGCAATCCTTGCGCTCTTGGATTTCTGCATCTCGTTGTTCAGCCTTTCCAGCTCCTTGTTTCTCTCTTCAATCTCGCTGTCAAGGCGTCCCCTGTCCTGCTGTGCGGAGAAAAGCTCTTCCCTTGTGGCAGTTATTGTCTCAGACAGTTTCTGCAGCTGCTCCTCGGAACCTTTTATCTTCCTATCAAGTTCCTGAAGTCTTTCTACAGAATCCTGAATCCTATCCTGCTCGCCTTGTGAAAGAAGGGTTATTGTCTCCCTTGTATCATTTATACGGTCAACGATAGCTTTCACGAAATCATCGGCATCGCTGCGGATCCTGTCATATCTCTGGTTAACACCATCAAGCATATCCGAGAAGCTCTTTGAGAGCGCATCCTTGGAGGATTCTATGAACGAGCTTCTCTCTCCATCGAGGGCAAGGCGGGCATTTTCGATATTCTTCAGCGCTTCAGCAACAATAGCCTTTGTATTCTCCTCTGCGTTGCTGCGCTCAGAAGAGATTGCTGCGATTGTGGATTCAATGGAGCCCTTTTCCCCTCCCATTCTGACCATCATCTCATCTGCACTGTCGCTGAGAGCTTTGCGCTTCTCCTCCATATATGTATCAAGAGCTGCCTTCTCTTCTTTTACAAGCTCCTCGAAGCGGCCTGAAAGCGCATCGAGATTATCAGAAAGATCACCTTTGAGTTTTTCAGCCTTCTCCGAAGAGACTGAAGCGGCTTCATCAAGAGCACTCTTTGCTGCAGCGACAACAGAATTGAGTTCCGCTTCTGTATCGGCCTTCCTCTTTTCCAGTTCAGAAGCGAATATCGCAGAAGCTTCTGCAGCTTCTCCCTTTATTCCATCGCGAATCGAAGTAAGGGACTCTACCGAAGAAGAAAGATCTGCACGGAAAGCTTCAAGCTCTGACTTCCCATTTTCTAGGCTCGATATGATACTATCCCGCCTGTTCTCGATATCAACAGCAACATCCTCGGATTTCTTCATCTCGCTATCGGAGAAAGCCTTGAAATCCATTCTTTCCTGTGTGACAAATGAACTGAACTGCTCCTTTGAACGCTCAAGGCGCTGAGAGAATTCAGAAAGCATATCCTCATTCTCGCTCTTCTGCGTCTCTACAGCTGTCCTAAGGCTTTCCTGAGTGGATGCGACAAGGCGTACATACTCTGCCTTCAGATCCTGAAGCTGATTCATGCTTCTCTCTGACTCAACGCGGAAGTTATCCATCCGCTCATTGACGGATTCAACCTTCCTAACTTCCTGCTGGACAGCGAGGATTCTCGCTTCAGCCTGGTCAGTGGCCAGTCTCAGTTTCTCCAGTGCATTCTTATACTCTGCACACACACCCTGAAGCGCCGCCAGATCCTCCTGGTAATCAGAAAGGGTCTTAAGAGAATCGCTTATCTGCTTGACCATATCCTCTGCCTGAGCAGTAGATAACTCAACATCCTGCTGGCATTCCTTTGCAGTAGTCCTCATTCTATCAAGAGTCGAAGCTGATTCAGTACGGAATGCAGCCTGCTGCATTGTAATCATCTTGGACATTCTGTCGTTCTTGATGTTTCTCCGGACAAGAAGCGAAACGATGAGATTAAGGAGAAATGATACAAGGAGTATCAGAGCACCGAACAAAAGCATCTGGGAATCTAACTGCATAGTGACCTCTATAGAACAACCCTCCCGAATTCCTTCCAGGAAGAGAAGATGATATCAGCATTATTATACACCCTGACAGAGCGTGAGATAAGAGCAGTATGCATTCCTGCATTTTTTGCCCCATCCATATCTTTATGGCGGCTATCGCCTGTATACAAAGTTTCTTCAGCTTTAAGCCCCAGCTCCTTGAGCATCATGTCAAATGGCCGCCTTGATGGTTTAAGAGCCCCATATTCCTCTGTAGAAGCTTTGTAAGTGAAAAGATCATCAATACCAAGGGCCTTAAGTTTCACACCGACTGGGAAATCAGAAAGGGCTCCGAGAATATATCCGGAGTCCTTTGCCATCTCAAGGACCTCCCTGAGATCAGGATATGGCTTTATGGTCAGGAAGAGTTTTTCCCAGGGTTTCCTGAAAACTTTCTCCTCCTTCTCGATGAAGTAATCAAGGCTACGTCCGGAATACATCATCCTGCATTCCTTCTCCTGCAGGGACCGAAGGTCTGAAGTATCGCCATCCCCAAGGCCTGTCTCCTCCCTCAGAGCCTGTCTCATACTGTTGTATCTGAGCGCGAAAGGAAGGTGCGCGATAGATGATAATGCAAGGCGTACCATCATCTGCCGCTTAGGGTAGAATGTCCCATCGATATCGAAAAGAAGTGCCTTGATTTTGTTATCAGCAGCGTATCCCATTACCTTCTGCCCTGTTTCCTTTTCTGATTGGAATTGCGGACGATTGTCTCCGCCCTCTCTCTAGCCTTTCCCATCCTCGCCTTTCCGCCAGGCTTATTGGATGTACCTTTTGCCTTCTTCTTTCCAGAAGCTGCAGAAGCTTTCATCACGCTCTGGATTCTCGCTTCGGTCTTCGACGGCCCATTCTCATTGAGACTAGGATTCCTTTTCCTTTCCCTGAGAGAGATATCGACAGGAATGTAAGTAAAGCCGAAATCACGGCGAATCATATTCTTCAGATAGGAGATATATGATTCGGGGAAATCATGGACTCTATTCACAAAGAAGAGGAAACGGACAGGTGTTGCGCTGACCTGTGTTCCATAGAGCACCTTGTAGTGGCCATTTGCACCGCGAGGTGGTTCATTGTCTTTTGTCCATTCCTTCAAAGCAGCATTAAGGGAAGATGTATCCACTCTCTTTGTAAGCTGCTTCCATACGCTCCAGACCATATCAAGAAGCTTTCCGATATCGATACCTTTGAGTGCAGATATCGGCATCAGAGGAGCAAAGGAGAGCACGGGGAACAGGAACCTTACCCTGTCCTTTATTGCTTCTATCTCATTGGGAATTCCACGGAGAAGATCTGTTTTATTGAGGACTATGATCACACCTTTTCCACGGCGTACTATAAGGTCTGCAATTTTCTTATCCTGTTCCGTTATACCTTCCTGGATATCGACCATCAGGAGGACTACATCAGCATCGTCTATTGTCTTGATAGCTCTGTTGACCGAGTAGTACTCAACATCCTCTTCTACCTTGGATTTTCTTCTGATTCCAGCAGTATCGAGAACTGTATATTCAGTTCCCTTGTAGACGAACGTACCTCGCATGACATCCCTTGTCGTACCCGCTATAGGGCTGACAATTGAGATATCACGGCCGGTGAGAAGGTTCATCAGCGTCGATTTTCCCGTATTAGGCTTGCCGAGAATCGCAATCTTTATTGTCTCCGGCTCTTCCGGTTCATCTTCTGTTCTCTCGAGGTCCAGCATACCAAGCAGGCAATCCTCAAGCTCCTCGATTCCAGTACCATGGGCAGCGGAGATTCCCAATACCCTCTGATAACCATACGAGAAGAAATTCCATACAAGATCATCCCTCTTCGGATCATCGACCTTATTCACCGTAAGGACAACCTTATCGGTATATGGTCTCAGCTTCTCGACAAGCATCATATCCTCTGCCGTCACCTCTGTGCAGTCCATGAGGAATATGATTGCGTCGCTCTGAGAGAGAAGAGAGAGGGATTTATCAGTGACAGCATAATCGATACCGTCTTTATCGACTTTGACACCACCGGAATCCACAAGTGTCACAGGATTGTTTCCAAGAAGCCATCTTTCAGGTATAGGGTCCCTGGTGACTCCCGGTGTCGGGTCTGTTATAGCGCGTCTTTTACCGATAAGGCGGTTGAAAAGCGTAGACTTTCCTGCATTTGGACGCCCGATTATCGAGATAAGCGGAAGAGAAGTATCGATATCTGCCTTATTTTTTATATCCAGTTTTTCCATTGTACTCACCAAGTGCCTTCTCAATAGAGGTGGCATCTGGAAGAGAGAGTACATTATCCGCAAAATCAACGCAACTCTCTGCACTGAGAGTCCTTATACGCTTTCTGACCTCGAGAATCGAGTGTGCGGTCATTGAAAGCTCATCGAAGCCAAGACCTACAAGGAGGGGTGCATACTCCGCATTGCCTGCCATCTCGCCGCATATGGAGACTGTCACACCTTTTTTCTTAGCCGAGTCCACAACATATTTCAGCAATCTTATGACCGCTGGATGCAGAGGTCTGTAAAGGTGGGCAATCTTCTCATTTCCCCTGTCGACTGCGATTGTATACTGTATAAGATCATTTGTTCCAACGGACATGAAATCAACATAGTCGGCAAGTATATCGGCCGTAATCGCAGCAGATGGTGTTTCAATCATTGTTCCGACTTTCATGTTCTCATCGAAAGCTATTCCCTTTTTCCTGCACTCGTCCTTCACTTCCTCGAAGAAATCGAGGACTTCAAGAAGTTCTTCTGAACCCGAAATCATAGGGAACATTATCCTTACGGATTCGGAAACAGCCGATGCTTTCAGTATCGATATGAGCTGGGAGCGGAATATATCCTTTCTTTCCATGCAGAACCTTACTGCACGCCATCCAAGAATAGGATTCTCCTCCCTCTTATCCATGCCCTGGACTATTTTATCGCCGCCAAGATCATATGTACGGAATGTGACAGGCCCATATTTCCCCATCTCATTTGCAGCTTCGATATAACTGCTCTCTGTCTTCTTATCTTCCGTACCATGGCTGGAAAGGACAAGGAACTCTGTACGGAAAAGACCTATGCCTTCTGCCCCTGCAGCAATAGCTCCGCTTATACCTTCCGTCCCCTCTATATTGCACATGAGATGAATCCGATGCCCATCGGTCGTTACAGCAGGAAGAGCCGCTTCCTTCTTCAGCTCTTTCTCGACCTTTGCTGCAGCACCTTTTCTTGCCCTGAAGCTCCTGAGAGTCTTCTCATCGGGATCCAGTATAGCCCGGCCTTCTCTGCCATCCATTGCCACAGTCTCGCCATCATTGGCCGTTTTGGATATATCACCAAGGCCAAGTATTGCAGGGATTTCATCGGAATGCGCGAGAATAGCGACATGGCTTGTAGGTCCGCCGCTATCAAGAAGCAGGCCAAGCACATTGCTTCTGTCCATCTGTATCAGTTCGGATGGAGTAAGATAATCCGCGATAATCACGGAAGGCTCTGAGATCTCTATATCTGTAGCTATTCCGGCAATTGAAGATAATAGCCGGCTCTCCGCGTCCCTTATATCGGCAATCCGATCTTCGAAATATGAATCGCCAAGCGCGGCCAGAGCCGAGGTATATTTCTCAGTAGCAGCTTCAACTGCCCAGGAAGCTGTATATCTTCTCTCAGTTATGTTCTCTCTGATTAGAGCAAGATAGTCAGGGTCTTCAAGCATACTCTCGTAGACGGAGAGCATATCGCGCTCGGCATCGGATGATGGCTTAATGCCGGAGAGTTCTGACAACACGCCCTTGCGGGCTTCCTCAAATGACTCCAGCTCCTTTTTGCTATCATCGGTAAGGGAATGTTCAACACTCTCCAGGATTGTATGTCTGAACACTGCTGCGGGGGCTATTACTATTCCAGGAAATACTCCAATACCTTTTTTCTCGACCATTATAAAACGTTCCCTTCTGCACAAATCTACCATGGCTTAATGCCATCTGCAAGCAAAAGGTCTTT
>CALXXO010000064.1 GCA_944392705.1 uncultured Spirochaetaceae bacterium
GCGAGCTCTACAGCAAATGTCGGCACCCCTGTCATATCCCAGTAGTTGCGGAAGCGGCAGCTGCTGTTGAAGAAGTACCCTATCGATACAGGGTTGTATACCTTCTCCTCGCTGTCGGGAGAGAAGCGGTAGCCATCGTAGTAATCCCTTATCTGCTTTCTAAGCATATCCCTGTCTGCGTTATTCTCTTCCGCATATTCGTCTATTCCCTCTCCGAAGTACTCATCCAGCTCGTCCTCGGTGTAGCCGCATATCGCGGCGAAGCCAGGGTCCATCGAGATATCGATGAGATTGTTCATCGCGGAGAAGATAGAGAGATTCGCAAGCTTGACCACACCTGTTATGAAGAAGAAACGTATCCTTGTGCTATGCTTCTTAATCACCTTGTAGAATGAGTTGAATGTATTCCTAACTAACTCTACAAGCTTGCTTTGGCCTATCATACTGGTGAATGGGGAATCGAATTCATCAATAAGGATAACGACTTTTCCTTTTTCATCCGACAGTTTGATGATGAGGTCTTCCAACATCTCCGCTGGTTTCTTCTTTTCCAGTTCGATACCATTTCGCTTGCCTTCATACCATATTGCAAAATTGAAAGCTCTCAGAAATGAAGTGCCATCATCTGTAAAATCGAAGCTACTGAAATCGAAATGGATTACAGGATATGGCTGAAAGTCATAATCGGTCTCACGCTCTATATAGAGTCCCTTGAACAGTTCCTTCCTACCCTCGAACAATGAATGGAGCGTCGAGCAGAAGAGCGACTTGCCGAACCTCCGCGGGCGGGATAGGAAATAGAAGTTTCTGTTCCTGTTTCTCGCAAGGCGGTATGCGTACATCGTCTTGTCCACGTACAGCGTCTCACCATCCATTAAAAGCTCAAAGGAGGACTGGCTTGTCGTTATCGTCTTCATATCTTCAGTATAGCAGTAATGTTCCATACTATTTCTACGTCATGAGTCCTTCATTTGGTCAGGATTTCTGGAAAAATACTGCAAAGAGTACTATATTCAGCCTATGCACGTCTTTGATCATTTCAGGAAACTTATCTCATTGCCATCTCCCTCTTGGAAGGAAGATGGAGTCAGCTCATACATCATCATGAAGATGACTGAATATGGCTATTTTTTCAAAGATGATGAGGAAGGGAATCTTCTTTTCTGGAATAATCCGGAAGGAAGAAAAGTAATGTTTGTTTCCCATATGGACACTGTAGAAAGAGCAGTCGATCCACATATGCTGGAAAACGAAGAATATTTCTTCACCGATGGGCATACAGCGCTCGGCGCCGATGATAAAGCCGCTATAGCTGCGGTCCTCGCAATTGCGGAAAAGGGCCCGGATGCTCTTTTCCTCTTTACAAGAGCGGAGGAACTGGGGCTCCTTGGCTCTGCCAAGCTTACAAAGGAGTTCTTCTCGCCTTTCGAGATACAGGCAGCATATGTTCTCGATGCAGCTGGCGATGTGGGAACTGTCATCACTTCCGCACCAGGAAAGAACAAAATAGAGATAACAATGCTCGGACGTACCGCCCATGCAGGCTTTTCACCCGAGAAGGGAATCAATGCAATAAAAGCTGCTGCCAAAGCAGTTGCGGAAAGCCCTACAGGGAGAATCGATGACGAGACGACTTGCAATGTAGGCTCATTCATGTCCCCAGGATCTACCAATATAGTTCCCGATAAAGCTGTAGTAACCTATGAAGTAAGATCGTTATCGGATGATAAGAGAAAAAAGGTATCGGATGAGATAATAGAGAATGCAAAGAAGGCTGCAGCAGAAGCGGGGACTGAATGCAATGCAGAGCTTCACGAGCTATATGCTCCATATATAATCCAGGAAACAGACCATGCGCTGATAAGGGCAATGGATGCTGCTCAGTCAATTGGGCTTGACGGAAAGACAAAAGCAACAGCAGGTGGTAGCGATGCGAACAATCTGCGGCTGCTTGGCCTGGATGCAATAACCTTAAGCATCGGTTATGAGAATGCCCATAGCGTTAACGAGAGGATAAGCAAATCAGAAATAGAAAGGCTAGTCGATTACCTCTCTGCCCTGATATGATTCAGCTCTTCCGAAGCGCTTCTTATGGAATTCCATATGGAAGGAACCAGGAGAGCGCGAAATCGCGGATTCTCTTTCTCCAGTACCACCGAAAGAGAAGATTCGGAAGCTGGACGATTTTTCGCAAGCGTCGCAATCATATGCTTATCCATGACTCTGGAAGCGGGGACATTGAAGCGTTTAGCAATCTTGTCTCGAGCGATGTAGATATGCTTTGCATAGACCTTCTCTTCCTTTGAAAGCCTTTTCCATCCGCTTACCCTTGTCCACCCCGGGAGCGGCTTCTTTACAGCTGTAGCTTTTCTCATAGCGCTCTCGGCCTGTTTCTCAAGTTTGTTCTGTTTTATCAAAGGGAGAAGCACATCCTTGAGTTCCATAAGATGGGCAACATCTTCCAGAGCATAGCTGATCTGTTCTTCGGGAATAGGACGTTTGAGCCAATTAGCCTGCTGGTTTTTCTTCTTGTTTATCTCCGTCTTGATACCAAGATATTCTTCCTCAAGAGCCTTCAGGTTTCCATGAAAACCTAAAGCTTCGGCAAGTACCCTAACATCAAATATATTCGCAATCTTCAATCCATAGGCTTTGTATACAAGCAAAGCATCGGACTGGCAGTCAAACCAAAGCTTCTGAACAGGAGAAGAGAAGAAGGTATCGAGACCTTTTGCTGTCACTGAAGATGAACGCGGATCTATAAGATAATACCGCTTGCCATCGAAAATCTGGATAAGACAAAGATGTTCTCCATAGACGTGGAGATTGAACTCTCCTTCGAAATCAACAGCAATCCTCTCCTTATCATCAAACAATGCAACAGCTGAAGCTATCTTCTCATCGCTATCGAGATACGAATAATCCATGCCGACAATTTACCATAATGATACCCCAACAGAGAAGCACAAGATTCTGCAAGATAGGGAGCGAAAGTTCTGCAAAATAGGGAATCACTTGCCAATCTTATTACGGTACAAGAAAATGCAAGCTTGTAAGGACGGATTTCAGAAAAGCAATAAATGGTGAATACTCCCAGGAAACATTGCAAAGACTGATTCGTTCCTATTCAAGGCATCTTAGCACCTCGGCGACAAAGGCTTTAATAAGAAAGGATACAGGAGCCGAAACATTCTCTGAAAAGACTTTTGACAGGTATTATGAAGCGCTGAAAAAGCTTTTTGTGATAGATGATATTCCTGCATGGAATCCAAACATAAGATCCAAGGCAAGAATCCAGGTATCACCTACTCATCAGTTCTGCGACCCATCAATTTGCTACAACAGCTCTCGGGCTAGGTCCACAGGACCTACGATGACCTTAAAACATTTGGCCTATTTTTCGAGTCAATGTGTGATTGGGACTGAGCGTTTACGCAACAGCCATTAATGGCACCATTACCGTGATAGCAATGGCCTGGAAGCTGCTGCGGTCATCCATTTAAGGAACGGACAATACGGCCTTGTCGAAATGAAACTAGGTCGTCAGAGCGATATCGACTCAGCGGCTGAGCATCTCAAAGAACTGGCACAGAATATTGATACAGAGTATATGAAGCCCCCAGCTTTCCTCATGGTTATAACTGCAAAATATACTGCTTATATCAGGCCGGATGGCGTATATGTAGTACCACTTGCGTGTTTGAAACCATAATATTCTTGCTACTGCACTGTATGGTAAATTAACAATATTATAAAATGGCATTTTTAAATATTGCTTTTCTTGGATTGTAAAAATATCATTAAAATATGACAAGGAAGTTTCTCGGTAGAGCAAAAGAACTAAGTAAACTGCGGAATGTTATATCTGAACATAGCAATGGAATCATGATTTACGGTCCCCGGAGAGTTGGTAAAACAGCTCTCATAAAAGAAGCAATAAGAACATATCCTGGTGTTTTACCAATATATTTCGAATGCACTAAAGGTTCTTTTGAATACAACATAGAATTGCTTGCCCGAGAAGCGGCTGAAACTACAGGAAGAAATTATATTGCAGGACTAAGGGATATTTTCTCGCTCTTCGATGCCTTGAAAACAGAATCAGAGAAAAAGCCCATAGTCATAGCTATAGATGAATATCCATATCTAAGGGAGACTATGGGAGAAGGTGTCATCGACTCGTTTTTCCAGAGAATTATAGATAGTCTCGAAGGATACAAATTCACAATAATACTTTCAGGTTCTCACATTACAGCAATGGTAAAGCTTCTCGAAGAATCCAGTCCCTTGTTTGGAAGATTCAGAAGCGTAATAAACCTGCTTCCCTTCTCCTATCTTGAAGCTTCTGCATTCTATCCGTCTTTGAAAACCATCAATAAATTCTCTTTTTATTCTGTTTTTGGCGGCTTTCCATATGTACTAACAGAAATAAATGAAGACGAAACACTTGAAGAGAACATTTCCAGATTGCTCCTTGATAATACAAACCCTGTAAGGTTGACATTGGAGAATGTCATTCTATCAGAATGCGGTAGAAGTGGATTGCCAATAGAGATTCTATCGCGCATCGGCAATGGAAAACTTCGTTTCTCTGAAATAGAATCTATGATAAGAAAAGATGTATCAGGCACTTTGGATAAAACCCTCAAGACTCTTGTCGGCATGGATATTCTTGAGAAAACTGTTCCAATCAACCGAAAGAACGAAAGGAAGAAGACCTTCTATGAAATCAAGGACAATCTGCTCCGTTTTTTCTTCACCTATATCCAGCCAAGACTATCTAGGTCAATTACCGTATCCCCCGATGATTTCATAAGTACATTCATCACGCCATCGTTGAACACATTCATATCAAAGCGATTTGAAGGAATTGTCAGAGAATATTTCAAGATTACCTCTCCTGCCACTGTCGAAGATATAGGAACCTACTGGTACGATAACCCAAAAACAAGAAGCAATGGAGAATTCGACTGCGCCATAAAGCTGGCTGATGGGACATATGAAATCTGGGAAGTGAAGTTACTGTCAAATCCAATGGATTATGAAATGTATGAAGAAGAGCGCAGAAAGATTCTAAGCATCAAAGAAATCCCAGTCTCAAAGATAGGATTCGTCTCCTCCAGTGGATATGACTTCAATACAGAAGAACTACCCGACAAGTTCCTTACTGCAGAGGATATTTATAGGAAAAATAATGATTTCAACTTATCATCTTGATATGAAACGAGCAGCAACCATTGTAATCTTAATTCTTGTTTTTCTAGTATCCTGTGGCAATATACCGGGTAACACGGCTATTCCCGATTGGATGATCGGAGAATGGGAAATGTACGATAATGGCAATTACATTGGTATCTGCGATATAAAGAAAGGACAAATCGAAATACAGGATAGTTTTAACCTTCTTGAAAACGTTTATCAGCGCGGAGGATGGACAGGCGCTACAGATAATACCTATACGCTGTATTTAAGCTATGATACCTACATGACATTTGAATATGTCTCAGCCGATTCCCTCATATTCACATCAAGCCGCAATGATGAATTTACAACACTGACTTTGAATCGTATCTGATCAGTCTTCCACAATAATACTTGCAGTTATTGTCCCTGTGTACTGCCCCATCGCAAAGCCTGTGTTTTCTGGGAACGGAAGAGTCATATTGAGAGTAACACTTCCAGAAGCCCTGCCATCGGGAATATCCTCATTCGCGATAAGACTCAAGCTCCGCGAAGCAACATCTAATGGAGAATAAAATGATTCTGCTTCCATCTCGCCATCTGTGAATAAGCTTATACTCTCCTGATTTATACTCCCATGCTTTGATGTGACTTCAACATTGTAGTTATACCCATTTCCGCCCTGCGTGTTTGAAAGCATATAACAAGTGCCTGTAGCCGATGATTGAGAGCCAGAAAAAAGAAGGTCTATTGTCAATGAGGTTCCATATACGTCCCAATACAACGCAATGGACGTTACTCTAGCGGAGCCATAATCATTATCAGCCTGAGAATATACTGTAGGAAACTCTACTTTGGAGATATCGGAAATCGTTCCATCTACAGGAACTGTTGAAGGCTCTTCCTCTGCAAAGCAGAATGTAGGCTGATTCTCCTTCCTGAAATACATTTTGAACTCAATATCATCAGGTGTAGGAAGCGCTGCTGCATTTACTGCAAATACAGATAGAAGACAAATAAGAATAAAAGGAAATCTTTTCATATCAGGCCTCGATATAAACAGTAATCTGGCCGCTGTATGTGGCATCGTAATTAACTTCACTGGCCTCGACTTCAAGCTTGAATGATTTGGAATCATAATTTGCAGGTTCCCTGTCGATAGTCAGATCGGAATCTATCAACACTTTATATGTGCTTGGATTATCAAAAGCATCATAATAATATAGTGTCAACAGCTGCTACTCCTTCGTTATTCATTTAGTTGCAGTATTTTACGCCAAAAATCAACATTATAAACATGAAGGGTTGAAGCTTGTTGATACTTCCTCCTACACCCAATCTTTTATCATAGAAATTTAAAAAGACAATATTACCACGGCAAAGAGCCCTTTTTATGCGATGAATCGTGAAAAGGCCTTCATACATTTCTCCCATTTCTAAAGTTCCAGGAAAAGAAAATCTCCCGCAACTTCCGGAAATCGCCACGCTTGATCAAAATAGTATCCCCAGTACGAAGAACTATGTGCCCCGGTGTTATTGTACTTATTGCATCCTGATTGACTATATATCCTCGGTAAGGTTGTATGAACTGTCCGGGAGAGAGCTTCTCAATCTCCTCCATAAATCCAGAAAGGGGTCGTTTCGTTTCTTCAAACATCCCCCTTTTGGTATGAACACCCCTTCTGTATGCAATGCTCTCGATATAGGAGATTTCATCCAAATCCACACTCTGCACCGCACCATTCTCAAGCTGGAGGAGAATGCGTTTCGGACGGTGCTCCGATAATGACAGAAGTGCTCTATCCAGGGCTTCCCCAAGTTCTGAAGCTGTAAATGGCTTGAGTACGTAATGGACCGCTTTCACAGCGAATGCATCAAGCGCGAATTCAGAAGAAATGGACATGAAGATTATCTCGGTCCTGTCCCGCCGTCTTCTAATTTCCCTGGCAAGTTCAGTTCCGCTGATTCCAGGCATACAAATGTCCAGGATAACGATATCCCAACCGCCGGATTTTATAAGCTCATCGAGGAATGAAGAGGAATCATCGAAGATATCGATTCTAACCATGAAATCATGACGGCAAGCAAAATATGCTTCAACAGCACTTTTAACATTTGCAAGCTGCACGCTCTGATCATCACAAATTGCCACGGTTATCATCAGAATCAATCCTTCTACGCATACTATTTTTTATATTTATATCGGGATTGATTGTACCAGGATACGATGAAAGACACCTTTTACACGATGAATAATATAATTTGCTATAGCTGCCTTGCTCCCATGCTTTTAACTTCATCCCAATAAGCTTTGACGAAATCATCAGGCGATACAGGATAAGCGTCAGAACCATACGACAGAAGCCTTGAGACAAGTTCAACAGAGCTTGCAGCAGGGACGGAGAGCTCATACTTTTCGCCAATCCATCTTCCTTTCTGCTCGTCATGCCAGAGCTCTGCGGAGACTCGTACTGCAGCATCGCCACAAAACATCATGGTATACCAGGTCTCAGAACCTATGAAGATCCCATAAGATGAATCAAGAAGCAGCTGTACCTCTTCTGCATTATGCTCCTCTGAAGGTGCATCTGCCATCAGAACACTTTCCGCCCTTGATAACCTGAATGTACGCATAGCCTTCTTCTCCCTGTCATATCCAAGCAGGTACCATGCCCCCTGATAATTCACGAGCTTCAGCGGATCGACAAATCTGTCTCCTGCAGTGGAATCGGGCGTTTTTCTATATCTGATGATTAGAGCACTGGAGTTTTCAAAAGCTTCGAATATAAGGGAAAGCCATTTTTCATCATCCCCATATCCTCTTACAGGCGTACGGTAATCAACATGGGAGAGGATTTTTCTCATTGATAGAGGAAGCGCATTCTCAATCTCATTCTTGCCGATGAGATTTCCTGTCATAGCGCTCATTGCTGACATTGATACAATCATTCCCTCCCTCCAGCCGGAGAGGATATCCACTCCATCGACAAGACGATAAGCCATTATCTTCCTGTCAAAGACAATCATATTATCATCTGGCATTATCCGATAACGTATAATCCCTGGCTATCTGTCTTGTGGATACCTCATAACGTTCAGCAATATCCTTCAGCTTAACCTTTCCATTCTCCCTGGAGAGCTGGTAAAGGATATCGAATACACGTTCAGTCTGACTCATGACTGCATTATATCATGTCATAAAGAAAGCCCTGGACGAATCCAGGGCCAAGAGCACAGTCAGACACTGCTCACTTTGCAGCTTTGAGGTTCTTCTCAAGCGTATCAAGCATATCTGAAAGTTCTTTCGGGAGGTGCTTTCCGAACTTCGGATAGTGGTTGGTTCTGATATCCTCAACCTCTCTGAGCCATCCCTCTGTATCGACCTTAAGAAGCTCTGCCATATCTGCTTCCGAAACACCCTCTGGGCGATCGATAGCATCGACTGTTGGCATGATTCCGATTGGTGTGTCGACTGTCTTTGCTGTTCCGTCGCAGCACTCGAAAATCCACTTGAGGACACGGCTGTTGTCGCCATAGCCCGGCCAAATGAAGTGGCCTTCTGCATCCTTGCGGAACCAGTTGACGTAGAAGATCTTCGGAAGAACATCCTGTGAAGGAGCTGCTGCACCTACATCAATCCAGTGCTGGAAATAGTCGCCCATGTTGTATCCACAGAATGGAAGCATTGCGAATGGGTCTCTTCTGATTGTTCCAGCCTTTACGTCGAGTGTTGCAGCTGTTACCTCAGAGCCAACGATGGATCCAAGGAATACACCATGGTTCCAGTTGCGTGACATATGCACGAGAGGAATTGTAGAAGGTCTTCTACCACCGAAGAGGATAGCAGAGATTGGTACACCTGCCGGATCTTCCCATTCAGGAGCAATGCATGGGCACTGGTTAGCTGGAGCTGTGAATCTTGAATTCGGGTGAGCAGCTGGAGCCTGTGACTTGTCTTCCTTGTTCTGTACCCACTCGTTTCCGTGCCAGTCAATAAGCTTGCCTGGTGCATCGTATCCGATACCTTCCCACCATACATCCTTGTCCTCTGTAAGAGCGACGTTGGTGAAGATTGTATTCTTAGATGCTGCCATAAGAGCATTGTAGTTGGACTTTGCTGAAGTTCCAGGAGCAACTCCGAAGAAACCTGCTTCTGGGTTGATAGCATAAAGCCTTCCATCCTTGCCTGGCTTCATCCATGCGATATCGTCGCCGATTGTCTCTACCTTCCATCCTGGGATAGTAGGAATGAGCATAGCGAGGTTTGTCTTTCCGCAAGCTGATGGGAATGCACCAGTTACATAGCGTACTCTTCCTTCTGGGTTTGTTATCTTGAGGATGAGCATATGCTCTGCAAGCCAGCCCTCATCACGTGCAAGAACGGATGCGATGCGGAGAGCGAAGCACTTCTTTCCGAGAAGAGCGTTTCCACCATAGCCAGAACCATATGACCAGATTTCTCTTGTCTCTGGGAACTGGGAAATATACTTATGCTCCATTGGTGCACATGGCCACTGTCCATTGTCAGACTCACCAGCCTGGAGCGGCTTTCCAACAGAGTGGAGACATGGAACAAAATATCCATCTGTTCCGAGCTCTTCGAGGACCTTCTCTCCGACTCTTGTCATAATCATCATATTGCAGACAACGTAAGCACTATCTGTAAGCTCTACACCAAGCTTTGACATTGGGGACCCAAGCGGACCCATTGAGAAAGGAATGACATACATTGTCCTTCCCTTCATACATCCGCGATAAAGGTCAGTCATTGTCTTCTTGAGTTCCTTCGGATCGATCCAGTTGTTGGTAGGACCAGCGTCCTCCTCCTTCTCAGCTGCGATGAAGGTCCTCTTCTCAACACGTGCTACATCGGAAGGATCCGAGTGGAAAAGCACACAACCTGGCTTCTTCTCAGGATTGAGACGGACACAGAGCTTCTGCTCTACCTGGAGTTCAATGAGCTGATCATACTGCTCCTTGGAACCATCGCATACTACGATGTTATCCGGAGTTGTAAGAGCAGCAACCTCATTAACCCACTGCACAAGCTTTGAATGCTTGAGATCATTAACTGTCATAGGTTTCTCCTTATCCTTATTTCATATCTGCGGTAAGGCAGTTATATGCTAT
>CALXXO010000065.1 GCA_944392705.1 uncultured Spirochaetaceae bacterium
GTTTAATCCTTTAAAGTTGAAATTAGCAACCCAGCAACCAAGAAAGAATCCTATGAATGAGCATATAACTATCAGGCTGGAACTAGCATCCTTTTCAGTGGCTGAGGATTCGCGGCTCGTGGAATTAAAGACAGTAATGGAGGTTTATGTAGCCACGAGCATAAACACCACAGGCGTATCGGGAGGGGGGATATATCTATATTTTGCTATACTTTGGTGCTTATTTGATATATAATATAAGCACAATAGGATTATTGTGGAGATATGAGTGAAATCAGGATACCAACTCCGAATAATGATTATCTTACTCTGGAAATGGCTAAGCAGAATGGCATTTCCAAATATAGATTCTATAAGTTCATTCATGAGAATGGACTTGAAAGAATAGGGAAGGGGGTATATTCCAGCGAAGGTGTTCTGATTGATGAACTCTATGTGATAAGCCATAGATGTCCTAAAGCTATATTCTCGCATGATGAAGCGTTCTATTATCATGGTCTGACTGATAGAGAACCTTTCATCCATACTATTACAATATATAGCGGGTACAATGCGCATCGACTTAAAGTTGATGGAAAATGCAAGGTTTATTATATCAGTAAAGAATTGCTGAATGTCGGGAAAATAATGGTGAAGGATAACTTTGGTAATGATATTCCGATGTATGATCTTGAAAGGACAATCTGTGACCTTGTTCGGTGCAGAAGTTCAATAGAGATACAAGACTTTATTTCTGCATTGAAAACTTACATTGCGCGAAGGGATAAGAATCTTAATCTTCTTATGGAGTATGCAAATAAATTCGGGATAGATAATGTCATACGCAGATATATGGAGATGATGTTATAAATGCCGCTGCTTACACCAGAACAGATAAAGGGACGGATTAGAAACATAGCGAAAGACAACAAGTCAGACGCAAGGATTCTTTTGAGAACCCATATGATGGAACGTTTGCTTGAACGTGTTTCTGTTTCAAGGTATAGGGATAATTTCATCATCAAAGGAAGTATGCTTGTAACAGCTCTGGTTGGAGTATCTCTCCGTTCCACAATGGATAGATACAAGTCTCAAAAATCTAAATCTTTCAGAGGATGATGCAATGCGAATCATGAATGAAATCAAGGACACTGCAAGCATCATGGATGAGATGGAGTATCCAGGAATACGGCTTACTCTGAATGCCATCATGGGAAATCTTGTCACTCCCATCAAGGTTGATATCTCTACAGGCGATATCATAACCCCTAAGCCTGTCGAATATCGATATAAGTTGCTTCTTGAAAATTGTTATATCAACCTTCTGTCGTACAATTTGGAAACAATACTGGCAGAAAAGATTCAGACCGTTCTTGCAAGGGGTGTATTGGATACGCGGATGAGAGATTTCTACGATATCAGAATTCTTTTCATGCTGTATGGCAATCAGATTGATGTAGATATACTGAAGAACGCTTTCAATGCGACCTGTGTGCAGCGTGGGGCCATCAATCTGGGACAGAACATTCAAGGAATAGTTTCTTCTGTTGAATCTGACGCTCACCTCCGGTCTTTGTGGGACGCATATCAGAGGAAGTATCCGTATGCATCGGACATGAGCTACGAAGCTGTCATTAAAAGTCTGAAAACTCTATGTGAGAAAATAAGATAAATTTTATCCTGTGATTGACATCTTGTTTGTAAATACTACTTATTAAACTTTCTCCATCGGGCTGAAAAGCATTCATTACTGATTCGATTCCTGGAGGCGGAATCTAACTAGAGACTCTGACTTGTTTTAAAATAAGCAAATGTAATATGGCAATGTCTTTAAGTGTACCCTATAGTGTTACCAATGATATAATTGCTTAGAACTGTTCCGAATTGTTTGGGCAGGGGAGCTGTATCTCGTAACTCCAGTTCATGATTCCTGTAACGATAATCATGTTTATTATGAAATCAGGATCTTTGCCATAGTCATTTCTATATTTCTTGAGAAGTTCATCCTCTGCTGTTTCCCTTTCATTTTCCTGACAAGGGAAACATAGATATCTGCCCGATGGCAATACCTTTAGGTTTTCTGTATTGCTGTATTCCCTGCAGATTGCGAAAAGTCGTTTGCAACCATTGCTTTGATAAATTCCGGCAGCATCTTCGAATAGGAATTCCTTTTTTTCTGCTTCTGGAAGTTCGTCATAGAAATGTCCCCAATAGTTAAAGAGGTGCTCAAGTGATGGGTCTTCCATTCTGTTTGATAAAAGAATCACTCGCTCTGGAATTTCTTTGATAGTCATGGTTTCTGAATGCATTTTCGATTGCTCAAGCTTCGATTCATAATCTTTTATTGCTCTTTTTATCTGACACTTGCTTTTCTTCAGTGCCGCTATTTTGGCATCAGCTTTCTTGTCAGCTTCGTAAAGGAAACTTATTATTCTTTCAAGATTATTGTATTCAAGGATTTCCTTTATTTCATTCAGCGATAAATCCATGACCTGGAGCATATGGACTGTATTCAGCTTTATCAGATCCTGCTGTGTGTAGTATCGGTAATTTGTAAGGTCACTCTTCCATGAAGGTCTGACGAGTCCTATTCTGTCATAATGCCGAAGAGTCTCGCTTGTCATCTTTACTGCTTTTGCAGCTTCTCCGATAGAAAAGAATTTTGTCATTTGCTCTTTACCTTTGTGCTACACAAAGCATTATACAGGACTTTGCCATATGGCGACATGAATAAATTTCATTATGAGGAGCGGGTAATGATTGACTTCAGAGGTGTCACTAAAAAGTATGGGCAGTCCGTTGTCCTGAAAGATATAACTATGAAAATCAGTGAGCCCGGCATATATTGTCTTCTCGGCAGGAATGGGGCTGGCAAGACGACGCTTTTGAAAACCATCGCTGGGTATCAGAATGCAACAAGCGGAAGCGTGACTGTTGATGGCCGGATTATATCGGCAGCTGTAATGGATACAGGTGTCAGCTACATTGAGAATTCCGCAAAGCAATTCAATCTCCCGGTGCAGAAGCTGATAAGAATTGCAGGAGATGTACAAGGCAACTTTGATTACGATTTTGCGCTTGAAATGATGGATAGATTCGAGCTCAATGGAAAGAAGAAGTACAAGCAGCTTTCGCTCGGTATGAAGACGATGGTTTCAACCATAATCTGCCTTGGAAGCAACAACAGTGTAATCCTTCTAGACGAACCTGTTCTTGGCTTCGATGCAATTATGCGGATGGAGTTTTATAACCTTCTTTCCGAGAGTTATCGGCGGCATCCTAGAATCATTTTGATATCGACGCACATCATAGAGGAAATTGCTGATACTGTTCAGTATCTTATCATTCTGGATAAAGGCAGTATCAGATTCTTTGACTCCCTTGAGACTGTTGGATCAAAGGCTTTCAGCATACGTGGACTGAAAGGAAAAGTTGAGAAGGTGAGTGCTAGCTTGAATGTGATAGCAAAAGATGAAATCGGTGGCTTGGTAACAAATTATATATTCGATACACCCCCGACGCCATCCGATGGCATCGAAATCAGTAGTATGTCTTTACAGGACCTGTTCATTAAGCTTGTCGGTAGAAAAGGGAGAGAAAGATGATTAAGGTTATTTATTCAATATCAAAGCGGTTAATCAGCAGTTGCAAGGTATACTTCATTGTGACGCTTTTTGTCATGCTCACGGCAACTTCGTCTGGTGATACTGTTCTTAGCAATGGGAACTATTCATGGCTCATTGCAGTGCTTTGTCCTTTCTCTTTTGTCTTTCATGATTTCAGGGGACTGATTAATCTTGGTGCAAGCAAGAGGGACTATTTCATTTCATGTGTTGCAAGTTATATGTTTCTTTCGCTGTTTGTTTCACTTGTCAACACCTCTGTCTACCTTCTCGTGGATCCATTGTATAAAGCTGACAAAGTGCTGAATCTTATGGATATATGCCATTGGACAGATAATGGTGTCATAATAGCTGCAATACAGCAGATGTTCTTCCTGTTCCTAGTAATGCTTTTCATCCATGTGATTCTATCGATTCAGGAGAAATGGTATGGATGGGCTGCGGATGCTTTAATTTTGGGAATTGTTACAATATTCACACCATTCGCATTTCTCAGAAATATTCTAGCAGAATTCTTCTCATTTATTATGATTAACAGCAATGCATTACTGCATATTTTTGTTTGTCTGCTGCTATCAATGGTTCTTTCTTTTTTAGGCGTGATTATTCTCAGAAAGAAGACGATGTAAATTTATTGACTGAAGGTCCCTCCATAAATATGATACATCAATAATTGATATATCAAGGAAGTGGTTATGGACCTTTCTTTAAATCAGCTTCTTTTTAGGGTGTTCCATGAGAAAGACAATGCATTAAGCTCTTTGCGCGACGAGCTTGGGCTTGGTCGTGGACAGCCCAGGATACTGTCGTACCTCCTTTCGTATGGGCCAGCTACACAGAATATGATTGCTTCATATTTCGGTATAGATCCTGCCGCAGTTTCCAGAATGACTGAAACGCTTAGGAAAAATGGCTTTCTGACACGTGTTGAGAATGAAGATTGCAGGCGTTCCAACAGGCTTGAACTGACTGATAAAGGCCGGGCAGCTGCTGAGCGATGGGTAGAAGAGTGTGCTATTCTCGATGACAAGATCCTTTCAGGGTTCACTAAAGAAGAGTGTGATAACCTCCGTGCACTTCTCTCCAGGCTTCTGGAAAATCTCACAGGAAGAAAGGGGGAGAAATGAAAAGCTTAAAAAAGCTCTTTTCCCTTCTGGGACCTTACAGGATTTCGATTATCGCCGCTTGTATTCTTGTTGCTGTAGAAACAAGCTTCGAGCTTATTATTCCGACCATGATGGCAGACCTCATCGACAACGGTGTAGCCAACGGTGATGTGAAGTATATGTTCATCAAAGGTGGTCAGATGGCTTTCTGCGCCTTGCTTGCGCTTGCTACAGGTCTGGCTTATGCAAGGTTTGCCGCCCGTGCTGCATATGGCTGGGGTGCAAGGATAAGGGAAAAGGAATATGAGAAGCTTCAGGAATATGCCTTCTCCAATATAGACAAGTTTGAGACAAGCTCGCTTGTGACAAGGATGACCAGTGATATCACGGTGATGCAGAATACCATAAACAATGGTCTCAGACCGCTTGTAAGGGCACCAGTAATGCTCATTCTTGGACTTCTGTTCTCTTTTTCGATGAATGCGGAACTTGCAGTTGTATTCCTGGTACTCACGCCTTTGCTGGGAATTGTCCTATTTACGATAGTGCGCCATGTTGCGCCGATGTATTCAGTTCTGCAGAAGACTGTCGACAGGCTCAATGGCGTGGTTGAAGAAAACGTGAGGGCGATAAGAACTGTAAAAGCTTTTGTACGTGGAGAGTACGAAGAGGAGAAATTCGATTCGGTAAACGATGACCTTTCATCAGTCGCCACCAAGACAAATCGGACAGCTGTTCTTAACCTTCCGTTCTTTCAGGCGACTATGTATATATGCGTGCTTTCCCTGATGTTCTTTGGCGGTTCCATGGTTCTTGCCGGAACTCTTCAGGTAGGGGAGCTTACAGGTTTCCTCAGCTATGTTATGCAGGTCCTTAACTCGATGATGATGCTTTCTAATGTATTCCTGCTGCTGACGCGCTCCCTGGCTTCTGCTGTAAGAATCGGAACTGTTCTGGATGAAGAGCCTTCTCTCAAAGAACGAGAGAATCCCCTGCAGAATGTTCCATCATCTTCTGTTGAATTCAGGAACGTCTCCTTCAGGTACAGCAAGAAGGCAAAGGAGAAAACCCTTGCTGATATCAACCTGAAAATTGCACCGGGAACTACTGTCGGAATACTTGGCGGTACAGGAAGCGGCAAGACAACGCTCGTTCAGCTTATAGATAGGCTGTACGATGTCGATTCCGGAGAGGTTCTTGTAGGTGGGGAGAATGTTAAAGACTACAGCCTTCGTGTTCTTAGGGATGCGGTTGGTATGGTTCTCCAGAAGAATCTCCTATTCAGCGGAACAATAAGGGATAACCTCAGATGGGGCAATAAGGATGCAAGCGATGATGAGCTTTGGGCCGCCTGCGATATAGCTGGGGCTAGTGAGTTCATTCATCGGTTTCCTGCAGGTCTTGATACAGATCTGGGGCAGGGGGGTGTGAATGTCTCGGGAGGGCAGAAACAGCGGCTTTGCATTGCTCGCGCTCTTCTCAAGAAGCCCAAGATAATCATCTTTGATGATTCGACAAGTGCCGTTGACAGTGCTACTGAAAGAAGTATCCGGGAAGGGCTTAAGAAGCTTGAAGGTGTCACGAAGATATTTATCGCACAGAGAATATCGACGGTGATGGAAGCTGACTGCATCTTCATACTCGATAATGGGCGATTAGTGGCTTCTGGATCCCATGATACGCTTCTTGAAAGCAGTCAGATTTATCGTGAGATATATGATTCTCAGATGAAAGGAGGTACGTTCTGATGCCAAGGATGGTAAGTTCAAGAAAGCCGAAGAATCTGGTTTATACAGCAAAGCGCCTTCTTTCTTATATGGGAAGGCATCGCATATCGCTGCTGCTTGTCGCACTGATGGTAATAGTTAGTGTGCTGTGCAATCTTCTTGGAACATATATGATAAGTCCAGTCATTGATAACCTTGTTTCAGGTGGGGGAATGTCTGCCCTGATAAAAGGAGTTATACTCACAGCTGTTATTTATCTTATTGGTGTTCTGGCCGCACTTGGATATAGCCAGATAATGGCAAGCTCCAGTCAAAAGATAGTCTATGACATCCGCAAAGACCTGTTTTCTCATATGCAGACACTTCCTCTGAGCTTCTTCGATAGCCATCAGCATGGCGATGTGATGAGTTTCTATACCAATGATGTGGACACAATATCAGATGCCTTGAACAACAGTTTTTCAGCTGTGATAAAAAATGGTTTCCAGATTCTTGGAACGATGACTATGCTGCTGGTCCTCAACTGGAGGTTATCTCTTATCGTGGCATTGTCGTATACCTTCATGTTCCTATATGTCCGATACTCTGCAAGGCATAGCAAAAAATATTACAGGAAGTATCAGGAAAGCCTGGGATCCATCGATGGTTATATTCAGGAGATGGTTGCTGGCCAGAAGGTAATCAAGGTATTCAATCACGAGGAAGAGAATCTCCGAGGTTTCCGGGATAAGAACAGTGAGCTGCAGAAGATGGGAACGGCAGCCCAGTCCTTTGCTTCAACAATGATACCTGCTGTTGTAAGCATATCGTTCCTGACATATACAATCGTTGCTCTGTTCGGTGGTTTCATGGCGCTTTCTGGCTGGACAACACTTGGGGCGCTTGCCAGTTATCTTGTTTTCGTGAGACAGGCGGCAGCTCCTATAAACCAGTTCACACAGCAGAGCAATTTCCTCCTTTCTTCCCTTGCCGGAGCCGAGAGGATTTTTGAACTCATCGATATGAAGAGCGAAGTGGATGAAGGCACTGTTACACTTGAACGTTCCGGCAGCGGCTGGGTCTGGAAGGATGGCGAGAAAAGAATACCTCTTAAAGGAGATGTCAGGTTCAATGATGTTGTTTTCTCTTATGAGAGCAATCATCCAGTTCTGAAGGGAATCTCCCTTTATGCAAAGCCCGGACAGAAGATTGCTTTCGTCGGTTCCACTGGAGCTGGAAAAACCACCATTACTAATCTGATAAACAGATTCTACGATGTTGTCAGTGGTGAGATTCTCTTTGATGGAATTGATGTTAGGAGAATCAGGAAAGATGATCTCCGCCATTCCCTCGGTATGGTACTGCAGGATACTCATCTTTTCACCGGAACGATAAGGGATAACATCAGGTATGGGCGTCTTGATGCCACCGATAAAGAAGTTGAGGAAGCTGCGGCAATTGCCAATGCAGATTCCTTTATAAGGAGACTGCCAGATGGATATGACACGATGGTCGTTGGCGATGGTTCTAATCTGTCCAGCGGGCAGAGACAGCTTCTTGCAATCGCAAGAGCCGCTGTTGCCAATCCTCCCGTGCTTATCCTCGATGAAGCCACCAGCAATATCGATACAAGAACTGAAGACCTGATAGAAAAAGGAATGGACAGATTGATGGAAGGAAGGACGGTATTTGTCATTGCGCATAGACTCTCTACTGTCAGGAATGCAAATGCAATCATAGTCCTTGAAGGTGGTAAGATTATTGAGAGGGGAGACCACGAAGCTCTGATGGCTCAGAAAGGCCGTTATTATGATCTCTACACAGGTTTGTTCGAGCTCTCCTGAGAGGTAAACCACCAGTCGATAGCTGTAAACTGCAAGTCGGTTTACAGCACGATTCCTGTAATGTTATTTTCTCAGCTATGGATTCGAAGACGTTTGGAAAGACAATTGCAGATTTGAGAAAGGAAAAAGGAATGACGCAGGCTGAGCTTGCTGAAAAGCTCGGAGTTACAGATAAGGCGGTATCCAAATGGGAAAGGGACCTCTCATATCCAGATACAGCACTGCTCCCTCGCATTGCAGAGCTCTTTGGGCTTTCTGTCGATGACCTGATGCGAAATAGCAGCATGACAAAAGATAGCAGAAATAAATCGATAAATGATCTTGTAATGCTTATACTCAGGGCTGTTGCTCTTGCTATGGGAGTTGCAGTCGCGGTGACTTCGATACTAGATGCTATTAATAGTGAAAGTGCGGTTGCGATGCTCGGGCTTGGGCTGGCCTGTTTGGCAATAACATTAATAAAGGACAACTGATTTCAGCAGATTGTATTTTCCTTGGTTGCATTCCGTTTGACCTCCTCATGGAAGAAGTAATTGACGATTATTGGGGCTGAATCGAATGGGCGGGTCATTGAATCGTCATCGCGGATGTAATCAAGGGCTTCTTCTTTACAGAAATCCTTGAGTTCTTCATTTAGAGTGAACCAGTAGTCTCTTTTGCCTTCTCTGTAGATTTCATCATACAGGGAAGAAAGGGATGGATAGTTTCTCTGTATGTAATCGAGGATCACAGGCTTGTATTCACCTCTGAGGTTGAGATTCTCAAGCCAAACAAGATTGCATTTATCGCGGCATTCCCTGATGATTGCCTTACAGTCGGTTATTCCAGGGAAAATAGGGGAGCTGAAACAGGTTGTCCTTATTCCGGCTTCATGGAGAAGACTCATTGCCTTGATTTTCCGTGCAATTGAGACCGAACCATCCATTTCCTCTGTGAAAGTTTCATCTAGGGTATTGATTGAGAATGATACCCTTGCATTTGGGAATGACGCTATTAGGTCCATGTCGCGCAGAATCAGGTCTGATTTCGTCGCAATGCTTTTCAAGGCTCCGCTTCCCTGCAATTCCTGCAAAAGCTTTCTTGTTCGGCCATATCTTTCTTCGATTGGCTGGTACGGATCTGTGACAGAGCCGATGAATAGTTTTTTGCCTTTATACCTTTCCGGATGTTTGATTTCTGGCCATGTTTTCACATCCACAAAGCTTCCCCAAGGCTCTTTGTGGTTTGTGAATCGTTTCATAAAGGATGCATAGCAGTACTTGTAGCCATGCTCGCAGCCTATATATGGATTCACAGAGTAATCTGCAACTGGCAGATTGGATTTCGTGAGAATGCTTTTCACATTGGTTTCGCGTATTGTTGTGTGCATTTTGCCTGCTGTTCCTGTATTATGAATATTGTCTTGATTGGAGGAGCGAATGCAATACACGGCCAATTACCAATCACCATTTGGGAACATTCTCCTTGCTGCTGATAACCTAGGGCTTACAGGCCTCTGGTTTGAAGGTCAGCGTTATTTTGCGCTCCATCTTGATGAAGAGCATGAGGAGAAGGAAATACCTATCTTTTCGATGACAAAGAATTGGCTTGATATTTATTTCTCTGGGAGAGAACCGGATTTTACCCCTCCTTTGCATATAATCGGCTCTGGTTTTCATAAGGAAGTAAGCGAAATCATGCTTTCAATTCCTTACGGTAAGACAATGACATATGGTGAAATTGCGGCAACTGTAGCTTCAAAAAGAGGAATCAAGCGTATGTCCGCAAGAGCTGTCGGTGGTGCTGTCGGACACAATGAGATATCTATAATCGTTCCGTGTCATCGTGTTGTAGGCACAGGGGGTAATCTCACAGGTTATGGTGGTGGAATCCAGAGGAAGATAAAGCTGCTTGAACTTGAAGGAGTGAACCTGTCTGGATTCTTTGTGCCGAAAAAGGGTACAGCTCTTTGATTCTGATTAATGT
>CALXXO010000066.1 GCA_944392705.1 uncultured Spirochaetaceae bacterium
GTCTTCTGTGTGGCTGTTGTTGAGTGAACAGTTGTCATAAGACCATCTACGATTCCCCACTTGTCGTTGAGAACCTTAGCGATAGGTGCAAGACAGTTTGTTGTGCAGGAAGCGTTGGAAACGAACTGTGTTCCCTTTACATATGTATTCTCGTTTACACCAACAACGAACATCGGTGTGTCGTCCTTTGAAGGAGCAGACATGACAACGTACTTTGCGCCAGCCTTGATATGAGCTTCTGCCTTCTCCTTTGTAAGGAAGAGACCTGTTGACTCTACAACATACTCAGCACCAACCTCATCCCACTTGAGCTCAGCTGGGTCCTTGCAAGCTGTTACACGTACTGTGTGGCCATTGACGATGAGCTGTGACTTCTCAACATCGCACTCGATGGTTCCATCGAACTTTCCGTGCATTGTGTCATACTTCAGCATATAAGCAAGATAGTCGACCGGGCAGAGGTCATTGATTCCAACAATCTCGATATCCGGGCGGTTCATAGCTGCGCGGAAGACAAAGCGACCGATTCTTCCGAATCCATTGATTCCTACTTTGATCATATTCTCTCCTTCTTCTTCATCGTAAAGATGAGGATACTATATTCAACCGTGTTTTTTATACCATCTTCCACCGAAAATAGCAATTAAAGGTCTCTCTATCAATATAATACTTTGACGGGAAAAGGAAAGGAAGTCATGAAAGGAACCCAAGTTCCCTCATAATCCTCTCCTGCTCCAGGAGCATCGGCTCCTTATCAAAGTCATTCGTGCTGTGGTCCATTCCCCTGAGATGGAGAATCCCATGGACAAGAAGCCGTCTAAGCTCCTCCTCCCTATCAACGCCAAGGGAAGCTGCGTTGCGCTCCATGCTCTCGGTTGAGATGAAGACATCCCCCAACTCCTTTTCCTCCTCGTCGAATGCAGGGAATTCCTCGCCATCGTTTATAGCGAAAGTAAGGATATCCGTAGGCTCATCCTTCGAGCGGTATTCATTGTTCAGCGCCCGCATCTCCTCATCGGAGATGAAGTGGAGGGAGAAATCACCAGTCTCTCCAAGAAATGCAAGAATACTATCAACCCACTCTTCGACCTTGCCTGTATCGACAACGCCGTGCTCATCCTCTATATAGTGCATTATCAATCCTTCCCATACTCAATTCTCTGGTGGTCACGACCGAGAAGATAGTGTATGAACGATTCCTTGATCTTATCGAGATCGTTTATTGTAAGCTGCGAATTGTTGAGCTGCTTGTAATTCATCTTATCGATAATGATATTTGTAATGAATTTCTCGTACTTCTGATGATTAGGATTCTTAAGCGTCCTTGTTGCAGCTTCAGTGCAGTCGGCAAGCATCACAACAGCGCTCTCAGCTGTCGACGGGATATGACCGTTGTAGCGGAAATCCTCCTCGCTGACCATCGAGCTCCTGCTCTCCTTGGCTTCCCTTACAGCTTCGTTGTAGAAGTATTTTATCAAATCATTCCCATGGTGCTCTGAGATGATATCTATAACCTCCTGAGGAAGTCCTATCTCCTTGGCCTTCTCCACACCGAGTTTGACGTGTGATTTGATTATAGCGGCCGAAAGCGTCTTGTTTATCTCATCATGGGCATTCTTCCCATTCTGGTTCTCAATGAAGTACTCGGGGTGCTCTGCCTTCCCTATATCATGATAAAGCCCGCCGACCCTCGCAAGATCTGCATTAGCGTTTATCGCTTTGCAGGCATCATATGCCATCTCGGAGACATTCTTAGAGTGGTTGAATGTTCCAGGCGCAACCTGCGAAAGCCTGTTCAGTGTCGGGGTATCCGTGAATGAAAGCTCGTGCAGGCGGTATGTAGTCGGGATGTTGAAGATCTTCTCGATAACCGGAAGTATGATCGATATTGAAATGAACGATATAACTACATTCAGCGCCGATGCGATTGCGCTTGTGAATACAACCTGGAAATCGAGATCGTAGATGAACGCGACAAGCACCGTTATACCAGCGCTCGCTATCGCAGAAAAGAGCGTCTGATAAACAATATCTATACGCTCCGATCCGAAGCGTATGAACATGAGACAGCATTCAATGACCGCAAGGTAGTAGAAGAACGAGAAATTGCGGCTGGTTGGATAGATCGATGCAAATGCCGAAAGCACAAGGGCTACAGAGAAACCTACCCTCCTTCTGCCTGCGACAGATGTAGCCAGTGCAGGAAGGAGCACAAACGGCATGAACGGATCTGTATACCTTACCCCTTCCTCTGGAAGCATCCTGCAGATAAAGAAGGCTGCTATGAGAGTCAGGTCTATTCCTATCAGGAAGATTGTAGAATAGAGCGAGAGACGGTAATCATATTTGATGAAGAAAAAGAGAAGGTAAACGAGAATCAGGACAATGAAGACAAGGAACACGAGGTATCCGAGCGCCTTCTGGAATGTCACTGTCACTATCGCGGAATCATAGATTCTCTGTATCGTCCTGAGCTGCTGCTCCGTGACAACTGTATCCTTCTGAATGATATAATCGCCGCGTTCTATCTCCACAAGGACAGGTGGAACTGCAGAAGCCCTGCTCTCCCTGAGACTTGTAGTAAGCACCGCATCGTAGAATACATTCGGAGTGACAAGCATCGAGACGGCGTCAGAGACAAGGGAAGTATATGATGAAGGAAGGTCTGGATACTTCTGAGCCGCCCTCAGCGATATCGCTTCATATGAGCTGCCGCTGACGATAACGGAGTCGATCCTTCTTATCTGTCCTTCATACCTGAACGGAAGATCTGTGGACTCTACTTTGATTGACCGGTATCCGCTAGAGATGATCTCATCGAGATCGGTCTCCGAATAAACGCCCTCGTCGAGAAGGTATGTCACGCCTTCCTTGATCAGGGAAACTATGAGAGGTTTATCTGCATCGGGTATCTCATCCAGGCGGGATGCTACATTCTCAACATCGGGTATCCCTCCCTGCAGAACATAATCGGAAGCATTTCCTGCAGAGACAGCCTTGCAGAAAGCATCGGTTCTCTCCCTGATGCCCATCGACTCCGTTGCTGAATAGAAGAACTGGGGAAGCACACTCCGGGCAGCTTCCTCTGTCTCATCTGCGGTAGCCGCATCATCTATGTAAGAGAAATCAGAAGGAGCAATCACATCCTCATCTGCAAGCTCTCCGGGCCTGTATTCCCTGGAAAGCGTCAGTACTGACCTTGGGTCGGATGAAAGGAGGAGAGGAAAAACAAGGCCAAGGACGACAGTAAGGGCCATGAGAGCAAAGAGAACCATCTTCTGTCTCCTCGAGAAAGCCCTCAGGCATTCTGAAACCAGCCTATTCTTCATTTCCATCCTCCGCACAGGAATATGCCCTGACAATTTCCCTGACTATCCTAGAACGAACAGTATCGCTATGGGTGAATCTTACCACCGAAACTCCTTTGATTCCACTGAGAATGCGGATGCTCTCCTCCAGTCCTGAGTCATAGCGGGAAGGAAGATCTGTCTGGGAAGGATCTCCTGTCACAATTGCCTGGCAATTCTCCCCCAGCCTTGTCAGGAACATCTTTATCTGAGCCCTGGTCGCATTCTGCGCTTCATCGAGAATCATCACAGCATTGTTTACAGAGCGGCCACGCATATATGCAAGCGGAGCAATCTCGATGCTTCCATTCTCCTCCATCCTTCTGATCTGCTGCGGAGAGAGTATATACTCGGCCGCGTCGTAGAACGGATTCAGGTATGGTCCAAGCTTCTGCTTGAGGTCTCCAGGAAGGAACCCCAGCGACTCACCTGCTTCAACAACAGGACGGGTGAGAAGCAGTTTTCCCTTCCTCCCCGAAAGGACTTCTGAAAGCGCCCAGATTACTGAGACAAAGGTCTTTCCTGTTCCGGCAGGTCCGACAGGGAAAACAACATCGGAGGTCCTGAGAACGGAGAAAAGCTCCTTCTCAGCCCTGCTTTTCGGATATATGGATTTCCCGGCCGCAACGATGACGGGATTGTTATCCATCCTCTCTTCAGGCGATGGCTCTGACAAAAGCTGGAACTCCATGAAGATCTCCGCTTCCTTCAGCGCACCCCTCTCCTCAGCAGCTTTCTCAAGGCGCTTCATGAAGGGTATGAATAGGGGGCCATCATCGGAATCGATGACGGATGTGCCCCTTACCGACAAATCGGATGCGACGAGCATTTCGAGATAAGGAAGATTCGAATCATTGGCGCCCAGGACCAACTGGACTGTATCTGGCTTGAATACATAGCTCTGAGACATTAGCGCTCCCATGTATTTGTACTTGTATTATATTCCCACTCCTGATCGATATTAAGGTCAGGAAAGATTTTCCAGCTGAGGTAGATTGTGAACTCAGGGACGAACTGGTATACATCATCGTGCAGCTCGATATTAGCAGCGTATGTACAGTGAAGATCCCAGTCATCCATGTAATGGACAACATCAAGCGCGGCCTTGCTCATGACGAAATTCGTCTCGTTGCGGCCATTTCCGAAGAAATCGAAGGATCGCCCGAGATCCATGAATAGCTCTCCGAAGAAATTGCCGCTGAGGTAATAGTCATAGAAGGCATTGTTAGATGATGAGAACGAGAATGTGAAATCGAGAAACTCCGCTATGCTGAATGTAATCGACGGGGTGAATGTGAACATCGAAGCATATGGGTTATCCATATCGAACTCGAAATCCGATTCAAGGCCGAACGAGAAGTACAGCCTGCCCTTCCAGAGCTGGAATGAAGCGGAATCAATATCGATATGAGCTTCAACGCCTTTGAAGCTTACATCCCCCACAGCCCCCTGCCATTCCACAGAGATGCTGAAGCATGGAATCTGGAGAGTTGTCATTATCGAATCGAAATAATTGCGTTCCCCATTGTCGTAGGCATAGTAGTCAAAATACTGCGTTATAGACCACTTCTTATCCTCAGTCCTGAGAGAAAGCGACGCGTTGCCATAGAAAGGACTCCAGAAATCCGAAGGATCGTAATCCGCACTCTGATACCTCATCGAGATATTCGATGTTATATATGTGCCGCTGTAACCGAGAGAGAGCTCGACAAGATCGCTTCTGAAAGGAGCATCCGTCTCCTCCTGCAGGAACTGCCACCCGAAGGACATGGCAAAAGGCCCATAACTGTATGACAGCCTGGGGATAAGCTCTGCAGCCAGTGGCGGGAGCACATATTCCAGGGACGGGGTTATCGTTCCCCAGTCAGCGGTAAATGATTTAGTGAGGGCGATTGAATGGCTTGTTATCGTATCCTGATTGAACCCTGGAACGAGGAACGACGAATCGGTCTCGATTCCATCCTCGACCTCGCTCATGTAGTTGAATAGCCTGGATGCGATATGGTACTGGATACCGATATACGGAACGGAGAATGTCACATCGGAGTTAACAGCACCGCGGTGAGTGTAGGCAGCTGATGAATCATCACCTTCCCAGAGATACGAATAAGTCGGTGTGAATACAGCTCTCAGGGATGCGTAATCAGAAGCGGCGGCTTCAAGGGTAAGGCGCATCGACGTGGAGGACGACAGCTCACCATCTTCCCATGCACCGGAGTTCTTGAATCCATACTCATTCCTGAAGTTTTCGGAGATTGTGTACCCCAAAGATATCGAATACTCCTCATCCCCTGTCACCTCATTCTGTTTCTCCTGCGCTTCGTAGATGCTGTAGAGAAGAGGATCGGAGAGTATGTGGATATCCGTTACATCCGTCTCCTCGTTTTCTGCCACAACCACAGGGGATGTTACTGTAGATGCAAAGTCGAACAGCATTCCAGAAACCGATGCTGTAAACGACGGCAGAGTCGTCTCATCGAGATAATATCTGTGGTCGCCAGTATCCCATCGGTAGTCAAGGGAGAGCGTGAGGTCGGAGATTGAGAACGACGAGACATAGTCGCTCCTGTTTTCCGAAGGAAGTGTATAGTCTATCTCGAGCTCATTGGAGAATGTCGTTATCGTGGAATTATAATCTGTAGGGAATTCCGGAGTATCCAGCAGCGAAAAGAGGGAGAAGCTTGTAAGCCTGTCCCCGAAATCCATCATTACGCGGCTGTCGGAATAGAACGGAAGCGAAAGTGTGAGATCCAGGCCATAGCCCTCGTATTCGAATTCATTCTCTCCGTAATAGCGGAAATTGCCATCGTAGTACGACGATGATGGCGAGACTGCGACACCATCGAGAAGCGAGAATGTCAGGGAATCATCGAAAAGCGATATGTTGCTGTCAACACCGAGATGGAGTCCATTCTCCGAATAGGCATCTGCCATCAAGGCGATGTATGAACCGGTATCCCTAGCCCACCTCTCAGCTTCGCTGATGCTGCCCTTTGAAGAATAGTATGCTCCGGTAGGATGGTTATCCTCTCTGTTTCCTCCCGATGTGAGGATTGACATGAACGACTCGGAGTCGTCATTGCCCTCTGCGACCTTTTCAGATCTTCCGAGGAGCTCGAATGTGGTATTGAGGAAAGCCCCCCTTTCGGATGTGAAACCAAGCGAAGGGTTTCCCGTAATCTGTGAACCGGGGAAGAAGAAGAAAGGCAGCCAGAGAATCGGAACGCGGCCAATGGAGAGATATGCATTCGAGACAAACATATCAGATCCAGTCAGCATCGCAATCTCTTTCGCAGTTATCGAGAGATAAGCTTCATCGGGATTGGATGTGATGAAACCATCCTCGTAGAGCATTCCACTCTCAGGCGAATAGGAAAGGGTCTCTCCAGATGTATAGATTGTTATCGTCTCATCCTCGGATGTGCTTTCAGTGGATGTGGTGGCATTCGTCACCATCAAATCCCCCCTCTCCCAGGTGACTGTGACAACATCCGCGCTTATATCCTGGATTGAGGAACTTTCATCATCTGTTGAATAGACGACATTCTCCAGCGCAGTAAGGCGTTTATTCTGCGTGTCTATGATTATCGTATCTGCAGAAAGGGTGGAAATCACACCTTCATCATCGATTTCGATGGAAGCATTTCCTGTGAGTATTACCCTATCCCCTTCCCTTGTGAAATTCTGGGCTTCATTGATAGTAAGAACGTATCCGCCTTCTTCGCCTTCCTCCTCGGAGGATTCCTCCTCCACAGAGTATGCATCAAGCCCTTCATAGTCATAGAGAGCGTTCTGCAGTTCCTCCCTCGTCTCCCCCTCCAGGCCGCGGAGCTGGGCCATATTCCTCAGGCTCTCGTCGGATGCAAAGTAAATCTGAGGAGCACTCAGTGCAAAGACGAGCAAAGGCACGGGAAAAAGAAGGATCAGGAAGGTCAGAAGCCGCTTCAACTACAGATATCTCCTAAGATACTCTCCGGTAAAGCTTCCCTCAGTCCTTGCAACTTCCTCCGGAGTTCCTGAAGCGACAATCCTTCCGCCATCATCGCCACCATCAGGACCTAGGTCAATGATGTAATCGGCGGATTTGATGACATCGAGGTTATGCTCGATGAGTATCACACTATTACCATTCTCCACAAGTTTCTCAAGAACCTCAAGAAGCTTCTTCACATCTGCAAAGTGAAGCCCTGTTGTGGGTTCATCCAATACATACAGAGTCTTTCCAGTCTGGACCTTCGAAAGCTCCAGCGCAAGCTTCACCCTCTGGGCTTCCCCGCCTGAGAGCGTAAGCGCGCTCTGTCCCAGCCTTACGTAATCGAGTCCTACAGCCATCAGGGTATCGAGCTTGCGCATGATCTTCGGATGAGCTGAGAAGAATTCATGGGCTTCGCTCACAGTCATTTCGAGAACATCGGAGATATTCTTTCCCTTATATGTTACGGAAAGCGTCTCCTTGTTGTACCTCTTTCCATCGCATACATCGCATTTGACATATACATCAGGCAGGAAGTGCATCTCTATCTTGAGCTGGCCATCGCCAGAACAGTTCTCGCATCTTCCTCCCGGTACATTGAAAGAGAAGCGTCCCGCGCTGTATCCCCTGGCCTTCGCTTCAGGCATCTGGGCAAAGAGCTCCCTTATCGGGGTAAAGAGATCAACATATGTCGCAGGATTTGAACGCGGTGTCCTGCCAATCGGGGACTGATCGATTGAAATGACCTTATCGATGTATTCAGTTCCCTCCAGCGATTCATATCCATCGTAGCTGTCACCCTTTTTGGCGATGCGGCGCTGTACAGCAGGAAGGAGAATCTCATTCAGGAATGTCGATTTGCCAGATCCCGACACCCCCGTGATAACCACAAATTCACCGAGGGGGATATCAACATCAATGTTTTTCAGATTGTTCTTCGCGCATCCAGTGATCTTCAGGTGCTTGCCATTCCCCTTTCTTCTTTTTGGAACTGGAATTGTAAGAGCGCCGGACAGGAACTGCCCTGTAATGCTATCCTTGTTAGCTGCAATCTCATCAGGAGTGCCTTTTGCGGTGACATAACCACCCCTCTCCCCTGCACCGGGCCCGAGATCGACGACATAATCTGCTTCCCTGATCGTATCCTCATCGTGCTCAACGACTATGACGGTGTTCCCAAGGTCCCTGAGCTTCTTGAGTGTATCTATAAGTTTCTGGTTATCCCTCTGATGCAGCCCAATCGAAGGTTCGTCCAGGACGTAGAGGACGCCTGTGAGTGCAGAGCCTATCTGCGTCGCAAGCCTGATACGCTGGGCTTCTCCACCGGAAAGCGTTGCCGCTGCCCTGTAGAGGGTAAGGTATCCAAGCCCTACATCTTTCAGGAATGTAAGTCTGGCACGTATTTCCTTCAGGATTTCCTTTGCGATTTCCTTCTCTGTATCTGTAAGTGTGAGATTATCGAAGAACTCTATTGTCTTCAGTACCGACATCTTCGTCGCTTCGATGATGTTCTTGCCGCCGACATATACCGAAAGCGCTTCCTTTCTCAGCCTGTCACCATGGCATGAAGGACAGACCACATCGGCCCTGAAGGAATCGAGCCACATCCTTATATTCATCGACTGTGTCTCGTAGTATCTTCTCTCAAGCTCCGTTATGATGCCCCTGAATTCAACGGTCTTCTTCTCCTTGGTCCCCTGATAGGAATAGGAGAATCTGTCCCCTCCTCCATAGAGAAGCACATCCACGAACTCCTTCGGGAGCTTCTCAATCGGGGTATCCATCGAATAGCCATAGTGCTTATAGAGCGTCTCTATTCCGGCCCTGTAGTAATTGGCATCAGGCCTGTGCGTCCTTATAGCTCCCTGATTATACGAAAGTGACCTGTCTGGAATTATCTTATCTGGGTCAAACTCCTTCCTGAACCCGATGCCATTGCACTCGGGGCAGGCTCCGAATGGCGAATTGAACGAGAAGAACCTTGGCTCTATCTCAGGGATTGTTATGCCGCAGTCCGGGCAGCTGTTCTTCTCGCTGTAGATCTCGCTCAGCCCTTCATCGTGGTATTCGACCTCGACAAGCCCGTTCGCGATATCAAAAGCGTGCTCCACCGCATCGGAGATTCTGGTCCTGTCTGCTTTATTGTTCCTCACCCTGTCTATTAAGATGGAAACATTGTGCTTGACCTTCTTTTCAAGCTGAGGAATCGACTCATCGAGGTTGTACATCTTTCCATCGATTACCGCCTTGAGATACCCGAGCTTCAGCGCTTCCTCCAGCGTATTCCTGAATTCCCCTTTCTTTCCCCGGGCAACAGGCGCCAGAATCATAAGCTTCTCGCCTTCTGGGTGGGAGAAAATTATATCGATGATCTGGTCGACTGACATTTCTGTAATCTCTCTGCCGCACTTCGGGCAGTGCTTGTGCCCGATCCTTGCCCAGAGGAGACGGTAGTAATCGTAGATTTCAGTGACAGTTCCGACAGTTGAACGTGGATTCCTGTTCGTGGATTTCTGCTCTATTGCTATTGCAGGGGAAAGACCTTCTATGGAGTCAACATCCGGCTTATCCATACGGCCCAGGAACATCCTGGCATAGCTCGAGAGCGATTCGATATATCTCCTCTGTCCCTCTGCGAAGATAGTGTCGAATGCAAGGGAGCTCTTTCCTGAACCCG
>CALXXO010000067.1 GCA_944392705.1 uncultured Spirochaetaceae bacterium
TACCATTACATGAAGTCGAGCCAGGACACTTTGTGGCCTGTGTACTTGATACGGATGAAAATCCAGGAGGTCAAAAATGAAAAGAGCACTTGCGATTCTGCTTGTTCTCATCGCGATGATTCCTGCTGCTTTCGCTATGGGAGGCGGAGAGTCAGGAAGCGCAGTCGACGAAAACGGATACAAGGATACCATCACTGTCGCCCTTGGCGCAGATGTCACCTCCTTCGATCCACACATCGGAAAGGAGACTCCTGCTGTTGCAGTCACAAATCATATCTATGACACTCTTGTCGAGGTCGATCCTGTGACAAATGAGCTCATTCCGCAGATTGCAGAGAGCTGGGAAATTCTCTCCGATACAGAGTACAGATTCCACATCAGACAGGGAATCAAGTTCCATAATGGAGAGGATCTTACAGCTGAGGATGTAAAGTATTCCCTCGACCGCGCAATTGCAAGCGCAGCTGTTTCCTACGTTGTAGACTTCATCGATGAAGTCATCATTGAGGATGATTACACTGTTCTCATAAAGCTCGATGCTCCATATGCTCCAGCACTGAGAAACCTCTCTGTACCATTCGCAGCAATCGTTCCGATGGATTACACATCTGCAAATGAGGATATCCTCAGAACAGCTCCTGTAGGATCTGGTCCTTATAAGTTCGTATCATGGTCTCAGAATGACAGCACTACACTTGTTGCCAATGATGAGTATTATGCAGGCGCTCCTCAGACAAAGAACCTCGTATTCAAGGTTGTACCGGAAGCTGCTCAGAGAACTATTGCTCTTGAGACAGGTGAGGTCGATATCGCATACGATCCGCTCATTGCTGATAAGCAGAGGATTGCTGAGAATGAGGATCTCGTTCTTTATTCGGCACCATCTCTTACCTGCTACTACCTCTCTATGAACATGAATAAGGCTCCTTTCGACAACAAGCTTGTTCGCCAGGCAGTAAGCCATGCAATCGACAGGCAGCTGATTGTCGATACACTCTATATGGGTGCTGGCCAGGCCGCTGACGATCTTGTTGCACCAGCTGTTTTCGGTTACTACGGCTGTGGTGTTGATGAGTACGATCCAGAGCTTTCAAAGCAGCTTCTTGCTGAAGCAGGCTATCCTGATGGCTTCTCCTGCACAATCTGGGTAAACAACAACCAGGAAAGAGTAGAGGTCTGCCAGGTTCTCCAGGCTATGCTTTCAGAGGTCGGAATCGACTGTAATCTCGAGGTTATGGAGTTCGGTACATTCATCAGCCGCACAACATCCGGCGAGCATGATATGGCATATTTTGGCTGGGTAACATCAACAATGGATGCTGACTATACATACTATTCCCTCGAGCACTCAACTCAGCAGGGCGCGGCAGGAAATAGAACATTTACAAATGATCCTGAGGTCGACAGACTTGTTGAGATCGGAAGAAGCAGCACAGATGAAGCTGTCAGACTCCAGGCTTACAAGGATCTTGCAATCTATCTCAAGGATCTGGCAAACAACGCCAACATTCTCTACACAGAGATTGCAGCTGGAGCGGGCGCCAATGTCGAAGGATTCGTCCTCGATCCGATTGGATACCACGAGCTCCAGAATGTTAAGGTTCTTGGCAAAAGATAAGTAGCTATTGTCCGGCAGGGAATCCTGCCGGATTGTCATAGGAGAAGATGAAATGCTTTTGAGTGAAATCACATGGGTTCAGGCTGAGGAGTATTTCCGCAGCAATGATATGGTGATTATTCCAATCGGCAGTATTGAGTGCCATGGCAAGCATATGCCGCTTGGCACTGATACCTTGATACCAGATAAAATCATCGAGCTTGTCAGAAAGCAGAATGATAATATCCTGATTGCTCCTACAATGCCGTATGGTGCTTGTGAGAGCCTTTATCCATTCCCAGGAACCGTGAACCTTGGAACAGATCTTCTTTATCAGCTGATGAAGACAATAATCTGGAATCTCAAGCGCCACGGTGCAAGGAAGTTCGTCATCCTCAATGGACATGGCGGCAATATAAAGGCACTTGAGAGAATCGGTTATGAGCTCGACAGCGAGGGCTGCCTTATGGCGCTTCTCAACTGGTGGCTCAATGTCTGGGAACTGAATCCTCAGTGGAAAGGCGGACACGGCGGTGGAGAAGAGACTGCAGGTGTACTTGCCGTGAATCCAGATCTTGTCGATAAGAAGTATGTTGATCTTCCTCTCGAAATGAAGGATGTTTCGGATACTATCAAGGCAAGCGGTTTCAATACCGTCACATACAAAGGTGTCACAGTAACTATTCCTAGACTTACCGATCATGTCACTGACAATGGCTGGATTGGCCCTGATCACCCGAAATTCGCAACAAAGGAGTGGGGTGATGAGATGCTGCAGGCATTCGCAGATTACATGGTCTCATTCATGGATGAGTTCTCGAAAGTAGAACTTTAATACAGCAGGGCCCTGCCTGTGTGGGGCCCATTATCATAAACCGGGAAGGATTAATATGAAAAACAAAGAAGATTACGTCTCCCTCATTTCCGAACTGAGCAATGCCAATGGTATTTCCGGATTCGAGGACGAGGTTCTTGATGTTATAAGAAAGCATACAGATGGAAGCGGCAAGCAGTCGAGAGATTCCCTTCTCAATCTCTATGTAGAGGATGGTCGCGATTCATCTCTTCCTCTTGTTCACCTCGATTGCCACACCGATGAGGTTGGTTTCATGGTGAAGGCCATAAGGCCGGATGGAATGCTTGAATTCACGACGATTGGTGGATGGGTCGTTTCGAACATCCCTGCACATACAGTGAGAGTACAGACTGCGGATGGTACTTATGTTCTAGGTGTTGTCGCTTCAAAGCCACCACACTATATGACTGAAGCTGAGAAGAAGGCACCGCTTGATATCAATCAGCTTGTCATAGATGTGGGTGCAAGCTCCGCTGAGGAGATAGTCAATGATTATAAGATCAGGATTGCGGCACCGGTTGTTCCCGATGTTACTGCATTCTATGATGAGAAGCATGACAGAATCTTCGGCAAGGCCTTTGACAACAGAATGGGCTGTGCTTCCGTCGTCTCCGTTCTCAATGAAATGAAGGATGAGAAGCTTGCGGTAAGGCTTACAGGTGCTTTCGCATCCCAGGAAGAGGTTGGGGTACGTGGTGCTACCGTTACTGCAAATCATGTAAAAGCGGATATCGCGATTGTTTTCGAAGGTTGTCCTGCTGATGATACTGTTGTACCTCAGTACCAGGTTCAGACAGCGGTAGGCAAGGGCCCGATGCTCCGCCATATCGATGCCAGGATGATTACGAATCCGCGCTTCCAGAGATTTGCGCTCTCCGTTGCGGCGGAGGAGGGAATCCCTGTACAGGAAGCTGTTAGGACTGGTGGTGCTACGAATGGTTCTGCTATCAACCTGTCCAACCTTGGTGTTCCAGCTATTGTCATCGGTATTCCAGTGCGCTACGCACATACCCATTACGGTATTTCATCTGTCTCAGATTTCATGAATGGTGTAAAACTTGCTGAAGCCATAATCAGGAGACTCGACAGGGAGACTATAGGAAAATTCTGATGGAAAGGGTTATCGGGGGAATGTTCCCTCTTGAGAAAATCGGGAATGGCAGCGGTTTTCCGTGGATTGGAAAGAAGGATGTCCTCTTTCTGATGTCGGGCCGCTGTGCCCTTTATGCGTCGCTTCTCGATATCGGGGATGTGGAGCCGAAGAGGGCTTATGTTCCTGCATATACTTGTGAGACGGTGCTTTCAGCATATGTCAAAGCAGGTTATGAGCTGCGTTTCTATGATATCGATCCGGAAGGTATGACTCCGCTTTTCAGGGAGGAGGAGCTGGATGGAGTTTCTGTCCTTGGTCTCTGTGGATATTTCGGTTTCTGCAGGTACGATAGGGATTTTCTTCTTAAATGCAAGGACAGGGGAATAAAGATTCTCTTCGATACCACTCACAGTCCACTGAAGATGGAGGAGCTTGCTGATTACCAGGCAGGTAGCTTAAGAAAATGGATGGGTATTGCATCCGGTGGCGTTGCTGTAAAAATGGACGGGGCTTTCAATGTAAAGCCATTGGCCCCTGAAAAGGCGCATCTCGATGGCAGGTACAGGGCGCTTGAGCTAAGGCAGGAAGCCCTTGATACCGGAGAAGAGAAGTTCAATGAGGAAGCGTCGGAGGTCTTCTGGAATACGGAGCTCAGGCTCAGGAAGATGTTCGATGCGTTCTCCGGAGATGAGCTTTCGGAGAGGATCATAAGGAATTTCGATTTCGATTCGATGGTGGAAAAGAGAAGGGAGAATTATCAGATGGTTCTCGATGGAATAAATTCTCCCTCTGGCTTCTCGGTTGTTTTCGATAGCCTTCGGGAAGATGATGTTCCCAGCCATTTCACCGTTTATGCAGATGACCGCCCAGATTTCCAGGCTTATCTGAAAGAGCGGGGTATCTCGAGTACAGTTTACTGGCCAAGAACCCCTGAATCCGAAGAGGTCAAGGACTTCGATTCGAGATATCCTGGAGCAGCATATATCTACGACCATGTATGCTCAGTTCAGATTGACCAGAGGTATGGGAAAAAGGAAATGGACTATCTTGCTTCTGTTCTTTCTAATTATCGGAAGTGAAGAATTCCAGCATTGATCTGTAACGTTCCTCGTCGCCGGGGGACGTTTTTCTTGCCTTTATCGATGTGATTATCGAGATGACATCGATTATCGATATAGATGGCAGGACCGAGTTTGTCGCGCCTTGGATACTGGCAGGGGCCGCAATCGTGCAATCAGCATAAGACGCCAGTTCCGAATCCTTATTGTCAGTAATTGCGAGGACTGGGAAATTCCTGCTGTGACACAGTTTTGCCGTCTGCACGGTCGACTTGCCATGTGGGGCGATTGCAATGGCTACAAGCAGTGCTGATGATGGCTCTGGCTGTGATAGATAGCTTGAAACGAGGTGGTGATCGCTGAGCTCAAGAGCTGTCGCATCCTTTCCTATCGATGTAAGCCTTTTCTCGCAGTATGCGGCGGAAACAGTGCTTGCTCCATGGGCTGCAATGAATATTCTCTCGGCGTTTATGATCATTGTAGCTGCCTTGTCGAAATCATCTTCGCTATTTGATGTGAGAATCGATGCGAGGTTGTTCTTCTCCGATTCAATCACGCTTGTTGCAAGATTCGCGACAGTACCAGCTCCACCGATGCCCTCCCAGGTGCGTTCATTTACGTGCTTCCAAAATACGACATAGTTTCTTAGCGCTTCTCTGAAATCTGTGAAGCTCTGATAACCAAGGCTCCTGCAGTAGCTGAGCATGGTGACTTCAGTTATGCCGATTTCCTCAGCGAGCTTCCGTAGTGGGAGGAAGCAGCATTCTGAGAGATTCTGAAGAAGATAGTCTGATATCTGGCGTCTTTTCTTGTTCTGTAAAGGATATGTATCCCTTATTTTCCTGATGATGTCGGATTCAGCCATTTTCTCCTCATTCCAAGGGAATTCATTCCCGCCAATCCGACGTTACCAAGCGCGCTGAATGTTGTCAATTAGCCCTTACAGACGGGGATAATCGGCGAATCCATCTTGATTATAATGTCTCATTTGCTGTATGTTCTGAATAACGGCTAAGACAGAGACGAGTAGCTTCTGATTCCGCCTAAGAGAGGGTGTCCGCTTCGGCGGGTGAGAGACACCTGGGGATAGGATGTGAAAACCACTCTCGAGCTGCATGGGTGAAAGGAGACGAGTATTCCATGCCGTACCCTGCGTTAATGGATAATGAGCGTCCCTCGTAAAGGGGGGAAGCAAGGTGGAACCGCGGAGCCTTTGCAGCTTCGTCCTTGCATTGGCGAGGATGAGACTGGAAAGGCTTTTCTTTATAAGGAGAGGATTATGTCAGACAATGAAAAGCTAGCAATGATTCGGCACTCTATGGCCCATGTTATGGCTCAGGCTGTCACTGAGCTCTTTCCTGGGACGAAGATTGCAATCGGACCATCAATTGAAAATGGCTTCTATTACGACTTCGACCTTCCTCGTCCGCTTGCAGATGCGGATCTGGAGAGCATCACTGCGAAGATGAAGGAAATCATCGCATCCGGTGTTCCTTTCGAGAGGAGGGAAGTATCCAGGGAAGAAGCAAAAGAGCTCTTCAAGGACCAGCCATATAAGCTGGAACTCATCGATGCTATCCCTGAGGGAGAGGTTGTATCGCTTTATACACAGGGGTCTTTCACCGATCTCTGCCGTGGTCCTCATGTCAAGAGCACAAAGGAACTTCACGCAGATGCGTTCAAACTGCTGAATATTGCGGGAGCGTATTGGAGGGGAAGCGAGAAGAATCCGATGCTTACCCGTATCTATGGCACTGCATGGTCCAACCCGAAGGAACTGAGGGTATATATGGATTATCTTGCTGATATCGAGAAGAGAGACCACAGGAAACTTGGAAAGGAGCTCGATCTCTTCTCTCTTCACGAAGAAGCAGGCCCGGGACTTGTTTACTGGCATCCCCGTGGAGCAAGAATCCGCCAGGCAATAGAGGATTTCTGGAGAGCAGAGCATTATAAGAATGGATATGAGATTGTCTATACTCCCCATGTCGGCCGCAGCTGGCTCTGGGAGACTTCAGGCCATCTTGGTTTCTATAAGGAATCGATGTATCCGCCGATGGAGATGGATAAGTCCGATTACTACGTGAAGCCGATGAACTGTCCGTTCCATATCATGATTTATAAGAACACCAAGCATAGCTACCGCGAATTCCCGTTCCGCTGGGCAGAGCTTGGAACTGTATACAGATATGAGAAGGCTGGAGCCCTCCATGGCCTGATGAGAGTAAGGGGATTCACACAGGATGATGCCCACCTCTTTGTCACTCCGGAGCAGATGGATGATGAGATTATCGAGGTGCTTCGCTTCTCGATGTTCATGCTCCATTCTTTCGGATTCCAGGATATCCACGCATATATCTCGACTCGTCCTGAGCACTCAGTCGGAGATCCCGAGAAGTGGGAAGCTGCAACAGCTGCACTCAAGAAGGCTGTTGAGAAAGAGGGCCTTAAGTACGATATCGATGAGGGTGGCGGAGCATTCTATGGCCCGAAGATCGACCTGAAGGTCAAGGATGCTATCGGCAGGGAATGGCAGCTCTCGACTGTCCAGTTCGATTTCAACCTCCCGGAGCGCTTCGATCTTACTTTCGTGGATAAGGATGGCACCGAGAAGAGACCGTACATGATACACCGTGCGCTTCTTGGATCTCTCGAACGCTTCTTCGGAGTTCTCATCGAGCACTATGCTGGAGCATTCCCGCCATGGCTTTCTCCTGATCAGATCGCTATCATACCGGTAAGTGAATCAGCTTATGAGTATGCAAAGACTCTCGAGAAGAGACTTAAGGGCGAGGGCTTCAGGGTTGTGACGGATCTTTCCGACGATAGGATGAACGCGAAGATCAGGAACGCCCAGAAGATGAAGACTCCTTATATGCTCATCATCGGCGAGAAGGAGATTGCCGGAGACCTCGTGTCCGTGCGTTACCGCGGAGGAAAGCAGGTCAATGGTGTAAAGACTGAGGATTTCATCGCTGAAGTTCACAGGGTAATCGACGCCAAAGAGCAGATTTGACAATGTCCCCAGGCTGGAGCTCGTTGCTTCCCTGGGGATTTTTCATGGTTCGGTGGAGTAGGCGAATGGAAGAAGGTGTTCGGCTTTCGTTTTCATTGCACCCTTCGGTGTTTGGATGATTACCATGCATTCCGGCATATAGTCGTGAAGAATCTGTCGGCAGTTTCCACATGGAGGTATGATTTCCTCTCCATTTCTTCCCCTGACCGCGACTATTGTCTCGAAATCCCGTTCCCCGTTGGTTATTGCCGTTCCGATTGCTATTTGCTCGGCACAGGAGCCATGGAGGGAGTAGAGGTTCACGCCGGTGTATACTCTCCCGTTCTTGCATCTTATGGCAGCTCCTACTGTGTGCTGTTCACCATCGTAGTTAATTTCTTATTGCTTTCTTTGCTTCTTCGATGAGTTCGTAATCCTTTGCCGATAGTTTTCTCATATTCTCCTGATTATATCTTATTCATGTTTTTGCTATAAGCTTGATGCAGTTCTAATCCTAAGCTACCTTGAATGGTAGTTGATGAAACTGTACCTTATTTGATGAGGAAGTATTATGAATATACCTAACAGATTGACAGTTCTCAGGCTTATAATGGTGCCTGTCTTTTTCATATCATTTTCGATTTCGCTTCTTTCATTCCCATCAGCTCATGTGATTTCCGCAGTGATGATGTTCATCTGCTATGCGGTTGCTGAACTCTCGGATCTTTTAGATGGGAAGATTGCAAGGAAGTACAATCTCGTAACTGATCTGGGAAAGGTCATGGATCCTTTCGCCGATACGCTTTCGCACCTTACATTCTTCGTATGCTTCATGTATCGCGGAATCATGCCGGTGTGGGCTTTCATTATTATCATGTGGAGGGAATTCTCCATACTTTTCATGCGTATGCTGATGATGCGCGCTGGAAAGGCCATGCCAGCCAATATCTGGGGAAAGAGTAAGACTGTGCTGTATGCCATAGCTTCGATCTTTTCGATTGTATATATCGTCGTTTCAGCATTTGTGCAGCCTGGTGGATGGAATGCTGCTTATGAGATGGTGCTTTACATTCTCTTCTCGCTTTCAGCCATCGCTTCGCTTCTCAGCTTCATCACTTATCTTGTATCGGTCCTCAAGTCCGGTGCGCTCAGCGGAATGACGAGATAATGGGTGGACAGGGGCTTCCGTTCTCTGGCCTGTCGGAGGAAGAGAAGGGGAGAATAGAGATAATCATATCCGACGTGGATGATACTATCACCAAAAATGGGAAGCTCTATCCGAATGCGCTCCAGAGCCTCTGGAAGCTGAAGAGAATGGGCAAGATGATTGTCCTTGTCACTGGAGGTTCTGCGGGGTGGAGCGATACCTATATAAGGCAATGGCCTGTCGATGCTGTCATAGCTGAAAGCGGTGCTCTTATCCTCGCGCATGGCAAGGGTGGTGGAATTGTCTATAAATTCAACCCCATGATTGATCCTATGTATCAGAAGAAGAAGGAGAATCTCATGAAGCTTACTGCAGGTCTCCAGCTTTCTTCCGATCAATATGCAAGGCTTTATGACATCGCATACGACAAGAAAAGCCTGAAAGAACAGGAAATCAAGACGCTCAAGGGTATGGTTCAGGCTGTAGGCGGACACTGGACCGAGAGCTCGATTCATATAAATGTTGGTTTTGGCTCCTTCAGCAAGCGGTCAGCTCTGATTTTCTTCATGGATGCTCTCTACGATATCAAGGCGGACAGGATAAGAGCCAATGGTGTTTATCTTGGGGACAGTCTCAATGATGAGGATCTGTTTTCATTCATGCCGTTATCTATAGGTATGCATAGTGTCGAGGATAACAGGGAAGCCTTTACCAATCTTCCTACTTACATAACTTCTGGGTATGGGGGAGATGGCTTTTCCGAGTTCACAAAGAGCCTGGAAACAACTAATTCCTGAAGAAGCAAGAAAATAAAAAATTTTTGCAAAAATTATTCAAAATTTGTTGACAAATCAATCACCTTTGATGTACTTTATTCAGGCACGCCGAGAAGGTTGCAAAAGATTTTTAAGAGTTATATCAGCGAAGGGAAGAGAAGAGAAATAGAAGCTTGTAAGCTTCTGTCAATTCGAGACGAACTAACGAGGCAGAGGAAAAGAAAGCCGAGTTCGTTGAGCGAGCGACGGAGAGAACTGAGAATGCAAATCACCGCGGGCCTCGAGTCCGCGGGATCAATGACGGAGAGTTCGATCCTGGCTCAGAACGAACGCTGGCGGCGCGTCTTAAGCATGCAAGT
>CALXXO010000068.1 GCA_944392705.1 uncultured Spirochaetaceae bacterium
AAAGACCGAGAAGCGTCGAATAACGTGGATCGATATAGAGCCTATCCAGACCGTTTATCGCTTCAGGGAAACCTATTCTGCTTGGCATCCTGAAGATCTCGGCGGCAAGCTCCGTTGCCCCTGACAACAGCGATCCTCCACCCACAAGGACAACACCAGCCCCAAAGGATCCGCTGATTTCATTCTTCTCCAGCTCCGAGACAAGCATACTGAAGATCTCGGCCATCCTGGGCTCTATCAGCTTTGCAAGCTCTTTCCTCGGGAGCCTGATTGAAGGCTTCCCTCCTACAGCCGGTGTGATTATCATCTCATCGGACCTTACAGACGGAGTGTGGCAGCAGCCATCGGAGATCTTTATAGATTCAGCGGCTGCGCGTGGAAGCTGAAGCATATAGGCTATATCGCCGGTGACATTATCGCCACCAAGAGAAATGGCCCCTACAAATACAGGAGCTCCTCCAAGATAAGCGATACAGCTCGTCATTCCAGCACCGATGTTGATGACAAGCGCCCCCATTTCCTTCTCATCGGAACCGAGGACGACCTCGCTGTCCGCAAGAGTCTGGAGCACCATGCGCTGTACCTGAAGGCCTGCTTTCTGAACGCATTTTCTCAGATTCTGGCAAATTGATGAGGAACCAGTAACGAGAAGGACTCTAGTGTCAAGGCGGTGGCCAAGCATATCGATAGGATCCTTGATTCCAGAGCGCGAATCGACCTGAAAATCCTGGACAAGCGTATGGAGTATCTCAGTATCCTGCGGCAGATCGCGGGCTCTGGCAACATCTATAGACCTGCGGATATCCTCCTTCTTGATTTCCTGATCCCGGCTCTGGATGCCTACAACGCCGCTGGACTGGATACCCTTGATATGATCTCCTCCGACCCCGAGGATCACGGAACTGACCTCAGTTCCTGCCTGAAGCTCCGCATCTGAAACGACGGAGTTGATTACCTTCAGAGTCTGTTCGATATTAACGATGGAACCGGCTTTGACTCCTTCGCTTGGACGCTCTGATATAGACTCGATCATGAGCTGTCCATCCCTTGTTGCAGACCCGATTACACATCGAGTCCAGCTGGTTCCTATATCCAATCCTACAAGCGTCTTATCCTGCGCCATAACTACCCCTTGATCCTGACAAGCCTGTCGCTGTAGAGCTCATACTCCGAAGGAGGAGCGAATACTGAAGAACCAGGTTTAGCCCTGTTCTCCTCCTCGATGATGCCGATACTCTCGCATATTCTTCCAGCAGAAGCCGGATCGCGGAGAATCAGCGCAGAATTGAGTTCTGGAAGAGCTATTCTGAGCTCGTCAGGCCCATTACCATTATTATTGTTGAAATCACTCCATGTTATCAAGCAAGAGGGGGAAACGGATGAAAGCTCTGCGGCGACTTCTGAAAGGAAAGTTCCCACTCCTCCATATACATCCATAGCCGGCGGCAATGCAACAATCGGATAAACACCGAAAAGCGAAGCGGCATCCTCTGCTGAGATTCTGGAGATTTCCCCATCATTGAAAAAAACAGCACTATTCTCATTCATAAGGATAGTACCGGAAACAGGCTCTGCGGAAAGTACCAATTCACCTCCGCTGTATGAAAGCGAAGGCGACGCGATATACGGAAGAGAATCAAGCTCATTGATTATCGATATCTTGCTGATAGATGGATAGCATAGTCCGATTGACCTGGAGAGGATTCTCCTTATTCCTGGCGTCATCGTGACAGACTCAGTCCTTACAGCGTCGATGCGCATAACAGGAAGTGTCTTTATGCTGATAGCCACAATAGCCGCAGCTACAAGGGCAACTCCAGACAGTATGGGAAGGAACTCACTTTTTTTCATTTTCCCTCCCCATGATATAAATCAGACGATAGAGGACCGCAGCACTGCACACGGACAGGAACTCATCCGCAGGCCCATAGCTGAAGAACGGCAACGGTACACCAGGAAGTGGTACAAGGCCTGAGACATATCCCATGTTCACAGCAGCCCTGAGAACTATGAAGAGTGTGATTCCGGAGACTATCGCGGCAGAAGAGCTGTCTCCTTTCATATGCGCTCTGGATACGGTTCTGCCGCCTATGATCGAAACAAACAGAAGAAGGAAAATGAGGACAAGAACACCAAGGTATCCAAGTTCCTCTGCAAATGATGAGAATATAAGAATGCCTTCCGGGGAGGAAATGACACCAAGCTTGTATAAACCATTTCCAAGCCCCATGCCGGCAACGCCACCTTCCGCTATCGCGCTTCTGGCTGCAGCGAGTTCCCTTTCGTAGAAGAAAGGATTGCCTGCAGCAAAGATTCCGGAAAGGAGCGAAGGGCACAAAATATAAACCGCTATTATAACAACAAAGAGAGCTACTGCTAAAAGCACAACAGGAACTGCTTTCATTCCTTTTGCCCTGAGAGCAGCAATCAGAGACAAAGACAGAAGAAGATACCAGGCAATGCCGCCGATGAGAAGCGATGAAGCGATGAGCAGGAATGAAAGGATGACAGCAGCTGCTATCCTTGTCCATTTCTCCCTGTCAGCATTTCCAATCATGCCGGAAACGATAAACGGAACCGCAAGCATCGAAAGCGATGGAGCGAAGATATAATCGCTCAAAAACCGTGTCTCCGGTATTATTGCAAGAACTGAAAGGACAAGTGAAACAGGGAAAAGTACAACATACCCTTTCCTCAAAGCCTTCAGAGGTATGAATCGAAAGATGAAACCACAGAATAACCCGGCAAGCCCGCCGATGAGATTCTGGAAAAAGTAGTGGTAATGAGGAAGTCCAAGCCGTATGGCTTTATCATAGGACGATGAATAAAGGACTATCAGGCCAAGAAGCGCTATTATGAGGACAGTGCAGAGATAAGTGAATGGAGAAAGGGATCCTGAATTCCCTTTCTCCTTTTCCGCTGCATTATATGCAAAATCATCATAGCTGCGAGCTTCACTTCTAGGCATATCCGAATTATACCCGAGCTAGCTCAGCTTTGATAGCCATTTCCAGCGCTTACTATCAGATTCTCTTCAAGCTCTGGAACACCTGCAGCAATCGCGGCCCTGAGAGCCCTGCCTTCCCTATCGGCATCAGCCACCCTCGTCTCAGCTGTTGCCACCGCCGCCTTTCCAGAACTGGTAGCACCTAGCTGCCACAATGGAATGAACGCAACGGTGAAGGCAAGAACGAGCATCACGATAATCGTACCTCTTATAGGTCTAGAAAGATTCCTCGACAATTCAAAATCGTTCATAGCACGTTGCCGGCTCCCCGGCACCTCCTAAAGCTTTTCCACCACCCTCAGCTTTGCACTTCTCGATGGTGGATTCTCCTCTTCCTCCTCCGCAGAAGGAACAACTGGCTTCTTCGTGAGTATTCTTATCCTCGCATCCTCACGAGAAGCTTCATCCTTGAAAAACCACTTCACTTTCCTATCCTCCAGAGAATGGAAAGTGATTACAGCAATCCTCCCTCCGCTCTTGAGAACTCTTATAGCGCTCTCAAGGGCCGGGGTGATTCTGTCGAGTTCGCTGTTGACCTCAATCCTCAGTGCCTGGAAAGTACGGGTCGCAGGATGAATCCTGCCATATCTGTACTCCCTTGGAACTGACCCTCGTATGACCTCAGCCAGCTCGCTCGAGCTTTTTATAGGTGCTACACTCCTTTTCTCAACGATGGCACGTGCAATGCGTCTAGAATACCTTTCCTCACCGTATCTGTAGATGACATCGGCAAGGTTCTCCTCGCTGTATCCGTTGACGACATCTGCCGCACTCATTCCTTGTCCCGGGTTTAGGCGCATATCCAGGGGTTCATCGCTCCGAAACGAGAAACCCCTCTCGCTCTCCACGTAGTGAAACATGGAAATCCCGAGATCGAAGAGAATAGCATCTGCCGATTCCGATGGTGCCGTCTCAAGGTACTCATCGAACCAGGCATTAACAGGGCGGAAGCGGCCTCCGAAACCGCTTAGGCGCTCTGTCGCCTTCTTCTGAATCTCCTTATCCCTGTCGATTCCGACAACGGATAAAGAAGGATATTTTCCGAGAAAGAGCGATGTGTGCCCACCTTCTCCAGTGGTGCAGTCTATGAGAAGAGAATCTCCCTCAGGGATTGGAAGATACTCAAGGACTTCCCGATGCATCACAGGATAATGGACTATCTCCATCACTCATTCTCCTCGAACAGGTTCTGGGCAAGGTCTGCAATTGATTCGCCATCATCCGACTCCTCGAAAACCGAGGGATTCCAGAGTTCGACAGTATAACCCGCTCCGACAAGGAGAGCTTCTGACTTATTCGGCAGAGAATACTTCTCCCTTATCTGAGCTGGGATATTGATCCTTCCGGAACTATCGATATCCACGTAGATGGCAGGAGCTATGAGTTTTCTGATAAGGATACGCTTTTTCTTGTCGAGCATAGCCATTGGGGATGAGAGAATAGGCTCGGAAAAATCCTTTTCAAAATACTCAGGTCTCATGATCATCAGGTGGTTCTCATCCAGTCCCGGAAGAACAACAACCTGCTCAGCGGCGAGCGCAGTTCTTAGTCTTGCTGGCAGAGAAAGACGTCCTTTATCATCAATCTTTGCATTATACATTCCTGTAAGAAGCTGCATCTCGACCACCCATTTCGTGGGAATCCATCCCACTTTATGCCACAACTTTACATCACGATGGGATTATTAGCAAGAAGATTATCGTTTTTATATTGTTAAATACACGTAAGCTAAAAAGTGTCAGAATAAGAATATGCATCATTTTCCGATATCCTTTCTTTTCTGGATAGCTAATCGGCAAAATGAGACAGATACTGAGATTGGATGAAAATGACGGTTCATGAAAAAAGCGGCCTAAGCCGCTTTCTCATCGCTCCTCTGGAGCTTCAAACAGATGATAGTCTATATCCGGGAAAATCTCACTGCTCTTCTCCGCATTGATAAGCCACTCTGTATTCACAGTGTTCCGGCTCATAGCGCTGTATACGACATTGAATGATCCCAGATGGTTCCTAAGGCGCTTCTCAGCATATGTGACAGAAGTCCCATCATGCATGATGCATGGCCAGTCGGACGACATTGCAAGCAAAAGCTCCCTGGACGCCTGATTGAGGAACCTTCCCTTTAGCGTCCCTTGATCCGGGAAACGCTTGGTCAGCTCTTCCATGCGCTCAATCGCCTTGAATATATGGCGATAAATCCACGCATTGCTGCCATCCAACCAGATATCGGAGTATCCACCGCTGCCCCACGATGATTCATTGAGCCTAAGCTTCTCCGAAGGTCCATTCTCGAGGATTATAGACTGCGGAGTCGTGAATACGAACTCCTCCGATGAATCAGCTCTACGAAGAACTCCCTCAAGGAAATCGATACCTTCGTACCATCTGTGGCCGAAGAGCTCCGCGTCGAAGCAGAGATTGAAGATAGGATTATCAATTCCGGCATTGGAAATCGCGAATCCCCTCCTCTTTACGTTGTAAAGGAAGTTGTCGACATGGAGATGCACTTTCTCCATCGCCTTTGCACGAGAATAGTAAGCCTTATCCTCTGTCTTTCCCGTTATTGCATGGTATTTATAACCTGTGAATACCCTTACTTCAGGTTCATGGATATATGGCCTGACATAATCAAGCGGAAGGTAGTATCCGATATCCCTGTAGAAATCGCGGTAATCGCTGTCGCATGGATATCCTGATACAGAAGACCATACAAGGGAAGTTACACTCCAGTCCCTGACAAACCCATAAAGGCCCGACGGAAGCTCCACAGGCTTGTAGCCGGAATAGATGGATTTATCCTTTGCGGTTATTACCGCGTGAGACGCGAGCTGGCACCATGATACGCCGTTATCGGAAAGCATCTTATCAAGCCCTGGATAATATCCGCAGTCCGGCAGCCAGAAGCCCCTTGCACTTTCACCGAATATACGTTCATGGGTCCTGAGTCCCATAGCAATTTCCGCATTCACAGCTGCAGGATAATCCTTGTAAATCGGAAGATATGAATGGGTGGCGGCAGTAGTCAGGAGCTCTATCTTGTTCTTCTCATGGAGTGCACGGAAACCAATGAGTATATTTCTTCCAAGCTCCTCGAATCTTGCTAGATTCTTCTCAGCTTCATCGAGATAATGAACCGCCATGTCATAGCAATCCTTCTCCTCTGCTGCTGTTCTCTTCTTCTCCTTCTTTCCAAGCTCGATCCTTCCATTCATGTAATCGACGAAGCGCTCCTGAAGAGCCGGATCGGTGAGCATGGTGCTAAGGGTTGGAGAAAAGCAGATTGATAGTTTGAAATCAACACCATCCTTATCAAGCCTTTCAAGCATCCTCAGCATAGGGAGATATGTTTCATTAAGTGATTCGAAAAGCCAGTTTTCCTCCAGGAATTTCGGATACTCCAGATGCCTTACATACGGCAGATGAGCCTGGAGAATAAGATTAAGCTTATTCATCGCTCCTGTCCTCCTTCCTGAAAAGCTGGATGATTTCACGGACTACAGGATTATCCACAAGGTCTCCTTCCTTTGTCGTGACGAGCGTTAGATAGAGCCTGTAAAGGGAATCGCTGTACTTCATATCCTCCGGGTGCTGCAGCCAGTATGAATCTGTAAGCTCCTCGGAGTCGGAGAGCGCGAGCATTGTCTTCTCGCCCTCTTTCGATACTGCAGTCAGGGCAACACGGCAGAATCCGGAACCATATGGTATTCCGATATTCCACTCCGTATCCAGGAATGAGACAGGGATATCATACTCCTCCCTCGCCCCATTATTCTCTATCGTCACAGAGAGCACGATGGAAGAGCCTTCATCCTGAAGACGGTCGCTATCGTTAGGGGAAAGTGACCAGAAGGCATAGAGCCATAGACCATTCTTCTTGATAAGATGGATTTCCGTATCCGGATAAATCTCAGGAAGCTCCTCGACGCCAGGAAGGTCCTCAACATAATTGCTTATCTCACGGTAATCGGTAAGGCCCGACATATACCGAAGATTCGGATCCTTAAAATCCGTATCCTGTCCATTATCCTCATACTTCTCTTCCAATAGAGAAATGATATCTTCACGCGATAGAGCATCAGAGCCTTCGATTCCCTCTTGCTTTGCAATGCTGCGAAGTTCGGAAACCGACAGGGAATCGACGTTCACAAGAATCATGGCAACCCCTTTTCCAGTTCTTCTAGAATCCTAGGAAAAACAGCGAAAATAGTCAACAAACCGCATTTAAACGCGCTAAAAAGGGGTTTTGGTTTATCGCCATGCATAATATTCATATTCCCTTCATTGTGATAAACTCCAAGATATGACAGCTAAAAGCAAAAGGACCTCCATAATCCTTCATGGGCACTTTTACCAGCCACCGCGCGAGAACCCTTTCACGGGCATTGTTCCAAAGCAATCATCGGCTTCTCCTTACAGTGACTGGAATGAAAGGATATACCATGACTGCTATGGGGCTAACCTGCATTCAAGATATCTGGATTCCAATGGGAGAATCATCTCCATAACCAACAACTTCTCCTATATCTCATACAACTTCGGACCTACCCTCCTTTCGTGGATGAAGGAAACCCATCCTGACTCAATCGACCTTCTGGTAGAATCCGACAAGGCATCCATACAGAGACTTGGACACGGCAATGCCATGGCCCAGGGATTCAACCATACAATCCTTCCTCTGGACAAAATAAAGGACGCCAGGCTCCAGATTGAGTGGGGAGCGATGGACTTCGAGCTGTTCTTCGGAAGGAAAGCGGAGGGTATGTGGCTCCCCGAATGCGGAGTGAACAAAGATGTGATACAGCTTCTTTCGGATGAGGGAATGAAATTCGTCATCCTCTCACCATGGCAGTGCAAGGCTGTGGAGGATGAGAATGGCAAGATGATTCCACTTCAGGGCAAGGCAGCCCCATACTGGGAGCCTTTCATTCTCACAGGAACCAACGGTGGAGAGATTGCAGCATTCTTCTACCATCCGGGGCTCGCTGAATCTATATCATTCGGCCATATGCTCAGAAGTGCGGACAATCTATATGATACGCTCTGCAATATAAAGAACAGCGACAAGAAACCTCTCATACACACCGCAACCGATGGGGAAATCTACGGCCACCATGAACCTTATGGGGATATGGCGCTTGCAGCCCTGATAAGAAAAGTCGAGGAGCGTGATGATTTTGTCCTCGACAACTATGCATCTTACCTTGAGCGTCATCCTGCAGAGAAGCACGCAGAACTGCACCTCGGTGAAGCTGGAAAAGGCACATCATGGTCGTGTTCCCATGGTGTCTCAAGGTGGTATAAGGACTGTGGCTGCCACACTGGTGGAGAAGCTGGATGGAACCAGGCGTGGAGGACTCCTCTAAGGAATGGGCTCACATCCCTTGCGGAGAAGCTCGACAGCATTTTCTCCGATGAGATACGCAAGATATTCGGGGGAAAGGTTGATCCAGAGGAAATCCTGAGGGAAGCTGGCAAGGAGTATATCGGAAGCATCACGATGCGCGAGCTGATTGAGAATTTCCATAAAAAATACTCATTCGCGTCACTGTATGATGTGGAACTTGCACACCTTCTTTCGGGAATCAAGAACAAACACTTCTCCTTCACTTCCTGCGGCTTCTTCTTCTCCGACATCTCCGGCATAGAGCCAAGACAGGATATCAAGTATGCGCTATATGCCATAAGGATGTTCCAGCCATACTGCAAAGGCGATCTTCTGTTCCCGTTCCTCTCTGATCTGAGGAAGGCCAAGAGCAATATAAAAGCTCAGGGTGATGGAATGAATATCGCACAGGAAGAGATGAAAGGGCTTCCGGGGGAAGCTGAAGCTGCGCTCTATTTCTTCCTGAACCGCACACTGGCACGGGCTGAGGACTACAGCGACAGATACGGCAGATTCATCCTGTGCCATATGGATATCGACGATGCGGAGAATTACTCTGCAGATATCATCGATACAGTGACGCTGGAGCTATTCAGATTCACTGTCCTTTCATCCTCCTCCATCGATAATGGCCTTAACCTTTACCTCTGCGAGAATGACGAGAGCGACAAGCCAATCAATAGACTGCGCCTTACAAACCAGGACATCCCTGACAGGATGCTCGATGAGGTCTATATCTGGATAGACAACTCAATGAACAGAATGACATTCACCGAACTCTCGGCACTGGCGAAGGATATGAGACACTTCTCGATGCTCGTCAAGAACAGCCGGTACATTCCGATGGAAACGCTTGTCATGGAGAATCTCGGACTGACGCTGAAGATCATAAAGTCGCTTTTCACGGTGTATGTGGATGTGACACCGATCGAGAGAAAGGAAATTTTGGGCAACATGATTGATTTCGTCAGGAAATGCGGTCGTGACTCCGATATCGCATCAATCAACAATATCCTGTCAGCCCATGCGGAGTATCTCGCTTCGCTTGTCAGAAAGAACGGACTGACAGTGAAATGTGCCGATTCGATAATAGAGCTTCTGACCCTTGCCAGGTCTCACGGATTCGAACCTGACACAAGGGAGCTTCAGGATGTTGTCTATCCATATTACGCTACGGATAAGAAAGCTGAATGCGATGATGAGCTTTTAAGGGCTACATCAATGATTCTGAACTTCCAGTAAAGCTCTGGCGTGTTCCAGCGAAAGATCGCTCGTCTCTCCGGAAAGGAGACGGGCGATTTCTTCTACCCTGTCCTCCCCTTCCACTTTGCGGATTCTTGTCAGCGTCCTCCCGTCGGCTTCTTCCTTTTCGACGAGATAATGAGCTGTAGCCCTGGATGCAATCT
>CALXXO010000069.1 GCA_944392705.1 uncultured Spirochaetaceae bacterium
ATTCTTATATTCCTTCTGGACCAGCTCTCGGCAAGGGCGCTGGATATATATGGCGGATACTTCCATATGCCGGCAATTTCCGGTCTTGCGGAGAATGGCGTGACTGCCGAGAACTGCTATTCATCCTACCCTCTCTGCCAACCATCCAGGGCTTCTCTCTGGACTGGTATGTATCCACACAGAAACAGAGTCTGGTCTAACGGAAGGCAGTGCCCAATAACACCGATAGACACAACATTCCCAGCTCTTGGCGAGGAGTTCGCAAAAGCGGGCTATGAAGCAAGGCATTTCGGAAAGAAGCACGATGGAGGAGCTCTCCGCGGTTTCATTTCATCCGAAGAGAATGAGACAGTGGTTCCTGATGAGAATCCTCTCTTTCCTTTCAACATGGATACCTATGCGGATGTGTATACAGAGAAAGAAGCCCTGTCATATCTTGAAACGAGGGATGACAAGCGGCCACTGCTGATGGTCGTCGATCTGATAAACCCCCATAACATCTGCGGCTGGATCGGCAAAAACAAGGGAGCCCATGACAACCCGCCATTCGATGGACCTCTTCCGGAACTGCCACCGAACTTCAGCTTCGATGATATAGTCAACAGGCCGCTACCCGTTCAGTACCTCTGCTGCTCCCACGTGCGGCAGGCCCAGACAAGCGAATGGACAGAGGATAATTTCAGGATGTACCTTGCAGCCTACAGATACTATCTCTCCGTCGCCGACAGGATGATAGCAAACATACTGACATCATACAGGAAAGCGGGACTCGATAAGAATTCTTTAATACTCCTCACCTCGGATCATGGAGACAACATCACTGCAAGAAGATCCGTTACAAAGCAAGTGACGCTTTACGAGGAGGTAACAAGGGTGCCTTTCATTCTCTCAGGCGATGTTGTGCAGGCAAAGGGAAAGAAGGCGGGAGGACTTTGTTCTCTCCTCGACATATTCCCGACCCTTCTGTCATTTGCGGGAATACCGCAGAACGCACGCCTCGATGGTGTTGATATCTCCAGGATAGCAAGCGGAGAGGAAATGCCAGAGAGAAAGTACATTTCATCGGAATGGTATACAGAATGGGGCTATACTATATCTCCAGGAAGGATGATCCGCTCTGGAAACATCAAATACATAAAATACCTCGAAGGAGATGGAGAGGAGCTCTATGACCTGAAGAAAGATCCATATGAGACCAGGAATCTCCTGAAAGACAGTGAGTACTCTGATACACTTTCAAGAATGAGGACTCTGTTTGATGAGTATCTGAAAGAGACCGATGATCCGTTCCTCTCGCTTTCTGTCAAGGCTGACAGAAGGTGGAGAAGCCATAAGGTAGGATACGAGAATCACAGAGGACCAACAGCCCCGGAGGTATAGTTTCATGAAAAGACAGGCAATTCTCATAATGACGGATACAACGCGCCGCGATATGCTCGGCTGCTATGGCATGGACAGCAGGATGCAGACTCCCAATCTTGATAAGCTCGCATCCGAAGGGCTTCTGTATGAAGCTGCATACACCTGCCAGCCTGTATGCGGTCCAGCACGCTCTGCGATTTTCACAGGGACATTTCCCCACTCCAATGGAGTAGTCACGAACTGTGTTCCGTTCGGGGACAATGTAAAAACATTGGGGCAAAGGCTCAGAGACAACGGAGTCAGAGCAGCCTTTGTCGGCAAATGGCACCTCGATGGCGGCGATTACTTCGGACTCGGCGTCTGCCCCGATGGATGGGACGAGGATTACTGGTACGATATGCACCGATATCTTGAGGAGCTGACAGATGAGGAGAGGATGAGATCACGGCTTTCAGATACCGCATACGACAGCACATGGGGTGAGGAGATGACATATGCACACCGCGCTGCAGACCGGGCTATAAAGTACATAAACGAGCACGCGGACGATGAATTCTTCCTCACGCTCTCGCTCGACGAGCCACACGGCCCATGCATCTGCCCTGCTCCTTATAATCATATGTACGATGATTTCGCATTCCCCGATGATCCGGTGTTTCACGATACCCTTGAAAACAAGCCATTCATGCAGCACCTATGGGCAGGAGATGCGATAAATGCAGATCCTGAAGAGCTTCACAAAAGCTCGAAGATGCTCTCACTATTCCTTGGCTGTAACAGCTACGCAGATTATGAAATCGGGCGTTTTCTGGATACCGTATATGAAAAGTGCCCTGATGCTCTCGTAATCTACACTTCCGACCATGGCGATATGCTCGGAGCACACAGGCTTCAGACGAAGAACGCGGCGTTCTACAAAGAGATAACCAACATCCCTCTGATTATCAGGAATGGCAGGAACGGAGAGAAAGGAAAGGTTAATTACCCAGCTTCCCATATAGATCTGACTCCGACAATCCTCGATTATTTCGGCATCCATGTTCCAGTGCTTCTCGAAGGAAAATCGATGATGCCGCAGATTAGGGATAAAGAAGTCAGGATAAATGACTATGTCTTCACCGAATTCACCCGATACGAGGTCGATCACGATGGATTCGGAGGACTGCAGATGATGAGGGCTGTCACGGATGGCAGGTACAAGCTATCGATAAACCTCATGGATACCGATGAGCTCTATGATATCGAGAAAGATCCATCGGAGGTCTGCAATCTAATAAATAATCCTGAGTACGCGGAAATAAGGAATACCCTCCACGATGTCCTTCTTCGTCACATGGATGAGACCAGGGATCTTTACAGAGGGTACCAGTGGGCCGTTAGACCATGGAGAAAAGACAAGAAAGCCACCTGGAATAACTCTGGCTGTACAAGGCAGAGGGAAAACGAAGAGTACGAGCCCAGACAGTGGGACTATGATACAGGATTGCCGATGAAGGAAGCTGTCAGGGGCAAGAAGCTCTACGACGACAAGAAGTGACCGCGAGCTCTTGCTTCGGCCCTTGCCATCGATAAAAGCTCCTCACGGCACTCAGAGAAGAACATCTTATAAGCTGGGCACAGGTAACTCCTGCCCAGCTCTCCTGTCTGGAAATTCTCCCTGTCGCGCCGGCATCCACCGCGACAGATTGATGCGAATTCACACTTCAGGCATTCAGCATCGGCCTTCAAGGATTTCTCCGTAAAGCCTATCTCCTTCCGCTTCGCATCCATCTCATCGAACGATGAAGTGTTTATATTCCCAAGGCAGTAGCCATCGAGAACATAGAAGTCACAAGGGTACACAGTACCATCAGCTTCAAAGATGTAATTCGAAGGACAGAAACCGAGCATACCGCACTGCTCCGGCTGAAGGCCTGAAAGAGTCCGGACGATGTTATCGAAATAGCGGATTGAAATATAGGAGCCATTCATCCAGTCTTTGTAATAAAGGCGGAACAGCTTTATCAGGAAGCTTCCATACAGCTCAGGGGTCAGGGAATACTCCATGCTTCCCCTCTCATCCCCTATCGGGTCAAGGCATGGGATATACTGCTGATACCTGAATCCATTGCGCTTGAAGAATGCGTAGATTGTCTCCGCGTTCTCCGCAACATCCCTGTTCACGGTCGTGAGGATATTGAACTCCACCCCGGCTGACCTGAAGAGCTCTGCTGTCGAGAATACCTTTCTGAAAGACCCCGCACCAGATACTGTCAGCCTGTATTTGTCATGTATGCTCTTGTTTCCATCCATCGAAAGACCGACGAGGAAATCATTCTCCTTGAAAAACGCAACCCATTCCCGGTCCACAGCATAGCCATTAGTCTGCAGGGCAAATCCGACCCGTCCTTCACCTCTGTTTTTCGCATAGGAAACGAAATCCCTGAAAAAACCCAGACCTCGGACGGTCGGTTCCCCTCCTTGAAACGAAAAGGTGACATTCTTGGCACGCTCAAGGGCTTTATCGATGATGCAGTGCGCTGTTTCCTCGCTCATAAGCCCACAGTCGCGGAATGACCTGTTCTCGGTCTCATCTGCATAGAAACAATACCTGCATCTCATATTACATCGACCAGATGCAGGTTTTATAAGAAGAGTTAGATGATTAATCGAACATTTATCTGGCATAGAACGATTGTATCATCTTTCAGAAGTATTCTGAATTACCAATATGCAGGCCAGTGCGGTGTGACAACGCGCTTGAGGGCTTCCACATAGAAGTAATCGCCCCATGTATTGCACTCGTCCACGCCTCTGTCCCGCGCATCATTGGTAGGAGACTTCTTGCAATATACTCCATGCAGGAGCTGTCCATTGGAAACCTTCGGATCTTTTGCTGCACACTTCCTGTACAGCTCTCCAAGAAGGACGGTCGCATCCTTGCGGAGCTTTTCATCACCTATGAGATCGGACATCTCCAGCATACCGCAGACAGCTACAGCAAGCGCTGAGGAATCTCTTGGCTCGTCCGACCCGTCTGTGAAATCGAAATCCCAGTACGGAATGACGGAATCAGGAAGGTGCTCAAGGAAGAAACGGAGAGTACGCTTGAATACATCCATTGCCTTTTCGGATTTTGTATACCTGTAAGCAAGGGCAGAACCATAGATACCCCATGCCTGTCCACGCGCCCAGGCAGAATCATTTCTGTTGCCCTGATGCGTAACACCATACATAGGCTTTCCTGTATCGGGGTCGAAGTAATAGGTATGGTAAGTGGAATCATCGGGGCGAAGGACGCATTCGATAGAAGTGTTGAAATGGGCAAGCGCTACACGTCTGTACTTCTCATCCCCTGTGACATCAGTTGCCCAAAAGAGCAATGGGATATTCATAAGGCAGTCTATGATGAGCCTGTAATTCTTCCTCTCTCCCACAGGTCCCCAAGCCTGGATGAACTGCCCCTTCTCATGGAAGCGCGAGATGAGATAATCGGCAGCAAGCACAGCAGCATCCCGGCCTTTCTCGCTTCCATACAGCTTGTATGCAGCAACACAGGAAGGGGAATACAGGAATCCCATATCATGATTATGTATCGCAATCTTGTTCACAATGCGGTTGTAGAAGTTATCGACGTGTTCAAGAGCCTTAGCGCGGAAGAAATCATCCCCTGTAAGCTCATACATCACATTTATCTCACCAGTCCACATTCCATTTGTCCACTCATCATTCTCCGATGGCGGATAGAAATTGCCTGTACTTGCAGATGGTTTGAATTTATCGCCGAGATCGGCAATTGCCTTTCTAGTCTGCCCTTCCGCATACTTCAGTGCATCCTGAAGCTCACTAAATGGTTTCATTGTGGATATATCAATCATTTTTCTCCTCCAAATGATACTGGAGACGTGAATATGCTGTCCCCATTCTTCTGATAACCTCTCAAATACACAGCTCCCCTGCTCTCCGTATTCACAGTTGCATGGATATGGGAAAGGCTCTTCCCTACATCATGGAATCTTCCTATCTCAAACGATGGCGAGACAAAGCCAGAAACATAATCTGTAAACTCGCCTGCGTCCAGATCGGAGAGCTTCAATGAATACTCCCTGGAAACTTTCCTGCCATCCCATGAAACATTGACCGAAAGATGAATCAATGTATCATCGCTGCCTTCTATCTCCGTCACAAAACCCTGTGTTGAATCTGTCACAGCTGTGGTATTGCCGTTCGTGAATACATGAAGGTTTATGGTATTTCCTTCTGCGCTGTACTCAGGAAGTGCTTTCGAGCTGTCTTCCGGAACATCGAGAGGATCAACCATATCAATACCTCTCAGCCGAGGGGATGCCTGAACAATGCGGCCACCCGATACGCTCATTTCTATGTTCCATTCAGCCATCTTGTGTTTCTTTCCCCATCCGAACATGAAGCTGACAAAGCCATCCCTGCCACCTTTGCCGCAAATAGAGGGGAAATCATACTGGGAAGCGATTACCTTCCCATCCTGGATTATCTCGACAGTATCCAGTTCATCGTAGGCAGAGACAAATGAATCTATCTCCATAACCCCGCCATGGTCTGGTGCAACTTCTCCAGCTCTCGTTCCATTGACAAACAGCATCGCCTGTATAGGATCGCCGGAAGCGGCAGCTGTCATCCTGCTTCTGAGCCCTTTCCATACACTATCCCTGCTGAGTTTGTCTGCAAAAAGCACAGTACGGCCGTATCCGTAGCTACCAGGAGCGGCATTGTGATGGTCCGTGGAACCTACAACACCGAAATGGTATCCTCTTCCAAGTCCTCCCTGATAAGTATTCTCACCGCTTCTCGGGCCCATAGTGTGAAGGTACTTCTGGCGCGCTTCGAAGCTTTCGGCACATCCATGCATCGAGATGATCTCGATAACCGGAGAGACTTCCGGGTTATATCTGTCCCAGCATATTCCCCTATACCCTTCTTTGTATCCGATATGGTGCGGTGTGCACAGGAATCTCTCCTGCTGCTCCTTGTCTCCAGCAAGTAGCATATTCAATCTCTCATCGTGCTTTCCTTCCTCCACTTCAGGAGGAAGCTCTTCATCGAGGGAGCGGCAGAGTATCGTATAGTCGCCAGTCGTGAAGCCATGGTATTCATAGGAATAGAATGGAATGAAATCTTTTCTTTCCGAATTCCTCATGACGTCCATGTAATGCGGCCAGTTTCTCCTGAGCTTCCTGAACCCCTCGCGATGATATTCCTGCACATCCTCTGGAATCATCATATCGGGGTTATCGGACATATCGGGCCAGGCAAAATGGCCTGTTACGGAGAAGAAATCCAGCTGCTGCGATGCAAAGGCAACCGCATTCTCGATTGTCCCATATCCATAGCTTATCCCACAGTGATTGTGTATATCTCCGACATATGCATTCAGTCGTGCTACATCATCATACTTGCCAATCTTCCTTAGTTCCTTTTCAAAGAACCTCGATATCCTGTTCATCCTTCCTCCTTTGAGAACAATATATCAAAATCGATTCTGCCAGCTTCCGGTTCCATGCTTATAGGAAGCGCTTCAAAGCCTGGCACAAGGTTGAAAATCCTTTCTTCACCATAGAGAGTTCCCAGTCTTCCTGTCTTTGCGGCAACGATAATCCTTCCATGCTTCCTTGTTATAATGATTCGCTCTGTATCAAGCGAAATCCCATCCCCCTGATGGACTATCAAAGGAAGAATGAATGTACCCTTTGCAGCAAATACCGAAACTGAAATGGATTCATCGCCGAATGAATAGGAAATGCGATAGGAACCCCCATCTATAGAATTGCCATCAGCATCCTTCAATCGCCCTTCTGCTGTTATCACACCATTATGCTCAGAGAGCATCGCAGAGCCATCGTAGATGCTTGAATACTCAATACCATTCTCTGCAAACGAAAGCCTTGGCGCATTGCACTCATGGCGCACATTCACAGGTATCTGCATATTGTTTCTTTCCCTGAGCGTGTAAATTGCGGGGCCTGAAGCAATTACAGGGCCAAGTGGATCATGATGAAGCAATGACAAAGTACCACCGCTGACATGACCACCCCTCATATACGGCCAGTCATAGCCTGTCACAGTTGCCGTGTATGCATCCCTTGCTACTGTATAAGTATCAAGAGATCTGTAATATTCTGTTTTCCTTCCTTGCCAATGCGATTGAGATGAAGAGATCTCTTCCGGGTATCCATGGTCAAGGATGGCTGCAAGTACTTTCGCGTGCGTGAATGAATGGTGAACACAAGGACTCTGGCCCGCTTCCTCGTACCCCGGTCCTCCAAGGAGAAGCCCAGATCGGGAGGTGCACATCTCCAGAAGCTCAAGGTTCCTGACAGCAGCATCCCTGAAGCTTGATTCATACTCCGAAAGCTCAAGAAGCGCCAGAGCAGCTCCATCGGATGTACGGCTTCCCCAGTATGTCCACTTGAAATTTCTCGTGCCGAAGCTGTTATCCCAACCACCATCGGATAGCATGAAGCCCATATGGGCCTTGAATCCTTTTATTGCAAGTTCAAGCAGCTCGGAGTCATCGGAAAGGAGCGCGAGTGATGTAATCGCGGGAAGCGTCTCTTCTGTGTTGTACCCTATATCAACTGACAAAAGCCCCTTACCGCTTCTTCTGTCACGAGGAGAGCTCTCGCCGAATATCAAAAAATCCTCTGTAAAGAGCGACGGAATCAGAACCCTGTATTCCATGTATCTGTCGAAATACTTTTTCTCATCGAAATACTTCCCCAACCGGTACAATGCAAGCGCATCTGAAACAGGGTAATTGGTATTAGCTTCCAGAAGATTGTAGCCATAAAGAAACTCTGCGGCTTCATGAAGGCGCTTCTCCATCTTCTCATGAAAGGATGCTGTCATCACATCGGAATGATACTCAAGGCTATCGAGCATCTGAAGAGCTGAGAACACAGTGATTCCCTTCCAATCGGAATCTATGTCATTAGCGTATCCTCCGGAGTCAAGCGATACAGTGCGTTCCGTCCAGTCAAAGAGTCTTTCCGCACTTTCGCACCACTTCCTGTCCCCAGTCCTAGCTGCCATGAAAAGAAATGGATAAATGGCATCCGATGAACGCCCGTGCACCCTTCCGCACGCTGGACAGAATATCGCGCCATCGGCTCGGCTGAATCCTGTGCCACGGATCTGCAGGGAATAGAGTGCTGAACACCACGCTGAAAGAAGATTGTCAATCCTCATCAGAGCTCCTCCTCTGCGTAGTGAATTTTGTCTCTATCCTCGTCCGGCCAGCACCGCAACTGTATTTTATGAATGGAATGACAGAGTGTCTCCAGCCAAGGCTGGTATTAGGGTCCGCGACAGCGATTGATGGCTCGCCGAAATCAGTCAGATCTTCAGCTACAGCAATATATTTTCCGGCCTTTATTACAGCTTCCCTTCCCGATACAGAGGTATCAACAGAGCTGCCATCGGCGGGGAGCGCGGGACCAGAATCATATGTAGTGAACGGAACAGAGCTATCTATCTCATGCACTCGCAGATGCCCATCTTCTATTGGTTCGATAGTGGTCCGTACTTCGATTCCAGGATATGGCGACCACTTCGATACAACGGAGGATTCAGAAATACTGTAATCAAGGCAACCACGCCTGACGAAAATATGGCCAGCTATCTCGAATGAGAGCATATTATCAGGAGCAGCTTCCATGAAGCTTTCCGATGAATGGGAGACGGAGAAAGGAAAAGCTGTCGAATAAACGAACTTATCATATTTCTCTGAAAAATGCCCCAAGGATTTCATTTCTGGATTCATTCCAGGAACATAGGCAGAAAGATCCCAGAGTCTTTGCTGCAGGAGCATCTTTGCTTCAGTAATCGCTTTCACGCCCTCCATCTTTTCAGGATACATTGCTTCATCCTCTCTCCAGAATGAATCCGACTCAGAAAGCGCAAGGAACAGGAACGCCTTGCACGCCCAGTATGGACTTCCCGGTGCATTGTAGCGTTCAGCCATCGTAAGATTCGGATAGCAGTATCCGACGGAAAGTATTCCATCTGAATCTACAATGTCCTCACACAGCCAGTATCTCAGGTTCCTGTTTATAAGACCTTTCACGATTGATTTATCAAAGGCATCGACACCAAGGAAAAGGGATGCTGCCCAGAATGAGCTCTGAGCCATTCTGTATGTAAGAGAACGACCATATGGAAGTCCTCTGCCCTCTGCATCGAACCAGAGGATAAAGGATTTGCTGAACTCTCTTGCTCGGGATTTTATCAGAGCGGCATACTCTGACGCTTCTTCTGAAAGCATCCACGCTGTAAGGATTGCATAGTACTGCATCGCAAACGCAGAATAATAGTCGGTCCTGCCTGAGACCCCATCCTTAT
>CALXXO010000070.1 GCA_944392705.1 uncultured Spirochaetaceae bacterium
AGCCTGAGCCTGTCTATCTCATCGTTTATATCGACTTCCTTTTCGATATAAAGGTCCTTGCCGGGGACATATGCTTCAGGCTGGTAATAATCGTATGTCGATACAAAATATGTTACTGCGTTCTCAGGAAAGAATGATTTGAATTCCCTGTACAGCTGTGCTGACAATGTCTTGTTGTGCGAAAGAACCAGCGTAGGTTTCTGTATTTTCTCTATCAGCTTGGCCATTGTGAAGGTCTTTCCGGAGCCTGTCACACCTTTGAGCGTCTGAGCCCTGTCGCCTGCAAGATACCCTTCGTAGAGCTTTTCTACAGCTTCTCCCTGGTCTCCTGCGAGATCGTAATCTGAAACAACATGGAACGGCTTCGAGAATCCAGCCTGGAAATTTATGAATGGCTCCCCTGCTATGCTGTAGCCTTTGTCTATCTCACCAGCCATCTGGTATTCTCCTCCGTCTGCTCCACTAGAGAGACGTTATCAAGGACGATGCTGCGTCCACCACGCAATACGGTTATATCGACGCTGTCTCCTGCCACGGTGTTGAAAAGCGCCGCGAAATAATCGCTGTAGCTTCTAACTGGGGCACCATCAATTGCCGTAATCACATCACCACCGAGGTAAATCACGCTCTGTCCGTACTGAACGGCTTCAGATCCTCCTCGAAGCCCGCCTTTATCAGCTTCACCTCCGGGAACAACCTGGGAGACAAGTATTCCATCGCTTATCTGAAGCCCTGAGTATTCAGCTATCTGGGGATTGAGTTCAACGGAGAGGATATCGAGCCATCCGCGATGTACCGCACCGGTCTCTATGATACGCTGGGCAACATCCATGACAATCTCGGAAGGGAGGGCAAAAGCAACGCCCTCTGCAGATCCGGACCGGGAATAAATCGAACTGACAAGTCCTGTCATTGTCCCCTTTCCAGAAAGCAGCGGACCACCGCTGTTGCCAGGATTTATAAGCGCATCCGTCTGAATCATGGATGGAATCACAGAACCGGAATCCGTCGATACCATCCGTTCCTTTCCAGAGACAAGGCCGCGTGCAAACGACCATGTATATCCGAAAGGATGACCTATGGCATAGACGGTGCTGCCTACAACAACATCGTCGGATGAACCTATCTCTATCGCTTCAAGCCCAGTCGCCTCGGCTTTCAGCACAGCTACATCGGAGAGAGCATCGGTCCCGACAATGTGAGCATCGCGGACTGTACCATCATAAAGGCGGACGATGAAATCAGTCGCATTTCCTGTAACATGGCGATTTGTTACAATGTAGCCATCCGGGGATATTATTACCCCTGCCCCCTGCCCAGAATCGGAGAGCTCTGAAGCCGCGACAATCTGCACCACGCTTTCTTTTGCTCCCTCGTAGATTGCAATGGCCCTCCTCTCCTCTTCAGTCATCTCCCATACAGGATTTTCACCTGCAAAAATCGGAAGATCCTCATAGTTGTAGTGGATATCATCGACAGGGACTCCTGCCATCTCAAGAAGCCCACGCTCCCCGCGTTCTTCTATCACATTCTGGAGCGCACTTGAGAAAAGCTCTGCCGTTTCTGCCTTGTTCAGCTCTCTTGTCCAGATTGAAAGCAGGACGAATACGACAAGCAGCAATGCAAAGCCTATGCCAATAATGATTGTCTTCCTGAGGGATGGTTTCTGCTTCTTCATAGCGTGTCAGAGAAAACATACTTTTCTCTCGCTGTAGCGTCAACTGAAAAAAACAAGAATCCTTTCCGACTCTTCGTGGCTTATGAGATATCGCTCCTCCGCACTCCGATTGCAGGCGCAGATGCGGAATGTGCATTCATCCTTCTCATCCTCATGCCCCGGCCATGGTGTGAAAAGCTCCGCCGCAATATGGTCGGAAAAACTGCAGGAAATAAAGGTGCTTTTTCCTTCCTTCCTCCAGGGTCTCATCAGATAAACGCTGCCATTTTCACAGCAGTCAGATGAGAACCTGCAGTCCTTGAACACCAATCCGGTCCAATCCTTAGATCCCGAAGGAGCTGTCACGAAACCTTTGCCTATGCTCTTTATCTCACAGTTCTCGAATAGGGCGTCTCCGCCACCGAAGATGAAATCGACAGTCCCTTCTATATAGCTGTCCCTGATTACCGTCCTGCATCGTTTACGTGGAAGAAGGTGCCGAGGACCATAGAAACCATTTCTTTCCCGTTCCTCTTCCGGGAGCGGGGCAAGGAAAAGAGTATCCTGATGGCCAAGTAGCTTTACATTATCAAGATGGGCATCTTCTGCGTCGAGATACAGTGCGACAGCCTGGCCCGCATAAGAGCCATCACCTGCACCGTTTCTGAAAGTTATGTTATTAATGGAGAGGGAACGGCCACTGAAGAATGCCGTATATGAACGGAATGTACCGCGCTTCATACCACGATCGAGAATCTCATAGCCACAATCGCTATTTGAGACAACTACATTCCCGATACCGCGGAGCCTGAGGTTATCCTTATCGGAAAAAAGCTTCTCGCTGTAGTATCCCTCGCTTACGACAATCTCTGCTTCAGTAAGATACGGGACAGCGTTTATGGCTTCCTGTATCGATGTATAGTCCTCGTCCTTCTTCCCTACCGTTATCCTGAGCATACCACCTCCATCAAATGTGCCTAGCGTGAAGGCTAGATAAGTCTGCACACTCCCCACATTTTGTAAATTTCCCTGTTAAGGCTTTCATATACCTTTTTCACCCAAATGACCATCTTACACCAGCAGTCTATGGCAAATCTGTTCTTGCTGGCTTTCTAATCACCTTAAAAACCTCACTTTAGAAAAGTCCTCAGGAAAGAAACGAAGCATGATGACTCTGTCTGCGAGAATCTCAACCCTGCTTTTCTCAACTCTGTTCGACTGCGAAATAAAGAATGGAGACAACAAGGTTTCCTTTATGTCCCATCTCAGTCCAGATGTTGTTACTACAGCTTCATTCAGGGGTATTATCGACAAATCGATGCCAATGGGAGCTTCAAAGACAATGCGTCCTGAGCGGAAGATAATCGTATCGGAGAGCATGAACCATGTATCAGGGACTCTTATTGTACGAAATGCTGAGAGAAGCGAAAGCGTATGATCGAGCCTTCCCTCCCCGCCACCGACAAGGTCGTAATTACTGGCTTTCTTTATTGCGATTGCGGCATCTGTATCATCTTTATCCCTGGGGCAGGGATTGTATCCAAGCTCTTCCAGCTCCGAGGAAAACGATGTTGAATCAAAATCGCCAACGACTTCGTCTGGAGCAATTCCAAGCTTTCTCGCTGTGTCGTAACCGGAATCAGCTGCTATTATTTTGCGATAATCCGATAGGGAAAGAGATAATGATTGGGGAGCTTTTCCCCCGATGATAACAAGATCCTTCACATATGCTATAATACAGCGCGGAGGATGATAAATGAAAGACATTGGATTCTCACCTGCCGACATACTTCTCCCGCGCGAAGATATAGATATGGAGCGCTGGGCAGTCGTTGCCTGCGATCAGTACACTTCGGAAAAGGAATACTGGTCAGACGCTGACAGGATAGTAGGAGATGCGCCATCGACTCTCAGGATGATTCTTCCTGAATGCTATCTGGAAGAAAGCGGAAAGGAAGAGAGAATAAAAGCCATTGAAGACAAGATGAAGGAATATCTTGATTCCGGTGTCTTCCGTCTTTTCCCCGATTCATACATCCTTGTCAAAAGGGATACGGAATCTGGTACACGCTATGGACTTGTGGGAAAGCTCGACCTTGAGAAATATGACTACTCAGCTTCGTCAGTTTCGCTTATCAGGGCAACAGAAGGCACAATCCTTTCCCGCATTCCACCCAGAAAAGAGATAAGAAAGAACGCCTTGCTCGAACTTCCACATATCATGGTCCTGATTTCCGACAGCAGGAAAAGTGTCATAGAACCCTTGAGGGACAAGAGAGAAAGCCTAAAGAAGGTCTATGACTCACCGCTAATGCTCGGCGGCGGTCATGTCACAGGCTATCTGGTTGACAGCGAAGAAGACAAAAAGGCCATCAACGATGCGCTTTCGGCTCTCTATGATTCCCTGGATCCTGCAAATCCGCTTCTATTCGCAATGGGCGATGGAAACCACAGCCTTGCATCTGCAAAAAGCTGCTGGGAGGATATAAAGCAGAGGCTTTCAGCGAAAGAGAGGGAAAACCATCCTGCAAGATATGCTCTCGTCGAAATCGAGAACATCTTCGACCCAGGCCTTGAATTCGAGCCGATACATCGCGCTTTCTTCTCAACGAAGAAATCCGTTTTCGATGATGTCCTCTCTCACCACGCACAGAGGATAGAGAAGACAGAAGCAAAGAGTATCGAAGAAGGAATCAAAACCATAAATAGAAAGAAACAGAGCTTCCTTCTTCTTGATGGTATATCCGCATACATCTACACCCTCGATGGCACTGAAAAGGAAATGCCAGCATGGACACTGCAGAGCGTGATTGATGAAATACTCAAAAGCGGCAAAGGGGAAGTCGACTACATCCATGGCGTTGATTCCGTGAAAAAGCTCGCAGAGAACGGTGCGCTAGGAATAATCCTTCCAGATATTTCGAAAACGACATTCTTCTCATCGATACTCTCAGATAAAGCCTTCCCGAGAAAGACTTTCTCAATCGGGCACGCAAATGAGAAGCGCTATTACATCGAAGCGAGGAAAATCAGATAGTGTAAGAGCCCTGTCTCAGCACTTTATAGGGAACCTCGGTGGCATCTACGATTGTGGATGCCATTCCTTTTCCCTTGATTTCAGCTTCGACTATGAAGTCAACGGATGTATCGAAAACCGGAAGAATATCCTGAAACGTCAGCAGGCTCATTTCCCCGGAGAAATTGACGGATGAGGAATAAATTGGGCCTGAAATCTCGATTACCGACCTGATGAAATCATCAGAGGGAACACGGATAGCACTAGTTCCACCTTCACCATTCTTAACGATTGCGGTCAACGGCGCTGGCCACCTTGAGAGGATATCGTCGGGGACGATCAGGGACGAAGACAAGACCTGTGCTTTTGTCATAAGCGTTATGAAGGACTTCGACTTCGGCCTTCTCTTGATTTCATATAGCCTTTCAGCTCTCTCATAATCGGCCTTTCCGCAAAGTCCATAAATTGTGTCGCAGGGGATTATGCCAACTTCTCCAGAGAGTAGACGGCGACCGATTTCCGCTATGTTTTCCGATGTATATCTGATGATATCCGCCATACACTCTGAATAGCTCTATTGCGTCCTTTCATCAAGCGAAAAATGCAAAACAATGTCCTGAGAAGCGGTTTTGGGGTCAAAATGGGCATTTTTCCAATGATAATTTCCTTGCTAATCAAGATATCACACTGATATAATATCTATAAAAGCGTATTTAATACGTCTCGGAGGAATTAATGGCCAGACCCTCGAAAACAGCAAAGCTGGTTATCACCAGCATCGTGATAACCCTGATAGTGCTAGCCGCATTTACTTTAGTATTCATCAATTTCATTGTCCCGGCCTATCAGATTACTGAAAACCAGATTTATTCAGTTCTGACACGCCTGTTTCCTGTTCTGATTGGACTTATACTCATCCAGATAGGAGTTATGGCAGCAAAGAGAGGAGAGCCAGAATACAAGGACACAATCGACAAACTTTCTCCAAATGCCTATGACAGCTCGCTATATACAGAGCCAAAGGACGACCCCATGCTTCGCGGAAAAATAGATCCGGCAATGTTCGGAAATACGCCAAAGGCAAATGCGGAGGTAAAGGAAGTCATAAAGGAAGTTCCTGTTGAGGTTGTAAAGGAAGTCCCGGTTGAAATCGTAAGGGAAGTCGAAGTCCCGATTGAGAGAATCAGGGAAATACAGGTTCCTGTTGAGGTCATAAAAGAAGTTCCTGTCGAGAAGATCATTGAAAAAGAGGTAATCAAGGAAGTACCTGTAGAAAAGATTGTCGAGAAGGAAGTTCTGAGGGAAGTACCTGTTGAAGTTCTGAAAGAAGTTCCAGTTGAAATCGTAAAGGAAGTTCCGGTAGAAAGGATTATCGAGAAAGAGGTTCCTGTCGAGGTTGTAAAGGAAGTCCCGGTTGAGGTAATCAAGGAAATCCCTGTAGAAAAGGAAATAGCTATTGAACCAGAGCCTGAGATGCTTGGATTCCATGAAGTCCTGTCGGAAGAGATCAAAGCTGCTGCAGATATGGATTACGACCTCTCTGTCGTCGGTATCAAGGAGCGTGATGGTCTTACCGAGGAAGCCATTGAATCAACATTCGGAGAGGATACTCTGGTATTCAGCGAGGATGGTTGCTTCTATGCAATTCTCCCACTCTACTCAAAGGAAGAAGCAGAGAAGGCAACAGAGGAACTTGCTCCAAGGAATGTCATAACCCTCAATGGAGCAACAGCCGATGTGGATTCAATAATCAGAGAAGCATCCCGCTTCTGATTGCCATTATTCATCGAGAGCCGGAGCAATCCGGCTTTTTTAATCAAGGGATGTAAGGAAAAATTCTTCAATCCCTATATAGAATATCCCTTTCTCGTCATACCATAGGATATACCATCTTTCACCACTACAATCTTCTTGAAGGAATCACCCACCCTATTGAGTGAATTTGTTTCCTGAGCTCGCTTTATGGATTCTGGATATCTGAAACATAGAACTTCTGAGACGTATCCGGCACCCTAGAATATAGGAATCAAGCTTAATTGGATTGCGGTATCTTGCATTTGGAACCTCATCAAAACAAGCTCTATGATGTTTGCATCAACAATTCCTGTTGAGTTCAAATACGAATGATACAATTCAAAATGCAAAAAAGTTTTTCCACATCTTCGTATTAACAAGCCCATTGTCTTTTTTGAAAATCAGTTTATCGAGATAATATTTACGTTCCAGGATCATTTTTAAAACCCATCTTCATATTCAGAATATTTCTAAGGCTATCCGCATTTTTAGTTCAAGTTAAAAACGTACAACATGAATGTTTTCCTTGATTTACTCCACTAAGTTGCATAAAATAAAACTTACTGGAGCAAATATGGTCTTTTCTACGAATGAGCTCATGTTTAAATACAAGGACTATGGCGATGCCAAGGGAAAAATCAGAAGACTCGTCAAAAATGGAGAACTCATCCCGATTGCCAGGGGACTGTACGAGGATAACAAAAGTATCAATCCAGCTTATCTGTCACCATGGATATATGGACCGTCCTATCTTTCATTCGATTATGTTCTTTATCTTCACGACCTGATTCCAGAAAGAGTTCATGTTTATACCTCTGCAACATACTCAAAACACAAAAGGAAAATATATCGTAACGCTTTCGGAACTTATTCATATCGGGATGTCCCTAAACTCGCCTACCCTCAAGATGTAAGTGTTAAAGTCGAAGAACCGTATTCATACCTGATTGCAACCTGCGAAAAAGCATTGTGCGATAAGCTTTATACAGAGAAACCAGTAAGGAATATGAAAGAATTCAGATACCTTCTGTTCGAAGATTTACGAATCGACCAGGAGGGTTTCTGGGCTCTTGATATTGAAGATCTGAAAGAACTGGCACCGCTTTATTCCTCAACGAATCTGGATTTCTTGTCCAAATTGATTAAAGGACGTGTATATGATTAATGTGATTGGACAAATGCTATCTAAATACAAAACAACCTCTGTAGAAGAGGAGAAGAATGCTATCAAGGAAGTAATCCAGGATGTGGTACTATCAGGACTTGCGAAAGCAGGATTCTTTGATGAAGCAGCTTTTTATGGAGGAACCGCTCTAAGGATTTTCCATGGACTGCAAAGATTCTCTGAAGATCTGGACTTCTCGCTTTTGCAGCCTGATATGGAATATGATTTGTCAAAATACTTTCCCGTGCTCTCCAAGGAATTAGATTCCTGGGGAATCAATTTCACAGTAGAAGAGAAACAAAAGGCTATCACGACTTATGAGCAATCAGCCTTTGTGAAAGGAAACACCAGAGAACATCTAATGAAATTCTATCCTAAAAGTGTAAACAAAGTACCGTATAACGAAGTTATCAAAATCAAATTTGAAGTTGATACGAATCCACCGAGTGGTTTTAAATGCGAATTTAAGCCCCTTCTATTGCCCACGCCCTGCAAAGTTAGATTATTTGACATGAATTCCTTGTTTGCAGGGAAGATTCATGCGATTCTCTGCAGAGGATGGGCAAGAACAAAGGGCAGGGATCTTTATGATTATCTGTTTTTCCTTTCGTCAAACACACAAGTCAATCTCATAAATCTGAAAGAAAAACTAGTGGATTCTTCATTTATCCAGAAGGACTTCAATCTGACAATTCCCACATTGACTTCGTTCCTTGAAAAGAAATTCAAAACTATAGATTACAAGCAGGCAAAAGATGATGTTCGGCCATTCATAAAAGATACAGACTCTCTCGATTTATGGGATTCTGATTTCTTCATATCAGCTACGCATCAATTCCTTTCCTGAAGATTTGCTATAATGGATTTCTAGGAGATGGTAATGAACATTGTCATAACAGGTGCTGCCGGTTTCATTGGAACAAACTTTGTTTACCATATGCTTTCAGCTCACCCGAATTACACGCTCATAGGTTACGATGCGCTTACATATGCAGCAAACCCTGAGAATCTCAAGGATGCAGAGAGTACAGGACGTTTTCATCTTGTTATCGGGGACATAAGGGACAGGGAGAAAGTCTACTCGCTATTCGAAGAGACCTCCCCTGATATCATCGTGAATTTCGCGGCAGAAAGCCATGTAGATAGATCAATAGAAAACCCATCCCTGTTTCTTGAAACCAACATCCAAGGAACAAGTGTCCTCATGGATGCTGCACTAAAATATGGAGTGAGAAGGTTCCATCAGGTATCAACGGATGAGGTTTATGGCGATCTTCCATTGGACAGGCCCGAGCTTAAATTCTCAGAGACCTCCCCTCTTCGCCCAAGCTCTCCATATAGCGCATCAAAAGCAGCGGCGGATCTGCTTGTTCTTTCATATCACAGGACATACAATCTGCCAGTTACCATTTCCCGCTGTTCCAACAATTTCGGTCCATTCCAGCATCCGGAGAAACTGATTCCCAAAACCATAATCAATGCACTATCAAACAACTCAATACCTGTTTATGGCAAAGGAGAGAATATCAGGGACTGGATATATGTAGAAGATCACTGCAAAGCCATTGATATGATTATCCACAATGGTAAAAACGGAGAAATCTATAACATCGGGGCAGATAATGAAATCAGCAATATATCGCTGATAAAAACCATCCTTAAATCCCTAGGGAAATCTGAAAAGCTTATAACACACACAGCTGACAGAAAAGGTCATGACTTAAGATATGCCATCGATAATACAAAATTCCAGAAAGAACTAGGTCCTATTGAATTCTGCGATTTCGAAGAAAAATTAAACGATACAATAGAATGGTATGTTGAAATCATGAAGCATGAATGACTTCTCCATTCCACAGCCTTTCAAGGAATTCTTTCCATGGCAGTATCAGAATTCTCATATATGTACACAGAAAGATTATGAGCAGCTATTCTCAGTAAAATCAATGGAAATTTACTGAGAATATCAACTGGTTCACTTTCTCTAGTACACTATAAGAGTCCACAAATCCAAC
>CALXXO010000071.1 GCA_944392705.1 uncultured Spirochaetaceae bacterium
TCAGGCCATAGAATTGCATTGCGAAAGCAGAATAGTAATCAGTACGTTCTGATTGCCCATCCTTATACCAGCCATCCCCGATATAACAGGACTCCATATAAGCAAAATCCAATTCAAGTTGCTCCTTGCTGTATCTCATGCCATGCTTCCTGAGCGCGAGATTCACCAGAATTCTGAAGTAGTACCAGTTGCACCGCGATATCGTATGGTCGTTTATGGTATAGAGCCATGCAGCTGCTCTCTCCCGCTCTTCAACGCTCAGCGGATACCACAGCACTTCAGGAGCAGCAAAGATACCGAAGGCTATCGGGGCCATTTCTACAAAGCGTTGATCATAATCCTTGGTATTCCCCCAGTATTCGGGAGAAGATGGATCTGTACCGGCAGCTATACCGCGTGAATAGATATCCTCGAAACCACTCTCTCTGCCACCGCCCATCCAGTAGGGAACAAGGCCCCATAGAGGACGTGCAAATGCTTCCATCTCAACAGCATCCTGGCTATATGTAGCACCTGCTCCATATAATCTTATTCTGGCCTTCTCTGGGGAGAACCTTTCCTTGAGCGGGCTCAGAAGCGAAAAAAGAACCTTCTCATAATCTTTTCTGCTTTGAAGTCTTTCAATCATTTCTTTGCAGGCGTACTTTTATACGCTCTCCTGAATTCCTCCGCTCTGAAAACCGGAAGCTCAATGAGGTCGTGGGTCTCTGCCATATGCCTTGCCAGCATATCGAAGAGCTCATAAGCCATAGCGTCGTAGCCACCGGTAAAAACAAGGTTCTCTGTCTCTTCCGGATCTGAGAGAACATCATAGAGCTCGTAGAATGTCTCATCTTTGAAGAAATCGACAATGAGCTTGTATCTTCCCCTGACTATCGAGCGCTGGAAGTTCGACCGTGCACCATTTCCATCGAACTGTATGAAAGCTGTATCCCTGCAGGATGAATCCTTGCCGAGGATGAGCGGCATCAATGATTCGCCATCAAAACTTCCAGAGTGTTCTATACCAAGATAATCCACAAGTGTCGGAAGCACATCCACATGGCTTACAACATTGTCGATACGCCCTCCACCAATGCCGGAAGAAGCTGGGAATTTGATGAACATAGGGACATGGGCCGATTCTTCGTACATACACATCTTCTGGAAAAGCGCGTGCGAGCCGAGCATCTCTCCATGGTCTGATGTGAAGATTATAAGGCTATCATCATAAATTCCTTCTGCTTTCAGTTCGCTTATTATTCTGCCGACACAATCATCGAGCATGGATACCAAGCCAAGATAGACACGCCATGATTCTTTCCAATCAGATCGCTTGTATCTGGAGCCAACAACGCCTGTAAGGTTGTACATCTGCAGCGGTGACTGATACGGATAGAATACTCCGACATTCTCTGGAAGTTCGAAATCATCGTTTTCAATCCTTCCATACCACGGCTGAGGAATCTCTAGAGGAGGGTGCGGAGCAAGGAACATTGCATTTAAAAGAAGCGGTCTGGACCTATCGCGAGACTTCAAGGCTTCGAGGGCGCACTCCGTGAAATAGCTGTCAAAATAATACTTCTGATCCTGGTCATAGCAGCCTGTTTCAGCATTTGAATATTTTGTTACCCTGGTGAATTCCCCGCACTTCATCTCAGGTACATAGGTTTTGAACCGAGGGCCACCAGGAGCTCTTATACCTGAGGATGCAAGGTATTCCTTATATGTCCTCTCCGTGGAAGCCCAGGTTGTGGATGTATCATAATCTTCGAGCTTTCCACCTTCTGTATAGAGATGCTGCTTACCACTATGAATGGAGCACCACTCTTTTTCCATCAAAGTATAGAGATTATCTATGCCATTGTGGACATTACCATAGTAAGCATCTTCTGCAAGCCAGGGGTTTATCAGAGAGCCGTTAGTATTAGGATATTTTCCCGTAAAGAAAGCACCACGGGCTGGAACACACAAAGGACAAGCGCAGTAAGCCCTGGTGAAATCCAGACCTTCATTTCTTATTGAATCGATATTTGGCGTAAATCCCCTGCCTAGAGCATCGGCTCTGAGCTGGTCAGCCATAATTATCACTACATTGGGTTTCATCTCGTTTTTTCCTCCGCAACTATTACAGATTTCCGGTATTCAGGGCGAGGAACAAATCCGACACTTCTTTCCAGAGTGTATTCATCAGGAAGGCACAACTCGGCCTTCATCCTTCGCTGAAAGTCCTTTGAACGAGCAGTCACTTCATCGGGATTGCATATGCTGTAAAGCCGCTCTCTGCAATTCTCTACAATCTCTTTGATAGAATCATCCGACGCGCTGAGAGGGAAAATATCATTATTCTCTCCAGGATCCGTACTAAGATTGAAAAGCTGGGAATCGGAGTCGGTATAATGAACATATTTGTAGTTCTTCCACCTGACCATATACATCCCACCGGAAATGCCATGTGCATTATATTCGCTGAATGCAAAATCCCGGCGTTCCTCATCATGGCCATCTCTGATAAGCTTTATCAGGGACTCGCCATCAACATCTGCAAAGACGGGGATTCCCATAATAGAGCACATTGTCGGAAATATATCGGCAATCGAGACAGGGGCTTTTATCTTATCGGGTTTCAGGCCAGGGTATCTTATCATCAGAGGGATCCGTGCAGATTCCTCGAACATACAGCATTTCCACCATAGGCCATGATAGCCAAGCTGCTCACCATGATCGCTTGTATAGATTACTACTGTATCATCGCTGAGCCCGAGCTCATCAAGCTTGTCCAGAATCATTCCTATATGGGTATCAAGCTCCTTTATTGCAGCATGATAGCCAATGAACACCTTCCTAATGATTTCTTCAGTTGCAGTCTCTGCCGCAAAATACTTCCTGAGTGATTCAAGAGGTTTATTGAGCGATGTATAAGGAGGGAACACCCCAGAAGGAAGGCCAATATCATCGACACGCTTCTCGAAATAATCCCAATCCTCCTTCGTTACATAGAATGGGAAATGAGGATCGAGGAGACCTACATTGAGAACCCATGGAGAAGAGTCATTTCCATGGTTGGAAAGCCAGTCAAGAGTCGCTGAAACAACCTTGTCATCGAAGCTTTCAGACTCTTTTATACCAATCCGCTGGAATCGTCGCTCTGCTCCAATCCGCCTTACATTATCATCGCGATAGTAACAGCCCAGATCCGGAGATTTGAGGAATCCTGGGAGCTCGATATCCTTGAAACCATATTCACCATCGACATGAAAATGAGTCTTGCCGATATGATAGACAGGAATATCATGCGCTTTCATCCAGGATGCTATACCATGCACCCGGCCATCGTACGGCGTAGAATTATCCCAGGTGCCGAGATTGTTGACGAACTGCCCGGTAAACCAGCTTGCCCTGGCCGGCGCACACACTGGACATGATGTATATGCATTCACAAAGTCCTTTGATTCCGAAGCGAGCCTGTCGAGATTCGGTGTATCTGCATATAGGCTTCCGGAATTGGCCATTGCCTGATATGAATGCTCATCGGAGATGATTGTAAGGATATTCATGAATCCTCCTGATTCTCATCGGTATCGAGCACAGTCTTTCTGTACTGATACGGTGTAGTACCATAGTTTTCCTTGAATATGCGGATGAAGTACTGAGGAGAGCGGTATCCCAGGCGCCTTGCGATATCCTGGACAGCTTCCCCTGCTCTGAGCATCTCCACAGCCTTCATAAGCTTCTTGTCCTTTATGTAATCGATATAATTCTTGCCCATAGTCCTGCTGAACATACGGCTCAGTTCATAGGTCTTCATTCCGAGCTTGTCGGCTATCATGGAAAGGGATATATCGTTTTCAATTTCATCGTTTATTATCATTTCAATCTGCTGTCTGATATCTGAATCGATGTTCTCATCGCGGTACTTCATGCTTTTGTAAATCGTAGCGATTGAAGAGGTCATTAAAGTAACAAAATCATCCAGGCTTTTGGACTGCTTGGAAACTTCCCTGATGTCATATCCAAAGACAATCCATGTATCAAGCTGATTTCTGAGCATATAGCTGTAGACTCTTACGGCGATATCCGAAATGACACCTAGGCAGTATCTGATATCATACCCACCGGTCCTGAGATCCTCTGCAATCATCCTGATATGCTCGCAAAAGAGCTCGGCTTGCCTGCTGTTCATATCGCGCTCAAGCTGTTCCAGCTGCTTGGAATGATTGCCATATGTCTTTCTTCCATCTATATCCAAGTCGTCATATGAAAGAATCTGCCCAGAATAGAGGAAACGATATCTGTCAGCTTCCTGCGCTGTCTGATAGCTCTCCGAAAAACCATTTCCACCGAGGGAAACGACTTTACCGAAATTCACAGGACATCCACCAGAAAGTCTGACTATCTTCGCTTTAAGCTCCTCAAGAAGGTGGCGGTCCGAATCAACAATTAAAAGGATTATCACGCTTGAAGGGCTTATGAACGTGCACAGCACCCTTGCGTGGCCTTCATCATTTTCAGCCATGAACTGCTCGAAGTACATTGCAGCCATCATGTCGCATTTTCTGCCGGCGGCGTCTACGATGCAGCACTGGACATAACTGCCTGGAAAATGGCTGTAGAACTGGAGATAATCATCATCGCTTTCGCCGGAGAGAATGATACTCCTGATCATATTCATTGTCCTGAGCTCTTTGGCGGACTCAGCGGTGCTGTGGAGATTCTTTATCTGGGCAGTCATAGAGGAAAGCGAGCCATCGATACCATTCCCGGAAATAGGCAGCCCGGCCTTTTCAGAGAACATCCTTATATTCAGCCGATAAATAAAGTAATTCAGAACGGACAGGCCGCTGAGGACAATAATATTCAGAAGAATCGAGAACATGAAAAGCACATTCAGATGCCTGTTCTGCGCTGAATTGAGCTGGCCGAAAAAACTGTAATTTACTAGGTAGCTGTATCGTAGACCAGTCTCGTAGGATGGTCTGTAGAAATATGCAAGCTCCTCCCCTTCTATCTCAAGCTTCGCTGGACCTTCGATATCAGAAGGATAGCTGCTTACAATATTCATTTCCCTGTCTTTTCCAGAACCATACACAACACGACCTGTGCTATCAACGATATATAGAGAATGGTTCTCATCGACAGTCAGATAATCAGTGATTATCTCCGGCAGCATATGGAGAGCGACATATACATCATTGCAATTCCAGGCAGCGGAAGAGATTTTCCTTACATATGTAATCACAGGTTCCGATGTCGGATACGAATTGCGTCCGATTGGAAGAAGGCATGAATCGGCATTTTCAGGCAGCTCTGAAAACCAGGGACAGAATTCCAGCAACTCAGATTCATCATCGATGCTGTGTACATTCCCGAATCCTGTAACGGCAGTACCCGTCCCCTGATAGTAAATATCCATGCTGTACAGATACTTATAGGAACTATGTATACGGAATAGGATATCAGAGAGGTCTCTGACACGTTCAGGGTTTCCGACTATGTTTGTTATCTGGGGATTCAGGAAAACTTCATTCTGCGATACGGCGGAGAAATAATAATCAGGAAGCTCCATATATGTCGCAAGCTGGCTATCGATATTATTCAGCGCCATATCGGTTATATTGCCCTCATACTGCATGAAATTCTCCTCGTATGAGCGGCTGCTTTCTATATAGAAGATCCTGTAATTGAATACAGAGAGAAGAACAATGGAAGCTATGTCTACAATCAAAAGCCCGAAAAGAAACGGATACTTCCATTTCCTCATGAATCCATAATTCTCTCTCTGCATATCATCATCCCTTGACCGAACCTACAATCATACCTTTTATGAAGTATTTCTGCAGGAATGGGTAGAGACAGACAATAGGAATAAGCGAAAGAACAAGTGCAGCCATCTTCATTGTCTCAGTATGCACGGCAATACCGACGGCCTGTTCCATATCAGGGGTCTGCCCGCTGTTGAGAATCGTCTGAAGGAGATACTGCAGAACATACAGGCTGTTATCGGTGACATAGAGCATATTATCCATCCAGGAATTCCAGTGCTGTACGCAATACCAGAGGGATATTGTCGCGATAACAGGAGTAGCAAGCGGCAGATAAATCCTGAGAAGAATCTTGAAGTTTGAGGCACCGTCAATCTTCGCAGATTCCTCCAGAGCTTCAGGAATAGTCATGAAGAAGTTTCTGGTTATAATGAGCGCGAATCCCGTGACAAGACATGGCAGGATATAAACAAGGAAATTGTTCAGCAGCCCAAGGTTCTTTATCAGGAGGTATGTCGGAATCATACCACCGGAGAAGTACATCGTGAACACGATGAAGAGCATTATGCCTTTCCTGTGCGGGAGATTCTTCTTTGACAGAGGATAGGCAGTAAGCACCGTTATCGCGACACAGGCAGCGGTTCCGATTACAGCCCTTATTATCGTATTGAGATAGCTGTGCCAGAAATTATCATCCGACATGATCTTTGTATATCCGGAGAAATCGAACTCGGTCGGTATAAGGTGGAAACCATTTCTGTTTACAACAGATGATGGGCTCATCGAAATCGTTATTACCTGCATGAATGGGAGGATGATAGAGACTGCGACAATTATGGCAATCAGATAGACAATTATATCTACAATCCAATCCTCTTTCGTTCTTCTTATCTTGCTTTTCATTGCCATCTCCTTACCACAGACCGTAGTCGCTTGTTCGCCTTGCAATTGCATTTGTCACGACGACAAGGATGAACGAAATCGTATTCTTGAAAAGATCAACTGCTGTCGTGAAGCTGTATTGCATATTGAGGATTCCCATTCTGTATACGAATGTGGAAATAACATCACCAACCTCATATGTAGTCGGTGTCAGGAAGTTGTATACCTGCTGGAAGCTATCATTGAGAATCTTTCCTGATTCCATGATGAACATAACGGTTACAATCGGCATGATAGCAGGGAGTGTGACGTGTATTATCTGCTTGATGCGTCCGGCACCATCGATTTCAGCAGCTTCATAAAGTGCGGGATCGACATTCGTTATTGCCGCAAGGTAGACAATTGAACCCCATCCAATGGATTTCCACATATCAGTCAGGACAAGCACTCCCCTGAAATACTTTGGATCGGCGATGAAGAATATCGGTTCGAATCCAAGGTTCTGGAGGATGATGTTTATAGGACCTCTGGACGGCGAGAGGAATTCGATGAAAATACCTGATACGACAACCCACGAAACGAAGTGCGGCAGGTATGATATCGACTGGACGACTTTCTTGAATCCTGTTCTCTTGATCTCATTCAGAGCCAGGCAGAAGAGAATCGGGGCTGGGAAACAGATAAGCAGTTTATATAAACTTATTATAAGTGTATTTCTAAGTACGGAGAGGAAGAACGGATTCGTAAACAAAGCCTTGAAATGCTTCAGGCCAACGAAGCTGCTTCCTGAAATTCCTTTCAGAGGATAGAAATCCTGAAAGGCGATTATAAGACCATACATTGGTCCATAGCAGAAGACAAGGAAGAAAATAATACCGGGAATGAGCATTATATAGTGCTCCCGGAAATTCCACATACTATGTTTCCGTGCTGGCTTAAGTAGTTTTTCTTTCATCACGGCAATCTCCTTATGAATCCCCCTTCCCAGAGAGAAGGGGGAAGACCTGACTCACTCTGCGGTTCTCTCAGCCTGAAGTGCCTGGACAGCCTGTTCAGCAGTCTCTCCACCTGCAGCCTTGAACTGCTCTACGAATGTATCGAAGTAATCAACCGGTTTTGCTCCAGTGATGATATCGAAATATGCCTGCTCTGTGAGAGTATCGAGTGTTGCAATGACATTTGAGAATTCATTGCAAGCCGGGACATTGTATCTCCAGTAGCCATTTCCAGTAACCTCACGGCCGAATGCAGTCTTAACAGTATCAACATTCTCTGCAAAGTATGATGTGCTGCCGAAATCGACCTGAAGAACACCTTCCTTCCTAAGCTCTGTACCTTCCATAAGTCTTACATTGCCGTACTCAGTTGACTCAAAATGAATACCTTCGAGTCCATAGTTGGCAAGCTTTGCATACTCTGGATCAGAGTAATATGCATCGAGCATCTCGAGGAATGCATCGACCTTTCTCGGGTCCTGAGCACACTTTGTAGTGATTACAGTAAGCCTTCCGGTCTTGTTCCATCCCTCAGTTCCGGATTTTCCATCAGGTCCGATAGGAGCTGGTCCGAATACGATATCAGCATTAGGATCAAGAGCCTTGAGCTCCTTCATACATACACCATAGTTGCCCGGATCCTGGGTATTTGTGCTTGCAAGAAGGTAATGATAAGGCTGAGCACAAGTGACACCAATCTGTCCATTCATGAATGCATGGGAAAGCCACTGATATCCACCATGGTTCTCTCCAGTGATGAATTCCTTATCGATGAGTCCCTTTTCATACCAATCATGGAGAAGTGCAAGAACCTCTTTTGCTTCCGGTCTGATGTATGGGAAGAATGGAACGCCATCATCTCCGAGCTGCATCTCCTCCACCTTGAATCCAGGAGCAGCGCCGGTGACACACCTGAGACCATATGCACCGAAGATTGCATTGAATGTTCTCTCCGCCATACCTGCTGTATCAGCCTTTCCATCTCCATCTGGGTCCTGCTCTACGAAAGCAGTAAGGACAGCTTCGAACTCCTCGAGAGTTGTAGGAACTTCAAGTCCGAGGTTATCAAGCCAATCCTTTCTCCAGATAAGAGCCATCGGAACCTGCTCCATAGGGTTTGCAACACCATAGTTCTTGCCATTGTAGAGCATAGTTGTCCACAAATCGCCCATAGCATCATGGGAATCACAGTAGGCTGCATAGTTAGGAGCCTTTTCCCTGATTTTCTCAATCGGGAGTTCTGCTACTACACCGCCATCGACAAGCTGAGCAAGCATCGAAGTATTATCGATAACGAGGACATCCGGCATCTCACCGCCTGCAAATCTTACATTGAGGTTCTCCCAGAAATGTGCAGCATCGACATACCATGTCTTGAGATCGATATTGAATCTCTCTTCTATCATCTTCACAACCTGGGCGTCATCATTAACTTCAGCAGAAGTCTGGCTTACAAGCCATTCCATTCTGACAGGACCATCATCATTTACAGAGACGGCTTCTTCTTTTGATCCGCCAGCGAAGACCAACGATGCTGACAGAAGTGCAATCAAAGCAACTGAAAATATACGCTTCATTGCTTTTTCCTCCTTTTACGCGGCGCTTGCCGCTGTCACTGATAGACGTTAAATGCACAAAATCCAGCACGCAATGATAAGATTTTGCATTATGTAATATTTTTGCAATTAATAGCAAAAAACTTAATCAAACTGCTTTTCATTGCAAAAAGTTTCTATAGTGCAAAATTTTCTCCATTGTTTTGTCGAAAAACTGACTTAGAATCGCTTTTACCTA
>CALXXO010000072.1 GCA_944392705.1 uncultured Spirochaetaceae bacterium
CTATATGTGGGACTGCAACCGGTACATGATTACCAGGAAAGGTTTCTAAAGGAAAATGAAATCTGCTACAGAATACAGGACAAGGAATTCCTCACCGATGAAGAGATTCTCTCCTTCTGCAACAGATTCGATCAGATACTTATTCATCTTGATATCGATGTTCTCGATGAAAGGCTATTCCATTCAACCTATTTCGCAAACCCGGAGTTATCAGGGGATGGCTCAGGCGGAGGAAAAATGACTGTTGAAAAGCTCTCTGAAATCCTTCTTCTGATTACATCGAACTCGAATGTTACAGGATTCACGATTGCAGAATATCTCCCATTCGATGAATATAGGTTAAACAGGATGTTCTCTAAACTGAACATCTTCAGGGATTGAAAGAAAAACAGGAGGTATTCCATGAAGCTCTATTCTTTCGGGGAAATCCTTTTCGATAAATTCGAGGATATGCATACATTGGGTGGAGCACCGCTTAATGTGGCCGCTCACTACAGGCAGCTTGGAGGAGAAAGCGCAATAATAAGCGCTGTAGGAAATGATGCGCTCGGAAGAGAAGCTTTCACAGAAATAGAAAAACTCGGAGTCGATGCTTCAATGATATCAGTGCTGGAGAAAGTCCCTACCGGCATTGCGGAAATCACGATGAACGGAAAAGATGCAGATTATGAATTCAACTATCCTTCAGCCTGGGATAGAATTGAAATCTACGATGATGATATCGATGAAATGGACGATGGATTCATCCTGTATTTTGGTACCCTTGCACTCAGAAGCACCACATCTTTTCTAACTCTCGAAAGAATCATAGGAGAAACGTCTCCAGAAGAAATCTTCGTGGATGTAAACCTCAGGAAAGACTTCTACAGCACCGACCTGCTTGGTTTCTGTCTCGACAATGCAACGATCCTGAAAATAAACGAAGACGAGATCGGGGTAATATGCGATGCCGTAGGGTTGAAAGACAACGATGGAGATGCGCTTTTCTCCTACCTTCTCAACTATACAGCAATCCACACCCTTCTTCTTACAAAAGGCAAGAATGGCTCCGACTGCTTTACAGAAGAAGGGAAAATTCATGAAGAATGTTCAAAGGTGAAGGTCGTAGATACTGTAGGTGCCGGCGACAGCTTATCTGCAGCTTATCTCTTCTTCCGATATGAGAAGGGACTTTCACAGAGAGAAGCTCTGCACAAGGCGACTGCGGTGGCAGATTTCGTAGTTTCAAATAAAGGAGCAATACCGCTTTATTCTCCAGCATTGTTCTGCTAATGGATTCGGACAATACAGTTATAATCGAGTTCAAAGAGAAAAGATGCCACGGTAAGAAAAATCATGTTATCATACGAACTGTAATACTCTGTATTTCAGGAGATTTTTATGATAATTTCACTTCGTTTGCCAGATGAAGATGCAACTCTGTTCAGAAAGTATGCAGAGCTTAATAACATGAATCTTTCGGAGATGATTCGACAGACCGTACTTTCTAGAATCGAAGAGGACTTCGATCTTGAGATTTACAGAAAGGCCCTTGAGGAATACAAGGTAAACCCTGAGACAATCCCTCTGGAGGATATCGATGACAAGAATTGAACTCTCTCTAAAAGCTCAGAAAGAGCTCAATGAAATGGATAGAATCACATCTGCACTGATCATTGGATGGCTAAAACGCAATGTCCTTCCTCTGAAAGATCCAAAAAGCATCGGTCGCTCTCTCGGGGGAACTAAAAGATGGCAGTACAGAATCGGGGACTACAGGGTTTTGACGAGGATAACAGACAAGAAAGCTGTAATACTTGCAATAACCCATGGCCATGAGCTTCCGCATCAGAGCTCGTGGATGCGGGCAAGACCTCCCATCGATGTTTCCCTGTAAAGAGAAGGAAGCGCGTGGCCTGTTTCCATCATGACCTCAACAACATCATCGAATGAAATCTTGTGCCTTCCATCCCCCATTATCGCATAAGTCGCATGATCGATAGCGCGGAGACAAGCCATTGCATTACGTTCTATGCAGGGTATCTGAACCAGCCCCATCAGAGGATCACAGGTAAGACCGAGATGGTGTTCCAGCCCCATTTCCGCTGCATATTCAACCTGCCTGATTGTCCCGCCTGTAAGCTGTGCAGCAGCTGCCCCTGCCATAGCACAGGCAACACCAACCTCTCCCTGACAACCTACCTCAGCCCCTGATATAGAACCATTTGTCTTCACGATATTCCCAACCATACCAGCAGTGAGCAATGCCCGGAGAACCCTTATTTCAGGAAGATCGTATTCCCTCATCAGATGGAAAAGGACTCCAGGGAGTACGCCACAGCTGCCACAAGTGGGAGCGGTAACTATTTTTCCACCACCTGCATTCTCCTCAGATACAGCAAGAGCAAAAGCAAAGGCTTTTGCAGCATTTCCCATCGAGCCGGAAAAATCCCTGGATTTGGCATATGACTGGCAGGCTTTCCTCTGAAGATGAAGGCCACCTGGAAGAACTCCTTCAGCATCCAGACCTCTCTTGATTGAAGCCTTCATCACCTCCCAGATCTCCTTCATGTAATCGAGGATTTCCTCACCCTCGAACTCTATGACAGTCTCCCAGATCTGGTAGCCGTGCTCATCGCAATAATCGAGAAGACGAGACATGGTACCAACCTTCGAATCGGGGTATACCTCTTTCTCCGCTTCGACAGAATCTCCTTCCCTGATTACCTTTCCGCCCCCGACTGAATAGTATGTCTCGGAAGCATTACCCGGCGATAGCTCTGTGATTGAAAGAGCATTTGGATGGAAATCCTTGAATTTATCGGGGTACCAGTAGATTTCAACCTCTATGCCATTCTTTGCCATGGCATCCCTGATAGCCTTATCTGTGAGATGCCCCTTACCTGTAGCGGCAAGCGAGCCGAAAAGCTCTGCCTTTACTTTTCTTGCCTCCGGATGTGCTTCGACAAACCACTTCGCAGCAGTCCTCGGTCCCATTGTATGGGAAGATGAGGGACCGTATCCTATGCGGTATAATTCTCTCAGGGATTCCATGCCAATGAGTCTACATCAATAGCCTTTTTTCTACTACCACAGAGGAACCTCTGTTATTATATTGGAATACTCTCCGGATTCCTCCACAACTATTGTCAGAAGAAGATTCCTGGATACTTCAGCGTATCTGTAAACGCCAGGATAAAGCAGAAGAGAAACCAGTTCTCCGCTGGACTTGGTTTCGAATGACAGTATGTCATACCTTTCAGATACCCATACCCCTTGAGGAATTGAATCAAGTCTCACAATATATTCATCATTGAGCGTTATACCATACCCGAGAGTTCCGTTGAAAATATCCTCCATGAAGGATACCTCATCCACAGCTTGAAGATTAGGAACATCCTCCAGGACCGACCTGACAGATAATCTTGCGACAGGTTCGGCCCTGTATGAAGCCGCATTCAGCAACATCTCGGCAAAAACACCATATTCGGGAATCACCTCAACCCTCTTGTCATCACCGGGCTCATAAAAGCCACCAATCGCCCCAAGCTCTCCGGCTGGCCTGAATGAGAAAACAGCAAGACTGCCTGCTCTGACTTTCACAACAATACGCCTGTGGCCTTTAGGGATATGAAGCTCCTTGATACTATCCCCATCGAAATATGTCAGCGTGAACCAGAAAGTCTCAGAGAAAGCATCCTCAAAAGGATGCGGCTCTGGAATAACAAGTTCGATTTCCAGAAATGGTTCATAAGTACACGAAACAAATACTATTAAAATGGCAAGAATCAATATCCTCATGAAGGATATACGCCATAACCCATCTATCTGGACAGTTTTCTTAATGATAAGTAGCGCTTACGAATATCTAAAAGCTTATCCTGCACAGCTTTTGAACGATAATCGGCATAAGTCCAGGGGAATGATTCGAAGCCATGACTATGGTATATAAGCGTCACTTCCGCATAAAGCGACTGACCAATGGCAATCCTGTGAGCTCTATTCTTCGTAGTTGCCAATATGACATTGCCTTCTGTAATCAATCCCGGGTCCAGATTGATTTTCCTATTTCCATCGGTAGCTTCTTCGAGCTCTATTCTATCTGTCTCTGTTTTTATAGATGCGAGAGCATTCGGCGAAACGAGGTTATCAAAAGCTATGAAAAAGCGCTCTATGCCTTCCCCCATTTCCGGGACATAGTAATCAGTGAAATCGAAAGGTATCGGTTCTGTGATTATGGAAATTGGTCCATAAAGCGCTTCCAGCCTGCTTTTGACAGATTCAGGGAATCCTCTTACTGAGAGGACTCCCATGAAAAGCATTGCATCATCATATGGTTTTGGAATCATCCGATTACCGATGTATAGGTTCCAAGAATCCTGAAGGAAACTGCTTTTTTCATTATTTCTTCCGCCAGCTCGTCGAACTTGCTCATATCCTCTGGAAGCTGGAGCTCGACGAAGAAAAGATACTCCCAAGGCTTTCCTGGAATAGGACGGGATTCGAGCTTTGTCATATTCACGCCCTTTTCAGCAATAGTCTTAAGAACATCCATGAGGGCACCAGGTTCATCAGAAACGGAGAAAGACAGAGCAGCTTTGTCAGCTTTGGACTGTGAACGATAAACCTCTGCGTTCTCTTCCCTTGCGAGAATGTAGAACCTCGTGTAGTTCGAAGCATCAGTCTCTATACCCTGCCTTAGGATTTCCATTCCATAATAATATGCGGCAGGCGAACCAGCTATCGCAGCGACGGATTTGTCTCCAAGGCCTGCGATATATTCAACCGCACCTGCTGTATCGAAGAACGGGATACGTTCTGCATTCGGAAGTTCTTTATCGAGAAATGCACGGCACTGCTGTATTCCCTGAGGATGGGAATAGACTTTCTTTATATCCTCCATCTTCGTGCCAGGAACAACAATAAGATTGTGCATTACCCTTACCTGCTGTTCACCAACCACTGTCAGTTCAGGGTGCATTGCAAGAAGATCAAGAGTGTCATAAACAGTTCCACCAAGGGTATTCTCGACAGGAAGCACACCATACTTTGCCTTTCCTGATGAAACTGCATCGAAAGCATCCGCAAATGAGTGACAAGGAAGGAATGAGACACTCTCATCGAAAGACCTTCTTGCAGCAAGCTCTGAAAATGCTCCTCTCACTCCCTGGAATGCTACTGTAACTGCAGAGAAATCAGTGGCGCCCTTCTTCTCCTCTTCCTGAGTCTTCATGCTTTCTGGAAGGACACGTGGAATCTTCTCAAGGCTCTTGCCGACAACAGGACACAGGGCCTGGATATCATGTACAAGTTTCTTGAACTGTGAAGGGAACAGAGACTGCGGACCATCGGAGAAAGCCTTCTCTGGGCAGTTATGAACCTCGACAATGACTCCGGAAGCTCCAGATGCGACTATCGCAAGGCTCATAGGAGCAACCATATCCCTTATTCCTGTGGCATGGGACGGATCCCCTATAACTGGAAGGTGTGTCAGCTTCTGGACAACAGGGATTGCAGAGCAATCGAGAGTATTCCTTGTAGCTTTCTCAAAGGTTCTTATTCCCCTCTCGCAAAGCACTACCTGGTCTGTGCCAGATGCCATAAGGTACTCAGCAGCCATAAGCCACTCTTCTATAGTAGCGGCCAAACCCCTCTTCAGAAGAACAGGCATTCCCGTCTTTCCTACTTCCTTCAAAAGCTCGAAGTTCTGCATATTCCTCGCGCCAATCTGGAACATATCGACATACTCTGCCATCATCTTCACATCTGAAGGGGAAACAACTTCAGAGGTTATTGGCATATCGAAAGCATCGCCAGCTTTCCTCAACAGTTTCAAACCTTCCTCGCCCAGTCCCTGGAATGCGTAAGGACTTGTGCGTGGCTTGAAAGCACCACCGCGAAGCATTACAGCTCCTGCTTCACGGACAGATTCTGCGATGGACATGATCTGGTCATAGTTCTCGACAGCACAAGGTCCTGCTATCACAGCAACCCTATTGCCGCCGATCTTCACGTTTCCGACCTGGACAATTGTGTCCTCTTTCTTCATCTCCCTTGAAGCCAGCTTATATGGTTTTGAAATAGGGACGACCGAACTGACACCAGGCATAAGCTCTACAGTTCTAGGATCGAGAGAGACTTTGCCAACAGCACCTAAGACAGTATCCTGCTGTCCTACAATTTCCTTTACGATGAAACCCTTCTCAGAAAGAAAGGATCTTACTTTATCTTTTTCCTGGGGTGTAATACCCTGCTTAAGGATGACAATCATAGGAAAGACGCTAGCTTTTCCAGATGATTTGGTCAACGTGAAAAGAAATGCTTGATGAGAAATATGTTGATACAATTTTCAATTCCTTCAGCGAGAAGCTGAAAGAAATAGGTTCCCCACTTCCCTCCGTGAGTCTTGTAGCGGAAGAGAACAATGATCCATACAGAGTGCTGGTATCTACGATAATAAGCCTGAGGACAAAGGATGAAGTCACGCTATCTGCATCGAACAGGCTCTTTATGATAGCTCCAGATATCAACACACTGGCAGAAACCGATGAAAATGTGATAGCAGAGACTATCAAACCGGCTGGTTTCTATAAAAGAAAAGGAATACAGCTCAGAAATATCGCAAGAATCATAAGAGATGAATACAGCGGTATTGTTCCCAATGACATGGATAAGCTTCTGGCCCTTCCGGGCGTTGGTATAAAAACAGCATCCCTTGTTCTCAACCTTGGATACGGTATCGATGCCGTCTGTGTAGATTGCCATGTGCATCAGATTGTCAATCGTCTTGGCTGGGTTGAGACCAAAACGCCCGAAGAAACAGAGAAGAAACTGAGAGAAATTCTGCCCAGGCGTTTCTGGATACCTCTCAACGAGCTACTCGTACGCTATGGGCAGAAAATCTGTACTCCTGTCTCTCCTTTCTGTTCAATGTGTCCAGAAAACGGAAGGTGCCCCAAGAAAGGCATCCAGAGACAGCGCTGATTATTTATTTCCGAGTTTGCGGACAGCTGGTGTTGCTACACGGTAGATGCAGTAAAGAATCAGAAGATGATATACAAGATCCTCAAGCCACAGGAACCACTCATCACCATTGAGTCCGCTCATTCCATAAACAAAGTCCTCGAGAATGATGAAGATAATCCATGCGACAAGAACAACCAGCGTGGAAATCTTCACAAACGATGCCTTGATACCACCGATGAATGAAGGGACTATCAGAAGAAGTCCTGCTACAAGAAGCACAACACCAACGATGATTTCAAATGCTTCATCCAGCTCATCATAGATTGCATTGCCGCCAAAACCGGCAATTCCCTGGATTCCAATCACTACGAAAAGAATACCTACAAGGATTTTGAGGATAAAATCCCCATTTACCTTTCCTGTTGCCATATTTCCACCTCCAATACGGATATATTAGCGCTTATATTCTACGCACATTATTCCGCTTTCGTTAAGTCGAGATTATTGTTTTCAGGTCTTTCTTGTTTCTTCAACAGGAAATACAAATGAGAAATCATGCAATACAAAAGCAACACCAATTCATTGCTGCTTGAGGTTTTTAAAATCCTATTTCAATCGCAAATCAACTGTAAATTTAAAAATTCAACTGCTTATATTTCTTATAATACAAGAAAATAAGATTATAATTCACCCGAATTAATTCTTCTTGCTGAAAAGTTCGGTCAATCTATCCATAAGCAATCTAATCTGCCCCAAGCCTTCTGCTGTGGTGAAATTAAGGGTGAAATAAGTATTTTCAACCGCAAATCAACTGCAAATTAAAAAATTCAACTGATTATATTCCTTATAATATAAGTAAATAGCTATTTTTATCACCTGATTATCAACTGAAAATCAACTGATTAGCTCTAAAACATTTACTATCGCCCACTCTCATTCAAAAAGAAAATAATTTCATTCTGTATACAGGCTTGATAAAGAGAAAATTACTCAACCTGTATCAGAGAGGTATGCGAACCATAGACACTCTGAAACATCCTGATATACTTCTGTATTGGAGGATTTATGAGATCTGCTTCAAAAACAAACAAATGTCGGATTTTCTGTATGGGGGGGGGTACTCCTTCTTCTCCTTTTCTCATCGTGTAGACAAATAGTATGGGTACCATTCCCACCAACAATGCAGCAGGACAAAGAACCTGTTAAATGGAATGGAACAAGCGATACAACCTGGTATATCGAAAATGCAAATGCCTTTGATCTTGATACACCAGACGAGCTTGCCGGATTGAGTGAACTCGTAAACAAAGGCAATACTTTCGAAGATAAGACAATATATCTGTCAGAGTCTATCGATCTCTCTGGTTTCGACTGGGATCCGATTGGTAGCAACGGGACACCATTCAAAGGTACTTTTGATGGAGGAAATAATACAATCATTGGGTTCAGCAATGAAAAAGCAGGTGTCTTCGATGATGAAGGAAACAGATATTTCTCAGCTTTCTTCACCGCAGTTGATGGAGGAACTGTCAAGAATATCACATTCGAAGATTATGATGTAAATATCGATGAAGAAGTTTCTGAAGATAGAGCTAATCAAAGGATGATTTCAGTAGCTGTCGGCAATCTCATGAATGGTGGAACTGTAGAGAACGTCACAGTTAAAGAGGGAACAATTACAAGCCCCGTCAGAGTCTCGGGCATTGTTGCAAGAACCTCTGGAGGAACCAAGGATAATCCAAACAGAATCATAGACTGTGAAAACTATGCAGATGTGTCTACTGAAATGAAAGGGGATAAATATGGTGCTTCAAATACATACGGAACATCTGGTGGAATCCTTTCAACAACAGCAAATGGCTATATAGTAATAGAGGATTGCAATAATTATGGTTCTGCAGAGGGAATGGTCGCTGGTGGTATAGTTGGTGATAACCAGACAGAAATGGAAATCATTGGTTGTACAAATGAAGGCAATGTAAAAGGTACCATATTCGCAGGCGGAATCATCGGTGATTTCTGGTATAACGGAGGAAAAGGAAGTATTACCGACTGTCATAATGCAGGCACTGTCGAGAGTATAGAATCCTTTAGCGGGAACTCGGACAGTAGTACTTATGGAGATGTGAATATCGGAGGAATAGCTGGATTGATTGGGGCTAGCGGAGCTACCACTATTTCAGGTTCAACTAACTCCGGGGCTTTGAAAAACGACGCCACAGACGTCCTTGCCTCCATTGGAGGTATCGTAGGTTCTATAATTGGAGAGGAAAGCTCTTCCATATCTGAACTAGATATTTTCTTAGCAATGGCTTTAACTGCTTTCTCTGGGGTATCCACTATCTTCTTAGTACCTAT
>CALXXO010000073.1 GCA_944392705.1 uncultured Spirochaetaceae bacterium
ATACGTCCTTCCGGAAGCAGAGATTGCAAGGTTGTTCGAGGAGTTCAAGAACCTCTGCGACAGGAAGAAGAACGTAAGCGACAGGGATATAGTTGCACTTGTTGAATCAACTGAAGCTGTCACTAAGCAGACATGGTCTCTTTCTTCCTACGTTGTGAACAGCGGCAATAAGATAACCTCTACAGCTTGTATTGCATTGAAGAATGGAGACAAGGTTGTTGAGGGCGTGGCATCCGGTACAGGCCCGGTATATGCCTCCCTACGTGCGGTAGAGAAGATAATCCACCATCCATTCTCCCTCGATGACTATCAGCTTCAGGCTGTCACAGAGCATCGAGATGCTCTTGGAGAGGCCCTTGTGAAGATTTCCGATGGCAGTGGTGTGTATCGAGGTCGCGGTGTCTCCACGGATGTTATCGAAGCTTCGATACTTGCCTGTCTTAATGCTGTCAACCGTATGCTGGAAGGTGAGAGTTCCTCGATATCCGGCAAGAACAAGATTTCATCGCTTTCATTCGACAACGATATGCTCGTTGGTCATACAGATAAGGAGATTCAGTGATGGCAATGACTATGACTGAGAAGATTCTTGCCCATGCAGCAGGCCTGGATGAAGTTCATCCAGGGCAGCTCATAATGGCAGATCTCGATATGGTACTGGGCAATGACATCACAAGCCCTGTAGCAATAAAGGAGTTTCCGAAGTTCGGAAAGGATCATGTCTTCAACAAGGACAGGATTGCCCTTGTTCCCGATCACTTCACTCCTAACAAGGATATAAAAGCTGCTGAACAGTGTGCCTGTGTCAGGGCGTTTGCACGGAAAGAGGATATCACTAACTACTTTGAAGTAGGAAGGGTAGGCATAGAGCACGCACTGCTCCCGGAAAAAGGACTTGTTACAGCCGGCGATACTGTAATTGGAGCTGACAGCCATACCTGTACATATGGTGCGCTTGGTGCATTTTCCACGGGTGTTGGTTCCACCGATATGGCTGCAGGAATGGCTATCGGAAAGGCCTGGTTCAAGGTTCCTTCATCAATTCGTTTCAACTTGACAGGGGCTTTGAGGAATCATGTCTCAGGAAAGGACCTGATTCTCACCATTATCGGCATGATTGGTGTCGATGGTGCTCTTTACAGGTCCATGGAGTTCTCCGGTCCCGGAGTTCATAGCCTTACGATGGACGATAGATTCACAATCGCGAATATGGCTATTGAAGCAGGTGCGAAGAACGGAATATTCCCCGTCGATGACAGAACGCTCGAGTATCTCAAGGAGCACGGCGCAAAGGAGCCGAAGATCTTTGTATCTGACCCAGATGCAGAGTATGAGAAGACTATTGATATAGATCTCTCGAAGATTGATCCGACAGTATCTTATCCTCATCTGCCTGAGAACACTCACAGGGCAAAGGATGGTAAGGATATAAAGATAGATCAGGTCGTAATCGGAAGCTGTACAAACGGCCGTCTCTCCGATCTTGAAGCTGCGGCAAGAGTACTGAAAGGAAGGAAAATCGCAGATGGCGTCAGATGTATAATCATCCCAGCTACTCAGAGAATATGGCTTGAAGCCATGCATGAAGGCCTTTTCGATATCTTCGTGGAATCCGGCTGTGTTGTTTCGACTCCAACGTGCGGCCCTTGTCTTGGTGGGTATATGGGAATCCTCTCCGAAGGTGAGAGATGTGTATCAACCACGAACCGCAATTTCGTAGGAAGAATGGGACACGTCAAGAGCGAGGTTTATCTTGCATCCCCTGAAACAGCCGCTGCAAGCGCTGTGATGGGTTATATCGCAGATCCGGAGGAGGTCGGTTATGAAGGCTGAGGGAAAAGTTTTCCGCTATGGTGACAATGTAGATACAGATGTAATCATTCCGGCCAGGTATCTCAACACTTCGGACAGGAAGGAGCTGGCTTCACACTGTATGGAGGATATTGACAGCTCTTTCGTCAGCAAAGTTGAGAAAGGGGACATAATTGTTGCTGGAAAGAATTTCGGATGCGGTTCATCTAGGGAGCACGCTCCGATTGCTATAAAGGAATCCGGCGTGAGCTGTGTGATTGCTTCCACTTTTGCTCGGATATTCTTCCGCAATTCCATAAACATAGGATTGCCTATCCTGGAGTGTCCGGAAGCTTCTGCAGAGATTAAGGCAGGCGATAAAGTCTCCGTCGATTTCTCTTCAGGCGTTATTCTCGATGAGACAACTGGAAAGGAATACAAGGCTGAGCCATTCCCACCATTCATGCAGAACCTTATCGAGAGCGGTGGGCTAATCCCGTATATCAAGGAGAATTACTAATGGAGATGCATATAGCGCTGGTGCCTGGAGATGGTATCGGTCCAGATATTGTAAAGGAAGCTGTAAAGACAATCGACAAGGTTGCAAAAGTCTATGGACATACCGTCTCTTACCGCGAGGTGGATGCCGGCGGGGTATCAATAGACAAGTATAAGGTACCATTGACAGAAGATGCGCTTCAGACTGCGGCAGAATCCGATGCTGTTCTTCTCGGAGCTGTTGGTGGACCGAAATGGGATCATGTTCCTGGCAACCTTAGACCTGAGAAAGCTCTGCTCGGGCTTAGAAGCGGGCTGGGGCTTTTCTGTAATCTGCGCCCTGCCGTCATTTATCCGGAGCTCTCAGATGCTTCCCCTCTGAAGCCTTCTGTAATCAGTGAAGGAGTTGACCTTCTCGTTGTTAGGGAGCTCACGGGCGGAATCTATTTTGGAGAGAAGGGCAGGAGCAATGATGGAAAGAGTGCATATGATGTAATGCGTTATTCCGTTCCTGAAATCGAGAGAATTGCACGCAAGGCTTTCGAAGCTGCAAGAATCAGGAAAAAGCGTGTCACCGTCGTCGATAAGGCCAATGTGCTCGAGACCTCCAGGCTCTGGAGGGAGACCGTATCGGAGATTGCAAGGGAATATGATGATATCTCGCTCGACTTCATGTATGTCGATAATGCCTCGATGCAGCTCGTGAGGGATCCGAAACACTTCGATGTTCTTCTCACAGAGAATATGTTCGGTGACATTCTTTCCGATGAAGCTTCCATGATTACAGGGTCAATCGGAATGCTGGCATCTGCATCTCTGAGGGACGATAAATTCGGAATGTATGAGCCTATCCATGGATCTGCTCCGGATATTGCGGGAAAGAATATCGCGAACCCGATAGCCACGATACTATCCGCTGCTATGATGTTCAGGTATTCATTCTCACTTGAAGATGAAGCTAAAGCTATTGAGAATGCGGTGGCTTCCGCGCTCTCCGATGGTATCAGGACACGCGATATCGCAGCAGAAGGTGAGAAGGCAATCGGTACAACCGAATGCGGTGATGAGATAATCAGGAGGATTGGATGAGATCAGATGGAATGAAGAAGGGAGTCGATAAAGCTCCGCATAGATCCTTGATGAAAGCGCTTGGCTGGACTGACAGGGAGATTGCTATGCCTACAATAGGCATAGTATCCGCCCAGAATGAGATAATCCCCGGCCATATGCAGCTTCAGCTGATAGCCGATGCGGTGAAGGCCGGTGTGAGGGAGAATGGTGGAAATCCAGTTGTGTTCCCTGTAATCGGTGTGTGCGATGGCATTGCAATGGGGCACAAGGGCATGAAGTATTCCCTTGCATCCCGCGAGCTTATCGCTGATTCGATAGAGGTTATGGCTACAGCGCATCCTTTCGATGCCCTTGTATTCATCCCCAACTGTGACAAGATTGTCCCCGGAATGCTCATGGCTGCCGCACGCCTTGATCTTCCATCCATCTTTGTTTCCGGTGGGCCTATGCTCGCCGGTCATGTAAAGGGCGGGGACAAAAGGGGAATGTCCCTTTCCTCAATGTTCGAAGCCGTCGGAAAGCACGCCGCTGGAACGATGAACGATGAAGAGCTTCTGGATTGGGAGAACAGCGCCTGTCCATCCTGTGGATCATGCTCTGGTATGTATACGGCAAATTCGATGAACTGCCTTACAGAAGCAATCGGAATGGGATTGCCAGGAAATGGAACGATTCCAGCAGTCTATTCGGAGCGTCTCAGGCTTGCAAAGGAAGCGGGGTATCAGGTGATGGAGCTTCTCAAGAAGGGAATCACGGCTCGCCAGATCATGACTGAGAAAGCATTCGTGAATGCCCTTAAAGTCGATATGGCCCTGGGCTGTTCCACAAACACGATGCTCCACCTTCCTGCAATAGCTCATGAAGCAGGGGTTGAGATTGATATCTTCCAGGCAAATGATATCTCTGCAAAGGTACCTAACCTTTGTCATCTTGCCCCAGCGGGACCTCATCATATGGAGGATCTTTATGAGGCCGGCGGTGTAATGGCTGTCATGAAGGAACTTTCGAAGAAAGATCTCCTGGACCTCTCACTTCTGACAGTTACAGGAGAAGCTATCGGTAAATCGGTTGAAAAAGCAAGGAATACCGACCCTGAGGTTATAAGACCTATCGATAATCCCTATTCGCCAACAGGTGGAATTGCAGTACTTAAAGGTTCTCTTGCTCCGGAAGGGGCTGTTGTTAAGAGAAGCGCAGTCGCTCCTGAGATGTTCGTTCATAAAGGACCTGCAAGAGTCTTCAACAGCGAAGAGGAAGCAATTGCCGCGATATTCGGCAAGAAGATAAACCCGGGCGATGTGATTATCATCCGCTATGAGGGACCAAAAGGCGGCCCTGGAATGCGCGAGATGCTGAGCCCTACATCTGCAATTGCTGGCATGGGGCTGGATAAGACAGTTGCACTCATCACAGATGGAAGATTCTCCGGCGCGACAAGAGGAGCTTCAATCGGACACGTTTCTCCGGAAGCAGCATCTGGCGGTCCTATAGCGCTGGTCGAAGAAGGCGATGAGATTTCGATTGATATACCATCTGGACGCCTGGATCTCTGTGTCGATGAGAAGACGCTCGAGGAGAGAAGGAAGAATCTTCCTGTACATGAGTCTCCTATCAAATCGGGATACCTTTACAGATATTCAAAGCACGTTACATCTGCCCGCCAGGGTGCAATAGTTCTGGAGGACTAAGGAAGTGAAGATTACAGGAGCAGAAATAATCGTTGAATGCCTGATCGAAGAAGGGGTTGATACAGTCTTCGGATATCCTGGAGGACAGGTAATCCCCCTCTACGACGCGCTTTATAAGAACAGGGGAAGAATCCGGCACATCCTCACTGCGCATGAGCAGGGGGCAAGCCATGCAGCTGACGGCTATTCGAGATCAACAGGAAAGGTTGGAGTCTGTATAGCCACATCAGGACCTGGGGCTACAAACCTCGTAACAGGTCTGGCTACAGCTTATATGGACTCTGTGCCGATGATTGCAATAACTGGGAACGTGCCCCTCTCTCTTCTTGGAAGAGATAGTTTCCAAGAGGTTGATATCCGGGGCATTACGCTGACTGTCACCAAGCATAACTATATCGTAAAGGATATAGCCGATCTTGCTGATATAATCAGAGAAGCTTTCAAGATTGCGAAAGAAGGTCGTCCAGGTCCTGTCCTCATCGATATCCCCAAGGATATACAGGTGGGTGAGTATGAGTTCGAGTCAAGGAAAGTGGATGAACCTGCTCCTGTGCAGGTACGTCTCCGCGACAAAGACCTCGATGAAGCTGTCTCGATGATTCTGAAGTCGAAGCGCCCTATGTGTTATATCGGTGGCGGTGTCATCAGAGCCGATGCTTCAGAAGAGCTCAGGGAGTTTGCAGATCTTATCGATGCTCCTGTCGGTTCTTCTCTCATGGGACTTGGTGCTATTGATTCATCATCAAAGCGTTTCACCGGTATGATCGGAATGCATGGTACCAGGCTTTCGAACCTTTCCATAAACAAATGCGATCTCCTGATAGTAATCGGTGCAAGATTCTCCGATAGGGTAATTTCTAATGGTTCGACTTTCGCAAAGCAGGCTAAGATCTTGCAGATTGATGTTGATCCTGCGGAATTCAATAAGAACATCATCTCATCGGTTCATGTTGTTGCTGATGTTAAGGTTGCTCTCAGGGAAATCATGAAGAGAATCGGGAAGAAGCTCGATCACAGCGAATGGATGGCTACTGTCGAGACTGGCAGGAAGCGTTTCCCTGTCAAGGTCGCATCCGATGCAGCAAGGCCGAAGGAGATTCTCGAAGCCCTTGATAAGGTCTTCCCGAAGGATGGCTATGTCACTACGGAAGTCGGACAGCATCAGATGTGGGCTGCCCAGTTCCTCCATTCAAGGGAGCCAAGGCATTTCCTCACATCCGGTGGCCTTGGAACGATGGGCTATGGAACCGGAGCTGCTATAGGAACCCAGGTGTCGCATCCCGATAAGAGAGTCATAAACATTGCAGGTGATGGTTCTTTCAGGATGAATGCCAATGAGCTGGCGACTATAGCGCGTTATAGGCTTCCTGTCATCATCCTGATAATGAACAACCACGCATTGGGAATGGTCAGACAGTGGCAGACTCTTTTCTACGATGGACATTACTCGGAGACCACGCTCGATACACCTCTTGACTGGGTAAAGCTTGCTGAAGCTTATGGTGTCAAAGGATTGAGGATTATGCCGGAAGATAATCCGGAAGACGTTCTCAGAAAGGCAGTAGAGCTTGGTGAAGCTGTTGTTGTTGAAGCCATAATACCGACGGATGATAAGGTATACCCGATGGTCGCGCCTGGTGCTTCAATCTCTGATATGATAGGTTTCCAAGAAATACCGTTGGAAAACTGAAAAAAAGCCGTTGCCGGTTGTGGCAACGACTATTTTCCTTTTGAGAACTAAAAACTCCCTTCAGGCATTGCCCAAAGGGAGTTCTTTCTTACTGATTGCTGATCAGTTTGTTTCCTTCCATTCTCTTCCGTAGAAGGAGTCGAGATAGAGCTGCTTGATCTGGCTGATGAGAGGGTAGCGTGGGTTGGATCCTGTACACTGGTCATCGAAAGCCTTTACTGAAAGCTCATCAACCTGTGCAAGGAACTCTGCTTCATCGACGCCCCATTCCTTGATGGAAGCTGGGATTCCAAGCTCTTTCTTGAGCTTCTCGATACCATCGATAAGTACCTGTACCTTCTCTTCCATGCTCATCTTCGGTGTTGTGACAATATAATCAGTATTCTTTGTATCGTTGAGAGCCATCGAGATGTAATCAGCAGCACGTGCATAGCGTGAGATTACTGATGGGTACTCATACTGCGGGAATGAAGCCTGCTTTGTCGGTGTGTCATTTGCATTGAAGCGGATGACGTTTGTAAGCAGAAGCGCATTTGCCATTCCATGTGGAACGTGGAATGCAGCTCCGAGCTTGTGAGCCATTGAGTGGCATACACCGAGGAATGCGTTAGCGAAAGCCATACCAGCCATTGTTGCAGCATCGTGTACTTTCTCTCTTGCCTTCTTGTCAGTTCCGTCAGCATAAGCGCGTGGCAGATACTTGAAGATGATTCTAGCAGCTTCAAGCGAAAGCGGTGCTGTGTAATCTGTGCACATCGAGGATACAAGCGACTCAAGAGCGTGTGTGAGGACGTCGATACCGCAGGAAGCTGTAAGTCCCTTTGGCTGTCCGATAGCAAGCTCGCTGTCGACAATTGCCATTGATGGTGTGAGAGCGTAATCTGAGATTGCCCACTTCATTCCTGTCTGCTCATCTGTGATGATTGCAAATGGTGTCACCTCAGATCCTGTTCCGGATGTTGTAGGAATACATACGAGCTCTGCCTTCTTTCCCATGTTCGGGAATGAATAGATTCTCTTCCTGATATCCATGAACCTGAGGGCAAGACCCTGGAAGCTTACTTCCGGATGCTCATAAAGCAGCCACATGATCTTTGCGGCATCCATTGGAGAACCACCGCCGACTGCAATGAACACATCTGGCTTGTAAGCGTTGATAAGCTCCATAGCTGTATTGATTGTTCCGAGTGTCGGGTCCGGCTTGACCTGGTGGAATACCTCTGTCTCAACGCCCATCTGGTTGAGAGTCTCTGTGATGCGGTCAATCATTCCTGAAGAGAAGAGGAAGCTGTCTGTTACAATGAATGCTCTCTTCTTGTTCTCCAGTTCCTGAAGAGCGACAGGAAGACAACCATACTTGAAGTACACCTTAGGCGGAAGCCTGAACCAGAGCATATTTTCCCTCCTCTCTGCAACTGTCTTGATATTCAGAAGGTGCTTAGGACCAACGTTCTCGGAAATTGAGTTGTTACCCCAGCTTCCACAGCCAAGTGTGAGAGATGGCTCAAGGCGGAAGTTGTAGATATCACCGATAGCACCCTGGGATGCAGGCATATTGATCAGGATACGGCTTGTCTTAACAGCCTTTCCATATGCATCAATCTTGTCCTGCTCCTTCTCGTCGCAGTAAAGGACTGAAGTATGGCCGAAACCGCCGAGAGCGATGAGATCTGCGGCCATTGCAGCGCCTTCTCCGAAGTTGTTGCATGAATACATACCAAGAACAGGGGAGAGCTTCTCGTGGGCAAATGGCTCGTCCGCAGCGACTCTCTTTACCTCTCCGATGAGAACCTTTGTGGATTCAGGCACCTTGAAACCTGCGATTTCCGCAATCTTATAAGCTGGCTGTCCTACGATCTTTGGATTTACAGAACCTCTCTTCGGATCGAGGATGATTGGTTCAAGCAGTGAAAGCTCTTCCTTTGTAAGGAAGTGTGCACCCTGCTCCTTGAATTCCTTCTTTACCTCAGAGTAGATATCCTTATGGACAACGACACACTGCTCGGATGCACATACAACACCGTTATCAAATGTCTTGGACATGAGAATCGATGCTACTGCCATCTTTATATTGCAGTTCTTGTCGAGAAGAGCTGGTGTGTTACCTGCACCTACACCGATTGCTGGCTTTCCGGAGGAGTAGGCTGACTTGACCATTCCTGGACCGCCTGTTGCAAGGATGAGGTTGATGAGAGGATGCTTCATCAGGTAGTCTGTCTTCTCCATTGTAGGCTCTTCGATAAATCCGATGATGTCCTCTGGAGCTCCTGCTGCAACTGCTGCATCGCGTACAAGGCGGGCTGCGTCACAAGTACACTTCTTTGCTCTTGGATGCGGCGAGAAGATGATAGCATTCCTTGTCTTGAGTGCGATAAGGGATTTGAAGATAGCTGTTGATGTAGGGTTTGTTGTAGGGATGATACCGCAGATGACTCCCTTCGGCTCTGCAATCTTCTCGATACCGAAAGCCTTGTCGCTCTCGATGATGCCGCATGTCTTCTCATCCTTGTACTTGTG
>CALXXO010000074.1 GCA_944392705.1 uncultured Spirochaetaceae bacterium
AGAACCTGCATGATCTCAGATGGCTTTACAGGAATCTTCTGTGCATATACAGCACCTGTGAATCCATCGATTGACATATAGTCGCCCTCGGAGAGGATCTGTCCATTGATTTCAAGAGTCTTCTTGAACTCATCTACATGAATCTCGCCACAGCCGGAAACACATGGGCATCCCATACCACGAGCAACAACGGCTGCATGGCTTGTCATACCACCGCGGCAGGTGACAATACCCTTGGATACTGCCATTCCTCCGATATCCTCAGGGGATGTCTCTGTACGGACAAGAAGAACATCCTTACCCATTGCAGCAGCTTCCTCAGCTTCTGCAGCTGTGAAGTAAATCTGACCACAAGCTCCTCCTGGGGAAGCGTTGAGACCATGTGTTGCTTCCTTGAGTCCAAGGTCGCGGATATAGTTATTATCAAGAATAGGAGCGAAGAGCTTGTTGAACTCCGATGCAGGAACACGGGATACAGCTGTCTTCTTGTCGATAAGGCCTTCCTCGACCATTTCGACCTGGCTTCTGAGCCATGCGAAGATAGTTCTCTTTCCGTTCCTTGTCTGGAGCATATAGAGCTTGCCTTCCTGGATTGTGAACTCGATATCCTGCATATCATGATAGTGCTTCTCAAGAATCTCACGGATCTTGCAGAGCTGCTCATAAACATCAGGATTTGCCTTCATGAGAGTATCTATCTTCTGCGGCGTGCGGATACCTGCAACAACATCCTCGCCCTGTGCATTCATAAGATACTCGCCGAAGAACTTGTTCTCTCCGGAAGACGGGTCACGTGTGAATGCAACACCTGTACCAGATGTTTCTCCCATGTTTCCGAATACCATCGACTGAACATTTACAGCTGTTCCGAGAAGCCCACGGATATCATTCATGAGCCTGTACTTGATAGCTCTGTCATTATTCCAGGAGCGGAAAACTGCATCGATTGTCTTGAAAAGCTGGTACTCAGGATCTGTCGGGAAATCCTCGCCTGTTGCCTTCTTATAGATTATGTTGTAGCGCTTGATGACTTCCTTGAGGTTGTCTACATCGAGCTCTGTATCGAACTGCTTGCCATTCTCATCCTTTACGGACTGGAGCGCATATTCGAAGCTTGAGTGAGGAACACCCATTACAACATCGCCGAACATCTGGATGAAACGTCTGTAACTGTCCCATGCAAAACGCTCGTTGCCTGTCTTCTTTATAAGAGCCTGAAGTGAATCAGGATTGAGACCAAGGTTGAGAACTGTATCCATCATACCAGGCATGGACTGTGCAGCACCGGAGCGGACAGAGACGAGAAGAGGGTTATCCTTGTCGCCAAGCTTGGCGCCCATCATGTCCTCAAGTTTCCTGAGATTTGCAAGAACCTCTTCCCTCATTCCTTCTGGGTATGCCTTATGCTGATCCCAGTATGCGCAAGCTTCTGTTGTGATTGTGAATCCAGGAGGTACAGGAAGGCCGATAGATGTCATATCAGCAAGATTTGCACCCTTGCCGCCGAGAAGATCCTTCATATCGGCTCTTCCCTCAGCCTTACCATCTCCAAAGAAATAAACATACTTTTTTTCTGCCATTTTCTTCTTCCTATTCTGTATTTTTCGGGTAAATGTTATCCATTCGGGGAAGGATGGTCAATCAGAAAAGCAAATATAACTTCTAATATAACAGTAAATTAGTGCTAGTAAAATGAAACATTGTTCCATTTATAAAGAGAATTCCCGGATTTCTCCGGGAAAGATATAGGCGAACAGCAAAAGAATCAAAGCGGGGCGATAGAACGCACAGTATATCCGGCATCCTTCACAGCCTTTCTTAACTCTATATCATCTATAGTCCTATCCATGCTGACAATTGCCCTGCCGCTGTTGAAATCCACAGTTGCGGAAGCACCGTCAATCTTATTGATTGCCTCCTGCACCCGATGCGCGCAGTTTGAGCAGTGCATACCATCAATGACAATACTGCGTCTGGCCGTTACTGGACCATTCAGATGCTTTTCCTCTGCTTTCTCTGAAGAATGGGAGCCGCCACAGCAGGCCCCCTCTCCTTTGAAATGCTTCACACTGCCTTTCATAGCAAAGAAAAGAAGCACAATGACGATGAGAATAATAAGACCATCAACCATTTCCCTTGTTCCTCCAGGCTTTCCTGATTCGCTGCACAATGAGATAAAGACTCATTCCGACTGCATAGAGGATTAGAAAGATCACTACAAGATAGAACATGGAAGCCCCACCCGAGCCATTCATCTTCCCTTCTCCTGTGCTTCTTTTATCAGTTTATCAATTGATGAAGCTGAGCAGCCTGTGCATCCAGAGCAGCTGCCGCAGCAGCCACATCCGGATATCTTCGCATTCCTTCTCTTCCTCGCCATACGAACAACAAGGAAGAGAGAGTATGATGCGACAAGAAGCAGAATAAGAAAGTCAATCATCAGCTTGCTACCTCCAGAGAGCGCCTGGAATAAACCTTGAGATCCTTATATGGATCCGGGCGGAACAGCAGGTAGAGCATAACTGCAAGAAGGACGAAGGCAACGGCTGTGCCAATACCGAATCCACCTCCCATGATGAATGTTCCTATCTGATAAACCATCAAAGAGACAACATAAGCAAATACATTCTGGAAGATTATCGCGAACCAGAACCACTTCCTCGACTGAAGCTGCTGTGCCATTGTCGCAATAGCCGCAAGGCATGGAGAATCAAGGAGGTTGAAAATGAGGAAGCTGAATGCAGCAATTGCGCTTGGGAACCAGATTGCGACACCCGATGCTACATTAGCGGCATCCTCTACGTCCCCTGCAACATTTGCAAGCACTCCCATCGTGGATACAATCGCTTCCTTTGCAGTGAAACCGGAAAGGGATGCTGCAACTGGCTGCCACTCTCCGAATCCAAGAGGTGCAAAAAGCGGTGCGATGATTCCTCCGATTGCTGCAAGAAGCGAATCATTGGAATCCGCAACGATTCCAAATCCATCAGGACCGAATCCAAAACCGGAGAGGAACCACATAACGACACAGGCAAGAAAGAGAATCGTTCCAGCCTTTACGATGAAGCCCTTCAGTCTCTCCCATACATGAAGGAGAACGGTCTTTGCAGATGGAATATGGTATGCAGGAAGCTCCATGACAAATGGTGCAGGCTTACCGCTGAACGGCTTTGTCTTCTTGAGGATTATCGCAGAAACAAGCACTGCGGCAATTCCTATGAAGTACATAGCAGGAGCAACCCATGCCGCTTCTGCGTATCCCATGCTGGCACCAGCAATGACTCCAGCCATAAGCGCTATTACAGGCAGCTTAGCTCCGCAGGGAACGAATGTAGCAGTCATTATCGTGAGCCTTCTGTCATTATCCTGCTCGATTGTCCTGGATGCCATGATGCCTGGAATACCGCAACCTGAGGAAATGAGAAGAGGTATGAAGCTTTTTCCGGAAAGACCGAAGTGCCTGAATACCCTATCCATAACGAATGCGATACGCACCATGTAGCCGCAATCCTCAAGAATTGAAAGGAAGAGGAAGAGAATAGCCATCTGAGGAACAAAGCCAAGGACAGCCACAAGACCGCCGATGATACCATCGACAACAAGACTTGTAACAAGTTCCCCTGCCCCGATTGCTGCAAGCCCAGAGGAGAAGAGCTCTGAAACCCATCCACCGAAGGTATCGTTTGTCCAGTCCGTCACCCATGTTCCGACTGTAGTGACGGAAATATAGTATACGACGAACATGACCAGGACAAAAATCGGGATACCGAGGATTCTGTTTGTAACAATCCTGTCTATCTTGTCGGAAACCGTAAGCTTCTCGCCTTTCTTAGTCACAGTTGTTTTGACAATCTTCTGAATGTATTTATAGCGTTCATCAGTGACTATCGATTCCATCGAATCATCGTGGATCCTCTCGATATCATCCCTTAGCGCTTTGACCTTGCTTACACCCTCTCCTGAAAGATGAATTTCCGAAAGCACTTTCTCATCATTCTCGAGCAACTTGACCGAATACCATCTTTTCTTTCCTTCGGGAATGGATGCAGGAAGAAGGCCCTCGACAGAAGCTACTGCCTTCTCGATTTCCGAGGAGAAAACATCCTCTTGCTTCTTGATTTCCTTTTTGCTGGCAATCTTCACGGCTGTCGCGATAAGCTCATCCAATCCTGACTTCTTGAGCGCACTTGTCTCGACAACAGGACAGCCCATCAGCATTGAAAGCCTTCTGGTATCAATCTTAAGACCTCTCTTTTCGATGAGATCCGCCATATTCAGCGCAATTACGACAGGTGTACCTGTTTCTATAAGCTGTGTCGTAAGATACAGATTCCTCTCGATATTGGTCGCATCGACGAGGTCAACAATAACATCCGGATTCTCCTTGAGGATATAATCGCGGCTTACGACCTCCTCAAGAGTATAAGGAGAAAGGGAATAGATTCCAGGAAGGTCCGTGACGATTATATCGCCATGTTTCTTGTCCTTGATCCGCCCCTCTTTCTTCTCGACCGTTACACCCGGCCAGTTACCGACATACTGGTTTGCACCAGTAAGCGCGTTGAACATAGTTGTCTTTCCGCAGTTGGGGTTGCCTGCAAGTGCTATCCTGATACTCATACTCCCTCCCCACTGACAATCACGCAGGATGCATCGTTCTTTCTGACGCTGAGCTCATAGCCGCGAACAGTTATCTCCACAGGATCCCCCAGGGGTGCGACTTTCCTGATGAACAGTTCCGTTCCTTTGGTTATTCCCATATCCATGATGCGGCGTTTATAAGCCCCATCCCCTTCGATTTTCAGCACAGTGACAGTACTGCCAATCTGAGCTTCTCCCAGTGTCATATATCCTCCCTCAGGGCGCTCACACATAAATGTGGCGAGCCATCTCCCTGTTAATTGCAATGCGTGAATCGAGGATGCCAACAATGACATCCCCTCCGAGGTCAGAGAGAACGCTGACCTCCCTACCCTCGACAAATCCAAGATTCGAAAGGAATCTCCTGACTTCTCCCGATCCTGTTATCTTCTGGATTTTCCCGCTTTTCCCAAGTCCGATCATCGATAGCGGCATCATATTCCTCCGGTGATTAGCTTTTGCTAACCGTGGTTAGTCTACGCTAATTAAGGTTAGCAGTCAACAACTCGGAGCAAAATGTTTTCATTAATTTGACCGTACGGGATGACTATCTGCAAAAACAGAAAAACTCTCTGTTCTTTCCATTCGCCATTTACGTTATAATGCAAACTATGAATATGCATGAATCTGGCGAGATGTACCTCGAAACAATCCTCAGGCTCTCTGAGAACCGTGAGATAGTACGGTCCATTGATGTTGCAGACGCGATGGGTTTTTCAAAGCCATCGATAAGCAGGGCGATGAAGAATCTGAAAGAAAATGGATATATCTCAATAAATCCCGATACAGGGAATATAAAGCTGCTGGAAAAGGGCCGGGAGATTGCAGAGATAATCTATGAACGGCACAAGGTCCTGACAAAATGCCTGGAAGCAATAGGCGTATCACCATCAACCGCCCAGAGCGATGCCTGCAGAATCGAGCACGTTATTTCAGACGAGACTTTCCAGGCACTCAAGAAACATATAGTGGAACATAGTACAAATGAATGAGGGCCCGAAAGCCCTCACCTTTAGCAAGCTGTACTGTATACTCCGAGATCCTTCTCCTCAGAAGCTATCCTGAGTCTTTCAAGAGCCCTCTTCTCAATCTGTCTGATCCTTTCCTTTGTAAGACCATACACTTCCCCGATTTCCTTCAGGGACATTGGCTTCTTGTTGTTGAGACCAAAGCGCATCTCGATTATGTCTCTCTCCTTATCGGAAAGGACAGAAAGAAGCGAGCGGACTGCGCTCTTCATTGAGCTTGAGATGACTTCCTCTTCAGGACCTGTTGATTCATCCTCGATGAAATCACCGAATGTGGAATCGGAATCCTCTCCCTTCTTCACAGGGCTATCGAATGAGACAATCTCACCGGAGACTGAAAGCAGATCGCTTATGAGCTTGGAATCGAGACCAGTTGCTTCTGCAATATCCTCAACGCTGGGATCCTGAGTCTCTTTCTCATGCATGATTGCTTTCTGGGCCTTCTGAATCTGCATGAGCTCATTCGACCTGTTGAGAGGAAGGCGCACAGCCCTTCCCTTCTCAGAGATAGCTTTCATTATCGACTGCCTGATCCACCAAACAGCATATGAAATGAAATGGTAGCCCTTTTCCGGTTCGAATTTGTCGAGAGCAGTAATCAGTCCGATATTTCCCTCATTTATGAGATCCGACAGGGGAAGCCCCTGTCCACGGAACTTCTTCGCAACAGAAACGACGAAACGGAGGTTTGCGCGGAGAAGCTTCTCGCGTGCTGCCTTATCGCCATTCTTGGCCTTCACAGCAAGCTCGCTCTCCTCTTCGTGGGAGATAAGAGGAATCCTATTTATTTCCTTGAGATAAATCGAAAGCACTTCATTGTCGCTGTCCATCATCTCTTTTCTGATTGCATCTTCCATGTCATCCTCCTTGGTTTCTGGATACATTCACAATATTGCAGGAAGCGTGCCAACCTATGATAAATTACAACAATTTATTATATTAAAAGAAATTATCATCATGTAGACTATTTGTAGACAATAGAAGAAACGGGTCAAAATGACTCGCACAGCCTAAAAATGATGGACAATGGGACAAAATGACCCTCACTGGGCATCGGAGACGGAGTCTGGGTCATTCTGCCACGGAAAACAAATCTTCACAGACTCAAGCAGATTGGTACGGCCCTCACCGGTAATATTGAAAGGCGATGATTCGAGGTCATGAAGGAAATCATCATAGGCATCTTTAATCAGATCTGAAATCATATCGCCTTCAGGAAGGGAGAGTGTGAATACAGGCTTTGACTTGAGATACATAGCAAGCTGGTATCTGTAAAAGCTTACAAACTCAACTGTATATTCAACTCCGCTAAGTCTTGGAAGGAAGGCATCTACATAATCCTCAAAAGCCTGAGAATAGGAAAGCATCCTCGCCTTCCTGTTGCCTTCTTTATATAATACAAGACTCATTGCCTTTTCCATATCTTCACCTTCAGCTGTAAAATAATAAATGTGTAGAAAAAGTGAAGAGCAAAAGTGGAAAAAACTTAAGAGAATCAGGGAATATCGCAATTCCACTTGCCCTCTGCCCTATCCATTTGTATATTCCATATTGGCCCATCGGCTTATTTAATTTTTCAGAGGTGATAACATGAAGATCATTCCACTTGGTGACAGAGTTCTTGTAAAGGCTAAGGATGTTGAGGAAAAGACAGCTTCCGGCATCTTCATCCCACAGACAGCACAGGAGAAGACACAGATCGCAACTGTCGTTGCTGTTGGCGATGATGAGACTATCAAGGTAAAGGCTGGACAGGAAATCCTTCACGACAAGTATGCTGGAACTGCAATCAAGGACAATGGAGAGGATTACCTTATCCTCAACTATGCTGATATCCTTGCTGTTATCGAGTAATCGCTGACAGACATTTAGATTCATAAAGGAGCTGTACGCCAGCTCCTTTTTTCATCAGTACAGGAATCTTTCGATTTTATCTCCCAGATTGTCCAGAAGCGCATCCTCCGGTATATAGCACTCCGGCAATGATGAGATCATAATCCTTCCATAGCCCTTGCGTAGGATCCTGCTGTCGAGGATCAGCACAACTCCTTTATCGCTCTCGCTCCTGATCAGTCTTCCTATCCCCTGCTTCAGGCGCAGTGTCGCTTCGGGCACGACCATCTCCATGAATGAGGAAAGCCCTCTTTTCTCCATCTCCTCCGACCTCGCTTTGACAATAGGCGTCGATGGGACTGTGAACGGAAGCTTCACTATGATTACCAGCCGCAATGTATCACCGGGGGCATCAACACCTTCCCAGAAAGATGAAACTGCAAAGAGCGAGCTGTCACGGTGCTTTCTGAATTTCTCAAGGAGACGGGAACGCGGTATGCGGTCGTCCTGAATCATAAGGTCATCTATACGATCTTTCAGATTAATATAGACTTCCTTCATCATCTTCTTCGAAGTGAAAAGCACAAGCGCTCCCCCTCCCGATGATTCTATAGCCCTCCCGACCGCTTCCGATACATACCTTGAATACTCTGCGCTGCTCTCGTTTGAGAATGAATTACCATCCCGAGGAAGAAGGAGCATGAGGTTTTTGCCATATTCAAATGGAGAGGGGAAGATTCCAGATCTCACCCTGCTCTTTTCCTCCCAGAGCCCGGAACGCTTCTCGAAATATTCAAAGCTTCCGTTGATACTCAGAGTGGCAGAGGAGTAAATCATCGAATCGAGATTGGAAACAAGAACATCGGAGAGGACCTTTCCTGTATTCATCGGTGCAAGATGTATCTCGATCTTCCCATCATAGCCCTGCTCTGAATAAGGAATCTCATCATCCCATGAGGAAAACCTCATCCAGTCGCGGAGGGTATCGGAAAGAATTGAAAGCGAAGCGCCATAACGCTTGATCAAATCGACAAAGACCTCATTGGATTCCGAAGGTTTGTCGCTATAGCCTGTAGCGATTGCATTCCCTATCCGCTGCATCTCCGCCGCGGCGTCCTCCCCGCTTCTTATCGAATCAGAGTATCGCGAGTAGAACTCGGGAGTGAAGAGGACTTCTTTGTCGGGAGATGATGAAAGAAGCAGTGAAAGGACGGAATCGAACTGATCGAGGATAGTCCTCAGATGTGCAATATCATTCTTTATCCTCTTGCCGCTACCCTTCTCTTTCTCCTCGGTTGAGAGGAAATCCAGGATCGATGAAGAGCCAAAGCGCTTCTCCTTCCTCGTAAGGTAATCGAGAATCCTGCCCGCCCTCGATGATGAGAAGACTCTCGAAAGGACATCTGTTGCTTCGCTCTCGATATGATGGGCTTCATCCATTATTGCCACAGAGTATGATGGCAGGACCGCATCTTCCTCCCAGTCCAGGGAGCTTTCATACCTGTTCTTGGCATCCAGTAGCAGGAGATGGTGATTCGTTACGATCACACGGGCCTTCTGTGCTTTTCTCCTCGCACCGAAATAGAAGCACTCCGAAGCATAGGGGCATCTGTATCCAAGACAATCTTTATCGTCGCAGGCGAAAGAGAGGAAAAGAGATGCATCCACGCTTTGAGGAAGATCCTGGATGACTCCGGTGTCTGTTGTAGTAACCCACTCCTCGAAAGCAAGATCCG
>CALXXO010000075.1 GCA_944392705.1 uncultured Spirochaetaceae bacterium
TCTATTCTTTCGGCGAAGAGGAGGGCGTCAGGACCTGTTACAAGAACAGGGATATCCTCCCTCCTGAGCTCCGGCAGGATGTCATCTGCGTTCCCATCTCTGTCCTCTATGATTGTCTCTCCGTTCTTTTTCATGGAAAGGTAGAATTTCTTTCTCTTCGCATCTATTACTGAGAGAACTGCGCCGGGGTAGAATCCGACAGTCTCTGCAATTGCATCTAGGGTTGGGACGGAGACAAGCGGAATCGAAAGAGCTGAAGCTATTCCCTTCATCGACGCCATACCGATTCTAAGCCCCGTGAATGAGCCAGGGCCTTTGGAGACTATCAGAAGCTCGAGGTCATTCAGTTCGATTCCAGCCCTTTTCAATAGCTCCTGGATTTCCGGAAGCAGGTCCTCTGAGTGGGAAAAATGCCCATCGACAAGCCTTTCCTCATAGGAGGTTTCTGTCAGAAGCGCCAGTGAGAGTATCTGGGTCGATGTGTCAGCTAAGAGAACATTCATGGCTTCCTCCTTTTATAGAGATATCCCTTGTTCCATCGGAAAGTATGGATATTGTCACAGTGAAGGCATCGGAAGGCATCATCTCTTCGATCTTCTCCGCCCATTCAATCAGCGTTATTCCATCGGGGTAGAGAAAATCCTCACCGCCCATCGACTCGAACTCGTCTTCTCCCGAGAGCCTGTAGAGATCGAGATGGTAGAGTTTCTCCCTCCCTTCGTATTCCTGTACCAGCGTGAAAGTAGGGGAGACTATGGCTTCGGAGATACCGAGCGATTTTGCAATCCCTTTTGCGAAAACTGTCTTTCCTGCACCGAGCGACCCTACAAGCGATACAAGGTCCCCCCGCCTGAGAGAGCTGCCGAACTTCATTCCAAGCTCCTCTGTTTCCTTTTCAGAATGGGAAATCATCATACCTCCTCATGATGGTGATGATGGCAATGGCATTCATCCTCTTCCGGGATACCATCCTTTTCTATCTCCTCGATTTCCTTCTGGTAGGCATCATCATCCTCATCTTCATGATTTGAGTCATCGTGGACTATTTCCTCGTGAATCAGTTCCCCGATTTTCTCCCCGGTCTTCTTCTCGTACTCTTCAATCAAATTCCTGACTATCTCATCGCTTCCGGAAAGGAATCTGGCTTTCTCGAGGTACTCCCTCGCTTCATCGTACTGGGAGTCCTGCAGGTAGAGGAATGAGAGATTTGACGCGACTGTGAGGTTGTCTGGATCGAGATCCGCAGCAGTCTCCAGATACGTCTTCGCAAGTTCCCTGTCCCCTGATTCCAGCTCATCGATAGAGAGCTCGTTGTAGATATCAGCGCTGCGTTCTCCGAGCTCAAGACATTTCATCTGATCGGCTTTCGCTTCCTCGAATCTTCCAGCTTTCCTTAGCGCCCATCCGCGGAGGAAGTAGCCGTTCCATATCTCTGGGTTCTTGCTGATGAACTTCTCTGCAGCCGCTATTGCTTTATCTGTCTCATCGAGCATGATGAAATCGTAGGCTTCCTTGATTTCCTCATCGTTCTCAAGCTGCAGGTCTATTCTGGACAGGAGCTTCTTCATCTCCTGTTTCTTCTCTCCCTCTGCAGCGACTGCCATATAGCGCTCAAGATACTCTTTCGCTTCTTCGAGATTTCCCATGAAAGCTTCGAATGAGGATATCTCGGCGAGCACTTCCTCGTTCTCGCCGAACCTTCTCAGTCCATCGGAGAGTGTCCTCTTCGCGGATAAGAGATACTCATCTTCCTTCTCCTCATCTCCCTTGTCCCTGGCATCTACAGCCATGTAGGAGTAGAGTGTTGCAAGGTTTATGCAGGATGCGGACTGCGGCAGAAGATGATAAACGGCAAGGAACAGCTCCTCCGAGAATTCATAATCCTTCTGCTCTTCCTTAGCTATCGCGGCTTTGCAGAGCTTGTCTGGAAGCATCGGGTCGACAGTCAGGACGAAATCCTTGTAGTAGGAAACATCCTTATGGCTTTCGTCGTATGCGATGACTGTAAGCATTCCAGAGACGATTGACTCCAGGGAGATTGCATCCGGAGTGAGCCGCGATGATGCTGATTTAAGCTGCACCGGAAGCATTATATTGGGATCAAGGCGGAATGTATCGCTTTCAATCCTCATTCCCTGCGGTACTTTGATGTATCTGATTGATCTCAGGCTTTCTTCTTTGTTCATAATTCCAAAATAAAGCCCTATAGACGGCTGCTGGTTGCTCTTGAACTATTGTTCAAGGGGGGATCTTTGTTGCCCGCTTTCTGTTCCCATGGGGAGCAATGCCGCTAAAGCTATACCGGATCCCAATTATATGGTTTGCTCCAAGAGGCTTCAGATGTGCCGTTCTATAGGTAGATGAAAGTTTATCATAGATTTCCCATGGGTGGAAGTGCCATGGATAATGAGGTATCATATCGGTATGAATATGTTCATTTATGGCCTTGGTACAGGGCTTATCATAGCGGCACTTGTCGCATTCTTCTTCTCGATGAAAATAGGGAAGGTGAATGACGAGAAGAACAAGGAAGTTCAGAAGTACAAGAATATGCTCGCCGACAGGATGGAGCTTGAAGCTGAAGGACTGAAGAAGGTGAAGGAGGAGAACGATGAGCTCCGCAGGGCTAATGAGAACCTCCGGGTATCCCTTCTTGCCCTCCGCGATAAGCCCGGAAGAAAGGAGATGCAGCGCTTGCAGATACTGCAGAAAGCTGCAGACAGGCTTACGCTCAACAGTCCCGGATTCGGTCCTGTGTGGCAGGCTGCGCTGAAGGAGAGCGAGGATGAATTCCAGAAGGTCTATTCTGGTTTCATTCCCTTCATCAAGCGCCATATACCACGCCCGACAGATGCCGAAGTCGTCGATGTTCAGGACAATGGCAATTCCTGATCCATCGGCAGGAGTATCCCGCTTCCTTTCTCCGGTGTCGTAATGATGTATTTCATCCTCTTCATTCCCCAGTCCTGCCGGAATGTATGGCCAAGGCTTATATAGCCTTCTGCGCTGAATGGCTTCTGTTCTCCTTCCGGCAGGAAGAGATTCGGAATCATCACAGCATTGGTGACGCTTTCCATCTGCGTCCTCGAAGATAGGATATCGGCTGTGATCGAGAAGAATGTGAAGGCTCCGTGCACGCCGATTCGCAGCGTTGTCGTTTTCTCTACGTCGAATCTTATTCCGATATCGAATTCAGCTCCGAAATCCATCTCCAGCCAGGTATGCTTCATTTCCGATAGTGCATTTTCCCTGTCCGAGTAGTCCATGCTGAAAACCGATCCCAGCCCCATGTACCATATTGCTTCATCCCCGATGAATTTCCTAAAAGAAGGGCCTGCGCTTATCGAGAAGCGGAATGATTTCTCAAGGCTTTCCTGGAGTTTTTCACTGTCTGGTTCCTCTTTGTCCGCTGAAAATAGGGAAATAAGGCTGGAATATGGAGCCTGTATCCCGATTCTCAGATAGATTCCGGTCCTTGACTCGCCCCCGATAAATCCATAGCCGGTATAGTCCAGTCCAAGATAATCCTCATCGATTGACATTAGCGAGTCCGATGATACTGTTTCGAAGAATGTGAAGTCATAGCCTGGGAATAAGGCTCCATGAAGAGACGAAGTCAGAACAATTAGCAGTAGTATCAACGGAACCTTTCTCATTACAGGGGGATTATACGTAAGAGCAAGAAAAAAAACAAAACCTCATTCTTCTGCTAGAATGAGGTCGTTATCGGGATGAATGGACTCGAACCATCGATATCCTGCTCCCAAAGCAGGCGCCATAGCCGCTAGGCGACATCCCGTACGAGGGTGCATTATAGGGAAAATGAATAAGGCAGTCAATACCATTTGGAAAATACTTGAAGAAAATGCTCCCGAGGAGATTTCCTTCCTCCCGGAGCCGGATCCATGGCGCTTCCTGATAACAGTCATGCTGAGTGCTTCCACCACAGATAAGCAGGCATTGAAAGCAGCTTCAGTTCTCTTTGAATCTTTTCCCAATCCGGAAGCAGTCGCTTCTGCAGAAATCCAGGAGATAGAAACCCTGATCAAGCCCGCAGGCCTTTCGAAGACGAAAGCTCCGAGGATAAAGGAAGTCTCTGGGTACATTGCAGAACATGGCCTTCCGCAGAGCATGGAAGAGCTTGTCAAGCTTCCGGGAATAGGGGAGAAGACAGCTTCATGTTACATTGAGCACGTTTTCGGGCTTCCTGCAGTCATCGCGGATACGCATTTCGTGAGGGTCGCAAAACGCCTTGGATTTACAGATACAGATGACAGGACAAAGAGCGCAAAGGAGATAAGGGAGAGATTCCCGAGCTCAATTTGGTCGAGAATGTCGATGGTCCTAAATCTGCATGGCCGTACAACCTGCCGGCCTAAACCAAGGTGTGCATCGTGCCCTGTCAGCTCTCTCTGTCCTTCCTCAGGCGCCGTGAGCGGAGAATCCTGAATGATTCATCCCTGAGCTCTATGAGTGCGACTGAGCTGACTCCTGTTTCGATTTCAGGGAAAGGATAGCCTGACTTATCCTCCATTTGAGATATGAAGAGCCCTGCGTTTTCGGCATAGTGCGGCAGTGTTCCGCCAATTACCGGCAGAGTGGAGAATTTCCCATTCCAGGAAGCTTCCTGCGAGAGCGTGTAGCGGCCATTGCCGATTTCCTGGTCCTTGTCGAAATAATCGCCTTCTTTCAGGATTATGCATGGAAACAGACTATATACCGTCCAGTCGCCGGTTTCCTGAAAGTATTCTGTCGCAACTTTTCTCCATTGCAATCTTGGGTTTTCATCGAGTAAGAGAACTGTGAGAAGCATACATCCATGATATACATTCCAGGGCTATTTACAAATATTTTGTGTTCGGGTATAGTCTCTTAGCTGTGACTGGCATCCTGATTGGGAAGCCTCTCTTTCAGACAACAATATAAGGTGGATGATAACATGGCAAGAAGATGTGATATCTGCGGCAAGGGAACGATTTCTGGATGCGTTGTGCCCCGCAAAGGACAGGCCAAGAAGAAGGGCGGTGTCGGTCAGCATATCGGCGTGACCAAGAAGCGCACATTCAAGCCCAATCTTGTTTCAGTAAAGGCCCTCATCAACGGCACACCGAGGACAATCAAGGTCTGCACACGCTGCCTTAGAAGCGGAAAGATCGAGAAGGTTGTATAAGACCGCAAGATTCCGGTAAAGAAGCTCCCGAAAGGGAGCTTTTCCCGAATATGGAGAAATTTTCATGAATTCAGTCCGTATCCATGCCCTTGAAGGTTCGATGCTCTCCCATCCTCAGGGAGTGAAGAAGCTGATAGCACTATTCAGAGAAGAGAAGGAGAAGACTGAAGTCTTTGTGCTTTCTCCTGTTTCCTCTTCGGATTACCAGCTGGATGGTTTGCTGGCAGCAGCTGCAGATAACGAGGAAAAGCTCTGGAGCAGACTTGAGAAGAGCCAGAGCATCTGGAATGAGCTTGCCGATACAGCCCTTACTGTTCCATCTCCTGTACAGGAGAGGATGAATGACGCCTTCTCCGATATAGAGGAGGTTCTTAAAGCTGTCTGGATCATGAAGGATGTTCCCGAAGCGTCTGTCAGGTTTATGGGAGAGCTTACAACATCCTTTTTGTCATGGATTCTGTCAGCGGCATTCCTCGATGCGGGGATTCCAAATACAATCATAACGCCAAGGGAAGCAATTGATAGCACATCATTTCCCGAAGGAGCTGTCTTTGTCACCGGTGAGCTTTATAAGATACCTGCATCGACCGATGCGTCAGGAAAGCCCAGGAATGAGGGGCAGAGCGAGTACACCGCAGCGCTCATAGCGGCAGCTCACAAGGCTCCTGTAACTTTCTGGAATGCGCGTTCTCCTCTCTGCACTGCATCCCGCAAGGATGTGCCATCAGCGCGCGTCATATCCCATCTTACATACAGCGAAGCTACGGAGCTTTCGTTCTTCGGAGCCCCGATTATCCATCCTCAGTCCTTCCAGCCAGCTTCAGATGCGGCAGTCTCAGTGACGCTCAGATGCTGGAATGATATGGATGAGAAGGGGACTGTCATCTCATCTGAAGCTGTCGATGATGGGCTTCTTGTAAAGGCTTTTTCCGTTGTCAGAAATGTTGCGATGATCAATGTCGAGGGCTCTGGTATGTCTGGAGTGCCGGGCTTCTCCTCCAGGCTTTTCACCGCCTTGAGGAACGAAAGGATTTCCGTAATCCTCATTTCGCAGGCATCTTCCGAGTATTCCATCTGTTTCTGCGTCCCTCAGCGCCAGGCAGGGGAAGCTGTCAGGACAATAAAGGCTGAATTCTCCCATGAGCTTGCAGAGAAGGGTATCTCTGCGATTGATTCGGAAAGCGATCTTGCTATCATCGCGGCAGTTGGAGAGGGGATGCCTGGCCATACTGGAACAGCAGGAGCTTTCCTTTCGTCCCTTGGAAGGGCCGGAATAAACGTAAGGGCAATTGCCCAGGGGTCTTCGGAAAGGAACATAAGCGCTGTGATAAAAGCCGATGAGAGCGGAAGGGCACTTAGAGCGCTTCACTCCGTCTTCTTCCTTTCCCAGCAGACTTTATCTGTAGGTCTCTTCGGGCCGGGGAATATCGGGGGAACGCTTCTCGATCAGCTTGCAGCTGAGAGCGAGAGGCTGAACAGGGAATTCGATCTGGATATAAGAGTGAGGGGTATAGCTACTTCGAAGAAGATGCTTCTCTCTGAAGAAGGGATTGATCTCTCTAAATGGAAGGAGAAATTCAAGAAGGAAGCTGTCGCGTACAATGAGAATATCTTCCTGTCTCATATTGCGGCACAGTATTATCCTCACAAAGTCATCGTGGACTGTACATCATCCGAATCCAGGGCGATGCAGTATGCTTCGTTCATACAGCATGGTTTCCATGTGATAACTCCGAACAAGAAAGCCGGCGCCGGACCATATAGCTATTACAAAGAGCTTATGGAAAGTGTGAAGAAGACAGGACGCAAGTTCCTGTATGAAACAACTGTAGGCGCAGGGCTTCCTGTCATCTGCACACTTAAAGACCTCCGTGAGACTGGGGACAGGGTAATCAGTGTTGAAGGTATGGTTTCCGGAACGCTTTGCTGGCTCTTCTCCGAATACGATGGAACAGTTCCTTTCTCGGAGCTTGTGAAGAAGGCAAGGTCGCTTGGATACACGGAGCCGGATCCCAGGGATGACCTCTCTGGAATGGATGTTGCAAGAAAGACTGTCATCCTTGCCCGCGAACTAGGGTACACTACGGAGACTGATGATATCGCGGTTGAGTCTCTCGTGCCTGAGGATATGAGGGAACTCTCGATTGATGATTTCCTTCTCCATCTTAGCGATATGGATGAGAAGATGCTTTCTATGTACAAGGATGCGGAAGCGAAGGGCATGAAGCTCCGGTACGTCGGAAAAGTCGAGAATGGTACCTGTTCTGTGGCACTGAAGGAATATCCTATGGATCATCCATTCTCTCAGGCAAAGGGTACTGATAACGTAATTTCGTTCCGAACTGCGCGCTATGATAAGCAGCCGCTTGTTATCAAGGGACCTGGAGCAGGTCCGGAGGTGACAGCCGGTGGTGTGTTTGCAGATATACTTAGGCTCAGTGCCTATCTTGGATCCAGGATTTAGGAGGACTACTATGAGATTCATTTCAACAAGATCTGAAGGTGGCGAATTCTTTTCCGCATCCGATGCTATTCTCAAAGGACTTGCACCGGATGGAGGGCTTTTCATCCCTGAGAATATCCCATCGATTCCAGATACATTCACGCTGACAAAAGGTTCATGGTATGCGCTTTACCAGGCGATGCTTCCATATTTCGAAGGTGATGAGCTTGAGGGCGATCTTGAGGAGATATGCAGGAACGCGTTCAATTTCCCGATTCCATTCCATTCTGAAAACGGAAAGGATACTCTTGAGCTTTATTTCGGCCCGACAGCCGCATTCAAGGATTTCGGAGCTCGTTTCCTTGCGTTCTCGATGGAGAAGCTTCTCTCCAGGAGGAATGAGGAGATAACAATCCTCGTCGCTACATCGGGCGATACCGGCGGTGCAGTTGCATCCGCATTCCACAGCAGAAGGAATCTCTCTGTGAAGGTCCTCTTTCCAAAGGGAAGGGTTGCGGAGAGACAGAGAATGCAGCTCACAGGCTGGGATGGCAATGTATCCAGCTATGAGGTAGATGGGAGCTTTGATGATTGCCAGAGAATGGTCAAAGAAGCGTTCATGGACCCTGAGCTTAAAGGACTGTCCAGCGCAAATTCAATCAACCTTGGACGCCTTCTTCCTCAGATGGCATACTATGTCTATGCATCCTCTGTCTATAAGCTGAAATACGGAGAGGACGCTGTTTTTGTCATTCCATCTGGAAATGTCGGCAATGCTACAGGGGCATACTGGGCAAAGGCAATGGGCGCTCCTATCAAGAGGATTGTCCTTGCGGTCAATGCGAACAAGCCTATCACCGATTACCTTGAAAGCGGGGAATACAGGCCAAGGGCATCTGTCAAGACTCTTGCCAACGCTATGGATGTTGGTGCACCGTCGAATATCGAGAGACTTTTCTCAATGTTCCCGGATATCGATACATTCAGGGAGAATGTATCTGCATACTCCGTATCGGATGATGAGATAAAGAGGACGATAAAGGAAGTGTACGACGAATCGGGATATGTGATCTGCCCTCATACAGCCTGCGGTGAGAGAGTCAGAAGAGATCATGTACAAGAGGAGCATTCCGTTGTTGTATCTACAGCTCATCCTGCGAAGTTCAATGATATCGTCGAGCCGCTTATCGGGAGAGAACTGGCTATTCCTCGTACTCTCTTCGATATCATGCACAAAAAGCCTGTATCGACTGAAATAGAAGCGGATTATCATCTGCTGTTTTCCTGATTATGAAAGAAGGAGCTATTGTAAGGTAGCTCCTTCTTTGTATTCCAATATTGGATTATAATTTTATATTAATAAATTTCCATGCAAGGACTGGGGATTGACAGCTACAGCGAGCAGTATTGCTTCCGGGCCTCATCTAAGGCTTCTTCCGCGGTCATTGCTCCTAGAGTGGTGCTTCTGACAGCGTAGCCTATGATCTCCTCAAGCTTCCTCTGGTTCCTTGCTTCTTCCGGTATCCTGAACCTTCTCTCGCCGATTCTGAATCCCTCCTTTGCTATCGAGAGCCAGGGGTATATTGC
>CALXXO010000076.1 GCA_944392705.1 uncultured Spirochaetaceae bacterium
CAACAAGGCATTCATCGAGATCATGATCGAAGGCGATGCTAACGGCAGGGGATTCCAGTATCCTATCCCGACCTATTCGATAACAAAGGATTTCGACTGGTCTGAGACAGAGAACAACAGGCTCCTTTTCGAGATGACAGCAAAGTATGGTACGCCGTATTTCTCTAACTACATCAATTCCGATATGTCCCCGAATGATGTGCGTTCAATGTGCTGCCGTCTGCGCCTTGACCTGAGGGAGCTCAGGAAAAAGAGCGGTGGATTCTTCGGTTCTGGAGAGAGCACGGGTTCTGTAGGTGTTGTCACTGTCAATCTTCCACGTATTGCTTATCAGGCAAAGGATAAGGAGGATTTCTATCGCCGCCTGGACAGAATCATGGATATCTCTGCAAGGTCTTTGAAGATTAAGAGAACCGTTGTGACACGCCTTCTCAATGAAGGGCTCTATCCATATACAAAGAGGTACCTCGGCACATTCGATAACCACTTCTCTACAATCGGACTCGTGGGAATGAATGAAGCCTGTCTCAATGCATCCTGGCTTGGTGTGAACCTCGGGGACAAGAGGGCACAGGATTTTGCTGTTGAGGTCCTGAACCATATGCGTACAAGGCTCTCGGATTATCAGGAGCAGTATGGGGATCTTTACAACCTCGAAGCAACTCCTGCTGAATCCACATCGTACCGCCTTGCAAAGCATGATGTTGAGCAGTTCCCTGGAATCATCACGGCTTCTGCCGATGATAACGCTCCATACTACACCAACTCATCGCATCTGCCGGTAGGATACACCGATGATATCTTCTCGGCGCTCGATGTACAGGACAGGCTGCAGACGCTCTATACATCGGGAACAGTCTTCCATGCCTTCCTCGGGGAGAAGATGCCTGACTGGAAGAGTGCAATGAGACTTGTACGTACGATTGCTGAGAACTATGAGCTTCCGTACTATACACTCAGCCCGACTTATTCAGTCTGTGCAGATCATGGGTATATCGCGGGAGAGGTGTATAAGTGTCCGCACTGCGGCAAGCCGACTGAGGTGTACTCGAGAATCACCGGTTACTATCGCCCTGTCCAGAACTGGAATGTAGGCAAGGCCGAGGAGTTCAAGGAAAGAAAGACATATGATGTCCCCAATTCCCATCTCACTCATACCGGTCCTCTGAATGTCCAGGTTTCAAAGCAGGATGAAGAGTGCTATTCGATTGTGGAGAATGATTCGGAGATGCTTCTCTTCACCACCAAAACCTGTCCTAACTGCCGCATTGCCAAGGCGGCTCTGGATAAGGCCGGAATGAAGTACAGGGTAGTGGATGCGGAGGAGAATCCTGAGCTCTGCAGGAAGTATAACATACAGCAGGCGCCGACTCTTGTCGCCTTTACCGATGGAATTGCAACGGTAATCGCCAATGCTTCCCAGATAAGGACATTCGCAGAGAGCGCTGTCTGATAGATTGTGTAAGAGATGAGACCCGGATTCCCGGGTCTCGTTTCGTCAGAGTGCTTTTACTTTCTCTAAAGCCTTTTCAAAGGCCGCATCATCTGTTGTCCCGACTCCGAGGAATTTCAGGTCGGCATGGATGTAATCGGCCATCTCCTTGAACTGTTCGTTGAGAAGTTTGAATTCCTTGTCATCATCCTCTGCAACTCCATTCATGACTACTGTCAGCTTCTTCCCTTTCCATTCTTCTGGTGAGAGGGGATAGAGACGGTCTACGATCAGCTTTGTCTGTGCCGTCATCTGCCACCAATAGATTGGAGAGAAGATTGCGATTTCCTCAGCGCTTCTGGCTTTTTCGAGTATTTCGGGCATATCGTCTTTCTGGACGCATTTCCCTGCCCCTTTTCCTTTGCACCAGCCACAGCCATGACATGGATTTACGGAAACTTTTCTTGCATAGATTATTTCAGCTCCTGTCTTGGCTGCGTATTCCTCTGCAAGCCTGTCCGAATACATACCTTTTCTTGGGCTTCCTGCAATTACGATTCTCATACTACCTCCTGAAAAACAAAAAACCTCATTTCAGAAGCTGAAACAAGGTTTTCTCCAGATCGGGCAAGGCGGATTTGAACCGCCGACCCCAAGTCCCCCAGACTTGTACGCTAAACCCCTGCGCTATTGCCCGGATACGTGGGGTACCTTAACACATCGCCTTGGTAGTGTCAAAGCCCCTGTTTTGACGTTTTTTCATAAAAGCTGTAAAGTGCATGGAGACGGAGCGGCTATTAATGCAGAGTGAAGTTATTGATGATATCCTATCTGTGGAGGATCAGGCAGCAAAGATTGTCGATGATGCCGAGAAAAAGGCCAGAGAGAACATATCTCAGGCTCATGATAAAGCAGCGAAGATAATCTCTGAATCAGTAGAGGCCGTACGCGAGAGCGGAAAGGCCGATGTGGATAGTGCAGAGAAGCTTCTTCAGGAGCATCTTGCCCAGTACGAGGAAGAGAGGGAGCGGATTGAGAGTTCTGAGAACTCAGTTGCACCGCAGGTCCTTGAGAGGGCAGTTTCGAGAATCGTTGACCGCATCTGCCGGACGGAGTATTTCGGGGAAAATGAGCAGAGTTTCTGATTACGCCTTCGTTAATGCAAAGCTGAGAGCAAGAATAGGGATAATGCATGACAGGACTTTATTCGATGAGATGATTAAGTCCCCATCCCTTACAGAAGCTTTCGCGAAGCTTGATGGGACAAGGCATCAGGATCTTCTTGAGGTATACAGGAAGACCGGAGATCTCCAGCAGATTGAGCTTAAGATGCTTGAAGATGAGATTGCCCTCTATAGGGAAGTGGAAGGCTATCTTCCATCGCTTCCATCTGAATTCGTCAGGGTTCTTCTTGAGAAAATAGAGGTCGATAACGTCAAGAATGTCATCAGGCTCTGGTATTCCGATGTCATTCGCCATCATATAATCTCATACAGGTCCTCATATATTTACAAAGGCGAGATAGTCCATAAAATCGATTATGATGGAGCTATAAACGCATCGAGTTATCAGGAGCTTGTAAGGGCATTCCATTCAACGCCATATGAGCCGGTGCTTTCACGTTTCTCAATGGAGACGCTGGCATCGAATGGGCTTTTCCAGCTAGAGATTGCCATTGACCATATGTGGTTTTCCCATCTCCAGAAGGGAATAGGGATGCTCAAAGGGCAGGACAGGAAGACTGCGGAGAAGATCTACAATGTAGACGTCGATCTTAAGAACATCCTAATGCTTACGCGCTACAGCTATTCCTATCATCTATCGCCGGAAGAGCTTGAGAAGGTTATTATCCCGATGGGATACATAGCAATGGAAGCGGAAAAGACAGGTGCTCTCAAGTCCGATGACCCGATAGCAGTGCTTTCCGTGATTGTAAGGCACCATTATCCTCAGATATCTGAGGAAATAGCCAGGATAAGGCGTACAGCTGATGACCTGACTACCGTTGAGGAAAATAACAGGGAGATTGTTCTTATAGAAGCGTATCTTGCAGAAAGAAGGAAGAAGGAATACAGGAGGATACTGATGGGCGATCCGTTCAGTATAGGCGTTGTGCTTGCCTATTTCTTCCTCTGCCTGCAGGAGGACCAGAATCTTCGCCGGATTCTCTCCGGGAAGTACTATGGATGCAGCGAGGAATCAATCAGGGAGGGGTTAGGATTATGAGCATATTCACTCGGAAGATGAAGATGCTGACAGCTGTTGTTATGGAGAGCGACAAGGACAATGTAGTCAAAGCTCTCCTGGAGAAGGGAATAATGGAGTTCGTCCACATAGGGTCCCTTCCATCCGATAAAATGGCTAAGCTTGCAGAGCATTCATCATCTGTACCGAAAGCTGTTCTTACTGATATGAGGGTGAGGGTGGAGTCCCTTCTCAAAGAAGGAGGGATTGCGCTTCCAGAGCTTTCGGGGGATGCTATACAGTCGCTTCCTCCTCTCGATATGGAGAATTACAGGAGGACTCTGGATAAGCTTTCCCTTTCACTGCAGTCAGTCAGAGACAGGCAGAGGGAAATCAATCAGGATATAAATGCGCTTGAAGAGATAATCCGCTACAGCACCGAGAAAAAGAATGATTACCTTGATCTCAGGGTCGGTGTAACTACGCACGGTTCATCAGATGATCTTCTCAAGCGCCTTCAGCAGATAGGAGGAGTGTTCCTTTTCTCTTCCAAACCATATATTTCACTGACTCTCCGCCGTGATTCAGCCCGTGTTACTGAAATCATGGACAAATTCGGCTGGACCGAATCCACTGAGAGTGAAGCACAGAAGAGCGCAATGGGAGAAGCTTTGGGCGAAGCGAAGGCTGCTGTTGAAAGCGGCAGAAACGAGCTTGAGAAGCTTTCCAATGATGTGAGGGATAGGGTTAGGAATGTATCTTCCGACCTCCTCGCAATCTGGTCCAATGTTCGTGTGCATGAGCTTTGCGAGCATATTGAGTCGTACTTCTCCTATACAAGGAATACCACACTGTTCTCAGGCTGGGTGCCTGCAGAGTACGCAGATGATATAACATCGCTTATTTCGAAAGTGACTGGCGGCCGTTGCATAATCGAATGGACCGACGCCGATGAGATGCCGAGGGAGGAGGTGCCTGTTGAGATGACAAGCCCGAAGATCCTCAAGCCTTTCGAGCGCATGGTGAATAACTATAGCACCCCTGAATACGGTTCGATAAACCCTACACCTTTCACAGCTGTCGCTTACCTTGTGATGTTCGCGCTTATGTTCGCGGATCTGGGGCAGGGCTTTATCCTTCTGCTTGTCGGCCTTGTCGGAAGCTGGATTTACAAGAAGAATCCTACAAAGAAGGATGGGATAATATCGCGATACCTCTGTTCGCTTCTCATCTTCCTTGGTCCTGCGTCGATGGTTGGAGGACTGCTATTCGGTTCTTGCTTCGGTTTTGAGCTGCTTCCTGCACTCTGGTTCCCATACGAGAAGGTTGTCGCGGGCGATCCGGTTGAAGGTTTGGTACAGGATATTTATGACATACTTGGAATAACCATCAAGTTCGGAATCGTCGTAATTTATCTGGGTCTTTTCCTTAACTGGATAAATCTTTTCAGAAAGAAAAGATATTTTGAGCTTGTCTTCGATAAGAACGGAATCGTAGGTGGCGTAATGTATGCGCTTGGAATCTGGTTCGCCTGGGGCTTCGTGGCTTCCGGGTATAAGACATTCCCCTCCGCTCCGTTCTTCGCTCCAGTTCTTATTACCTGTCTGCTGTTGATAGTAATCAAAGGACCGATTGGGGCTGTTATCAATGCGAGAAACGGAAAGAAAGAAGGTATTGGAAGGATTATCATAGATACAGTAATGGATTTCCTTGTGGAGGTTCTTGAAATATTCTCTGGACTTCTTTCTAATACTCTTTCGTTTATGAGAGTCGCAGGACTTGGTATTGCCCATGCATCCCTCATGTCTGCTTTCTATCAGATTGCGGATATGCCGGGGAACATAGTGCTCCAGATCCTGATCATGCTCATTGGAAATGTTCTGGTTATCGTACTGGAGGGACTCTCGGCTGGAATCCAGTCGCTCCGTCTCAACTACTACGAATTCTTTACAAAGTATTTTACCGGCCATGGCATGGCTTTTGAGCCAGTTGGACTTAAAAGCAAGGCCGTTGCTGATTGAAATTAAGGGAGGGTCATGATATGACCGCATACGCATTCAGGAGAAAGGTACATCTTTCGCTTGTCCTCATGGTGGCAGTGCTTGTTGCTACAGCATTTGTCTTCACTCCTTCTCTCTCTGCTGCTGCAGAGGAAGCAGAAGCTGTTGACTACAACCTCGCATGGGTCTGCATCGCCGCAGCTCTCGCATTCGGTTTCGGCGCTCTTGGCGCAGGAATGGCTATTTCTCACGTTGGATCTGCAGCTATGGGAGCTATCTCTGAGAAGCCTGAGATTGCTACAAATGCACTTATCTTCATCGCTCTTGCAGAAGGTCTTGTTGTCTTCGGATTCATCACCGCTCTTATGATTCTGGGATCGATATAAGATGGAATACTTCGTTATCGGGGACGAGGATACTGTCCTCGGCTTCTCGCTTGTTGGGGTTTCGGGAATAGCCTGCCGTTCGGAAGACGACGTCAAGGCAGCCTGGAGCAAAGCAACGGAGGATAAGGAGCATGGTGTCATCATCATAACGGATGAGTGTGCTGCCTATATCCGCGATACCGTTGACCGCTATCTTTTTACGATGAGCTTTCCTCTTGTTGTGGAAATTCCTTCGAGGGGTAGCGAGAAGAGTACCGACCTGAGAGAGCTCGTTAACGAAGCTATAGGAGTTTCGATATGAAGGCAGAGGATAATCCGCTCATCAGGGGAATTCTTGATGAAGCACGTGCCAAGGCTGATGAGATAGAAAAGGCTTCGGAAAAGGAAGCTGAAGCTATCATCTCAGAAGCACACGAGAGAGCAGAGAGGGAAGCTTCCCTTGAGAAGCGCAGCTATTCAGTCAGGCTTGAGCAGATTCAGGCCAGGGAGGAGAGCGCCAGGCGCAGTATAGACCGCCTTGCTGAGCTCAAAGGACTGGACTCGGCTTATAAGGAAGTGATGGAGGAAGTTGACAGGAGACTTCAGAAGAAAATCACAGAGCCTTCCTTCTCATCCGTGCTCGTCTCCTGGATTGCCGAAGCTGCAATCGGACTCGACAGGAAGGAGGCCAAGGTCTCTTTCTCTGAGAAGACACCTGTTACCCAGGATATGCTCCGACGCTCGGAGGAACTTGTGAAGAAGGAGACGGGTGCTGACGTGCATCTTGATCTAGATACAGAGCGTCTCTCAGGAGCAGGGGTAGTGCTGTCCAGTATGGATGGTAAGGTATCTTACAACAACCAGCTCGATGTCAGGATGAGAAGATATTCTCGTGATATCAGGCGCATAGTTCAGGAAGAAAATGCAAGGCAGAATAGTAGGTAAGGTTAAGCGCGTCAATGGACCTGTTCTTACAGCATCGGGTATCACGGATGCCCAGATGATGGAGCTTGTCCATGTCAGCGATCTCGGTATTGTCGGAGAAATCGTAAAGCTCAGGGAAGGCGAAGCAACAATCCAGGTATACGAGGATGCGACAGGTATCAAGCCTGGCGACAACATCTACGGATCCGGAATGAGCCTTTCTGCGGAGCTTGCTCCAGGCCTTATCGGGAATATTTATGATGGAATTCAGCGCCCGTTGGAAGAGCTCAGGAAGCTTTCCGGTGATTTCATCGGCAAGGGCATTGCGGCATCTGCGGTCGACCACGATAAGCTGTGGCATTTCGTGCCGACTGTATCTGTTGGCGATGTTATCCATAAGGGTTCGATAATAGGAACTGTTCAGGAAACTGAGCGTGTTGAGCACCGTGTAATGATTCCTCCGACAATCGAGGGCGAACTTACTGTCGTCAACATGGTTGGGGAAGGTGATTACAAAGTCACGGACCAGCTCTGTCTTGTTTCATCGGATAAAGGCAAGACCACTCCGGTTTCCATGCTCCAGTACTGGCCGATCAGGGTCCCGCGCCCGATAGCAGATCACGCGGATCTTCATACGCCGCTTGTTACAGGGCTCAGAGTAATCGATACCCTTTTCCCCCTTTCAAAAGGCGGTACTGTTGCTATCCCTGGTGGATTCGGCACAGGAAAGACGATGACACAGCACTCGATTGCCCAGTGGTGCGATGCTGACATAATCGTATACATTGGCTGTGGAGAGCGTGGAAACGAGATGACAGATGTACTCAGGGAATTCCCGCATCTGACAGATCCCCGAACAGGGCTTTCACTCATGGAGAGGACCATCCTTATAGCGAATACGTCCAATATGCCGGTATCTGCACGCGAAGCTTCGATTTATACGGGCATCACGATGGCTGAGTACTACCGCGATATGGGCTACAATGTCGCAATCATGGCAGACTCTACGTCGCGTTGGGCAGAAGCTCTCAGAGAGCTTTCCGGCCGTATGGAGGAAATGCCTGCGGAGGAAGGATTCCCTGCCTATCTCCCGACTCGTATTGCACAGTTCTATGAAAGGGCTGGACATATGAAGACTCTTGGAGGAGGAGAGGGGTCTGTATCTGTAATCGGAGCTGTATCCCCTCCTGGTGGAGATTTCTCCGAACCTGTCACTTCGCATACGAAGAGGTTCGTAAGGGCTTTCTGGGGCTTGGACAGATCGCTTGCTTCAGCAAGGCACTATCCGGCAATCTCGTGGCTTGATAGCTACTCCGAGTATACCGACGAGGTCAAGGAGTGGTGGAATAGCCAGAGTCAGGATAAGTGGTATACGAACAGGCAGAAAATAATGGAACTTCTGCAGAAGGAAGTCAGGCTGCAGCAGATTGTCAAGCTTGTAGGTCCCGATGCGCTTCCTGATTCGCAGAATTTCATCCTCGAGGTATGCTCTCTTTTCAAGACCGCATTCCTCCAGCAGAACGCTTTCGATGAGATTGACCGCTATTGCTCGATTGAGAAGCAGACGAAGATGCTTGATATAATCCTGCATTACTATGAGCTTGGATCCGAGGCGATTCAGAAGGGTGTTCCTCTTGTAAAGATCCGCCGTATGCAGGTTGTTCAGGATATAACCAAGATGCGTTTCAGCATCTCCAATGATAGGGTGGATGATATAGACAAGCTCGAACTGAAGCTTGAGCGCTCGATGATGCAGCTAGGGAGTTTGTATGATGAATGATTCGCTTTTGAAGGAAACAGATAAATCCCTTCTTTCCGGGCGCGAGTATTCCGGTGCTTCGAGAATCGATGGACCGCTTGTATATATGAGGAATACTCATCCTGTTGGATACAATGAGCTCGTTGAGATAATAGCCCCGGATGGAACTGTCAGATCCGGTCAGGTCCTCGATACGTCGGATGATGCTGTCTGTGTCCAGTGCTTCGAGGGTACGGACGGATTGAATCTTCCTGATACCAAAATGCACTTTCTTGGGGAACCTCTGACTCTTGGAGTTTCCGAGAAGATGCTCGGCCGTGTCATGAATGGCCTTGGAAAGAGCCGCGATGGTGCTGCTGTTCCTGCATCCGAGGATGAGAGGGATGTCAATGGTGTCCCTATGAATCCGACGGCAAGAGAGTATCCAAGGGATTTCATCCAGACTGGTGTTTCCGTAATCGACGGGATGATGACGCTCATCCAAGGGCAGAAACTCCCGATATTCTCCGGAAACGGTATGGAGCATAACCAGC
>CALXXO010000077.1 GCA_944392705.1 uncultured Spirochaetaceae bacterium
GGGTTCGAGAACGGAATCCTTACGGTAACGCTTCCGAAGACACCGGAAGAGCAGCCTAGGAAGATTGAGGTCAAGATTGGCAAATAACGGCCGAAGGCGGAGCATCGTCTCCGCCTGATAATAAAAGGAAGATTCAGGAGAGAAGATTATGAGATATGTTATAACAAGGACAGCCGCACCAAGGCTTGGTGGATTCGATACATTCTTCAGTGATTTCTTCGGTGATACAGCAACAAGAAAGATTCCGCCTGTGGATATTTACGAGACAGCAACAGAATATACCATTGAAGCTGAGATAGCTGGGTATAGCGAGAAAGATATCGAGGTGACACTCAAGGATGGTGTTATCACTATCTCTTCTGAGGAAACCTGGAAGGAGAGAAGAGCAAGGGAGAAGGAAGAGAAGAATATGATAGTCTCTGAAATCCAGCTTCCTGAATTCTCTCGTTCGTTCAAGCTTCCCGAGGATGCAGATACTGAAAGAATCCATGCTGAAAGCAACAATGGTGTTCTTGTTATATCAATATCACGTATCCGCAAAGCAGATCCTGGAAAGATTGAAATCAAGATTGGAAAATAAAGCATTTGACCCTAGTGTATGCCGTCGCAGAAATGTGGCGGTTTTGTTTGTCTATACCTTTCTCTACTGCTAACCTGAATGCGGAGGGATGCTGTGAGAAGATTCGTCCTGGTTCTTGTATCTGTTGTCCTGATTATTGTCTCTTGCGTAGAACCATCTGCGCAGAATGAATCTGGTATTCTTGTTGAAAGTAATATTGACGAAATTTCCAGTTCTGGAAGGAGTGGCATTGTATATGGTGAGCCGATTATCAGAGAGGGGAAGGGCGTTATGTTGATTTTCCGTGATAACGGCCTGATTCCTTTTGATGTTTCAGATGATTGCTTCTACCTCTACTATGCTGGGGATGGTGAAACCATAAAGAACGGGGACGGCGATGAGTTTAATTATGTGCTTCGTTGTCCTTCTGCATTGGCTGAAGTTTACAATGAAGCGTTCGATAAGGGAGAAGCTGCTTATCAGACGGGTAATGCATTCTGGATATATGCCAGGACATACATAGATGAGAGTATCTCTTTTGAATCTCGTGATTTTAATATCATTCTTCCGCTTCTGCTGGAACACAAAGGAGAGAAGCTGCCTTATCCCACCGCAGAGGATTATCTGAATTAATTCTCGCGTTGCCTTGAGCGCTTTCCTTGCTTTCCGCTATACTCACAACAGAGGTAGCTATGTACAGAATTCTCAGGAAGGAGCAGCTCTCGCAGGAAGTATTCCTGATGGAGATTGAAGCTCCGATGATTGCAAGGGAGAGAAAAGCTGGACAGTTCGTTATTGTCCAGAAGGGCGGAGATTTCAATGAACGTATCCCGTTGACTATAGCAGATGCAGATCCGGAGAAAGGCAGCATAACGATAGTTTTTCAGAGGGTCGGAGCATCTACATTCCTTCTTGCAGAGCTTGAGGAAGGGGACGCTATAGAGAATGTCCTTGGACCTCTTGGGACACCTACTCATATCGAAAATTATGGGCGTGTTGTCTGCGTCGGTGGTGGCATCGGTGTCGCCCCGCTTTATCCTATTGCACAGGCTATGAAAGCAGCTGGTAATGATGTGAAGATCATAATCGGGGCCCGCAACAAGGATCTCATAATCGAAGAAGATAGGATGAGGGCGTTGGACCCTGATCTTACAATAGTGACAGATGATGGCTCTTATGGAGAGAAAGGCGTTGTCACTGCACCTCTTGAGCGTATGCTTAAGGAAGGTAACGTCCAGCACGTTGTATCAATCGGTCCCGCAATAATGATGAAGTTCTGTACCAAGACTGCAGAAAGTTACAATGTTCCGATTACTGTCTCGCTGAATTCCATAATGATTGATGGTACCGGTATGTGCGGTGGTTGCCGCGTGGATATCGGGGGTGAGATGAAGTTTGTCTGTGTCGATGGTCCGGAGTTTGATGGCCACCTCGTCAACTGGGATAATCTCATGATGCGCCAGAGAACATATAAGGCACAGGAGAAGGAAGACAATGATAAATGCCGCGGTGGAATCTGCGGAAAGCTGGGGCTGAAATGACGAAAACACCTGAAATGATCGAGAAGGAAGCGGAGAGCATTCTCTCTTCCCTTCATGATAATCTCACAGCGAAGGAAAGAGCCGCAATTCCTCATATGGATATGCCATCGCAGGATCCGAAAGAGAGAATCCATAATATGAATGAGGTTGCTCTCGGATACACTGAGAACGAAGCGCTTGTTGAAGCTTCCCGCTGCCTTCAGTGCAAGGCTAAACCATGTGTCAAGGGATGCCCTGTAGGTATCGATATCCCGGCATTCATCCATAAGATTACGGAGAAGGATTACAAAGAAGCGCTTTCGGTAATCCAGGAATCGAGTCTTCTTCCTTCAATCTGCGGAAGAGTATGTCCGCAGGAAAGCCAGTGCCAGAAGTACTGCACAGTAGGTAAGATGCTTGGCAATGTGGATCTTTCCGTCGGTATAGGAAGGCTGGAAAGATTCGTGGCTGACCATGAAGCGGATAATGTATCAATCCCGGAGATTGCACCGGAGACAGGCAAGAAGGTCGCAGTCGTAGGTTCCGGTCCAGCATCTATTGCCTGTGCCGCCGATGTACGCAGGGCAGGCCATAGCGTCACGGTATTTGAAGCCCTGCATAAAATGGGTGGTGTCCTTAGCTATGGAATCCCAGAGTTCAGGCTCCCGAAGCGTCTTGTCGATAAAGAAATCGAAAAGCTCTCCAAAATGGGAATCGACTTTGAGAAAAATGTGCTTGTAGGGCGCACTAGGACCATCAAAGAGCTCATGGAAGAAGATGGCTATGATGCTGTGTTTGTAGGTACCGGTGCCGGGCTTCCTAAGTTTATGGGAATACCGGGAGAGGACCTCGTGTCTGTTTTCTCCGCAAATGAGTATCTTACCAGATCCAATCTGATGAAGGCTTACGATGAGAAAGAATCGCTGACTCCTTTCTTCCATTCGCATAAAGTAGCTGTTTTCGGTGGCGGAAATGTCGCCATGGATGCGGCTCGTACCGCGCTCCGCCTTGGGGCCGAGACCGTTGATATCATATACAGGCGTTCGAGGGAGGAGATGCCCGCAAGGAAAGAGGAGATAGAGCACGCAGTCGAGGAAGGCTGCAATCTTCGCCTTCTTTCACAGCCTGTAGAGATACTCGGAGATGAGAATGGTATCGTAAAAGGCGTCGTGATAAGAAAGTGTGAGCTTGGGGAACCAGATGCTTCAGGCCGCCGTTCTCCTGTTGAAATCCCCGGCTCGGACTACACTGTCGAGTATGATACGGTAATCGTCTCAATCGGCAATGCTTCCAACCCTCTGATAAAGAGGACAACGCCGGAGATAGAGACAAACAGAAGGGGTAATTTCGTCGTTAATGAAGAAACCTGCGAGACATCCATGAAGGGTGTTTATGCCGGTGGTGATATCGTGCTCGGTGCTGCAACTGTTATCCTTGCGATGGGACAGGGCAGGAAAGCCGCTGCTGCGATTAACCAGTATCTGAAGGATGAAGCGTGATAGATTCTCTATCCAGAGTATTCTGTTCTGTTCTCTCCTCCGATAAGCACGGAGCGATTGATGAGGTTATTGATAAGTGCTCGATTTTCTCAGAGCTCTCCGATAAACCCCGGTTCATTCGCGCTGTCCACAGGAGGGAGAGACAGCAGTCAACAGGTATAGGCCATGGCGTGGCTATCGCACATGGTAAGCTTCCCGATATCAGAAAGCCTGTCATAGCTCTCGGCTTTTCCGATAAAGGGATTATATTCGATGACAGGTATCCTGATCCTGTACAGCTTATTTTTGTGATAGCTTCGTCCCTCCATGGCGGCTCCGAGTATCTCAGGGCAGTCTCTTCGATTCTTACCTGGGTCCATGACCCCGATTTCCGACGTGTGCTGGTAGGGAAGGAATGGGAGGATGAGAGAGTTGTAAGGTTCTTCTCGATGCTCTCAAGCCAGGAGTTCAGACCTCAGTACTGAAAATTAAGTCCAGCTTCTCATCGTGCTCTTCTGCTTTGAGTCCTGGGCAGAATGAAACCGAGAATGCCACACCTGCGGTGGTTAGCCTATCCCGGTTCTCCGCTATATATCTGTCGTAATACCCACCGCCGCGACCAAGCCTGTAAAGACCGTTGAAGCCTAAAAGCGGGACAAGCATCAGCGCTTTCCCGTATTCCCCTTCGATATGTTCCGGCTCCATAAAGCCCAGAGCTGAACGTTTCAGATTCCTCGATGGGGAGAAGTGCATCCTGCCTTTATCGATATATGGAAGCAGTACTCTGCTGTCACTTAGAAGGTCCTTTATGTCAGGTTCGGATGAAAGAGGATAGAAGGCAAGTATTGTCTCTGCATCCTGCCACAGAGGAGAAGATTCAATCATCTTTCTGATTAGCCTGGATTCTTCCTGCTTTGAAGGGAAAGCCTTGATTCTCTCTTTCATCAATATTCTTAATGATTCTTTATCCATACTCGTCATCGCTATTGCTCAGGATATCAGAAAAAGGATAGCAAGTAGCAGTTCTTTTCCCATATGTTCTGCTCTAGTGTAAAACTGCATAAACTATTTAAATATACTGTTTTGCAAAACTGGGTTGTACAAGCTATTAATAATCAATATTATTTGCCAAGCTATATGTTGAGTCCTATCCTGACTGTGACATTACATATAGTGTTCAGGAGATACCCATGCACATCATCAAAAGAGATGGCCGCAGCGAGGCCTTCAATATTTCAAAGATAGAGAATGCAATCAGGAAGTCACTGGATAGTACCGGAAAGGATTACCCTGACTCCCTGCCTTCTGCATTGGCAGAGACTGTGGTCTCCTCTCTCACTCCAGGCAGGGACTGGAGCGTTGAAGAGGTACAGGATGCCGCGGAGAAGACCCTGATGGCCGCTGGCGAGTTCGATGCTGCCAAGAACTATATTCTCTTCCGCAACAGGAGAACTGAACTCAGGAAGGAGAGAAAAAGGATTCTCGAGCACTATCCGGATAGTTCGATTGAGCCGATTCTTGCAGAGATTCAGAAGGATTATCCTGATGAGAAGTACTCTCTTTCGATTCTTGCTGACAAATATATCTCGTTCTCCAAATCCGGGATGGGAGAAGAAGAGGAGGAAGGAGCCCTCGTCAGGGCAGCTGTAGAGCTTACAGGCCCGCAGTCTCCTTCCTGGGAGTTTATCGCTGCAAGATTCCTGCTGTTCTCTTTCAGGTCAAAGCTGCAGAAGACTCTTAAAAGGGAGGGGATCTATAGCTTTACAGATAAAGTCCAGTTCCTCACCGATGCGGGACTTTATGGTTCGTATATCAGGGAAAGCTATAGTGCAAATGAACTCGAGGAAGCGGCATCGTTCATCGACAACAGCCGCGATAACCTTTTCACCTATTCAGGTCTGGATCTGCTTTTGAAGCGATATGTGATCCGTTCCCATAAGCATGAAGCCCTTGAGACACCGCAGGAGATGTTCCTTGGGATTGCACTGCATCTTGCAATGCCAGAGAAGAAGGACAGGATGAAGTGGGTGAATGCCTTCTATGATATGCTTTCCAGGATGGAAGTTACGATGGCGACACCGACTCTTGCAAATGCACGCAAGCCAATCCATCAGCTCTCGTCATGTTTCATCGATACAGTTCCTGATTCCCTGAGCGGTATTTACCGTTCTCTCGACAATTTCGCAAAGGTCTCCAAATTCGGTGGCGGCATGGGAATGTATTTCGGTAAGGTGAGGGCAAATGGTTCTTCGATCCGTGGCTTTGAAGGTGCCGCGGGGGGAATCATACGATGGATACGTCTTGTCAATGATACAGCAGTGGCTGTTGATCAGCTGGGTGTAAGGCAGGGCGCTGTAGCTGTATATCTCGATGTATGGCATCGCGATCTCCTGGAGTTCCTTAACCTTCGTACAAACAACGGAGATGACAGGATGAAGGCTCACGATGTTTTCCCTGCAGTCTGCTATCCCGATTATTTCTGGAAACTGTGCTCTGAGAGCCTTGACCAGATGTGGTATATGATGTGTCCGCATGAGATCTGGACTGTCAAAGGTTATCATCTGGAGGATTTCTACGGAGATGAGTGGACGGAGAGATATCTTGACTGTGTTCGCGACAGCAGGATAAGAAAGCGCTCCGTGCTCCTCAAGGATCTTGTCCGCCTTATTCTCAAGAGCGCTGTGGAGACAGGTACTCCTTTTGTCTTCAATCGCGATGAAGTCAACAGGATGAATCCGAACAAGCACTGTGGAATGATCTATTCATCCAACCTCTGCACTGAGATTGCTCAGAATATGTCAGAAATCGAGGATGTATCGATAACAGCGGAGACGGAGGATGGCGATACTGTAATCGTTACAAAGACACGGCCTGGAGCTTTTGTTGTGTGCAACCTTGCATCCCTTTGCCTTGGTAATATAGATGTTAATGACAAAGCGAAGCTTTCTTCCCTTGTGAAGACTGTCGTCCGTGCCCTCGATAACGTCATATCGCTGAATTTCTATCCCGTTCCTTATGCAAAGCTTACAAATGATGAATACAGGTCTATAGGGCTTGGTGTTTCTGGTTATCATCATATGCTTGCGAAGAATGGAATCAGATGGGAGAGCGAGGAACATCTCGAATTCGTAGATAAAGTCTTCGAGACAATCAGTTATGCGGCTATAGAAGCTTCTGCTGAGCTCGGAAAGGAGAAGGGTGTGTATAAGCATTTCTCCGGAAGCGAATGGGACACTGGTGTTTTCTTCGACAGAAGAGGATATACATCTCCGGAGTGGAATGAACTGAGAAGGAAAGTTCACGAGAATGGAATGCGCAATGCCTACCTTCTTGCAATCGCTCCGACATCATCTACAAGCATCCTCTCCGGAACAAGTGCAGGTGTTGACCCTGTAATGAAGAGATTCTTCTATGAAGAGAAGAAGGGAAGTATGCTTCCTCGTACAGCTCCGGAGCTTTCATCGAAGACCTGGTGGTATTATAAAGCGGCACATGAGATTGATCAGTCCTGGTCCATCAAAGCCGATGGCGTCAGACAGCGTCACATAGATCAGGCCCAGAGCGTCAATCTATATATCACTAATGATTACACGATGAGGGAGGTACTGAATCTCCTCATCCTCGCATGGAAATGCCATGTGAAGACACTTTACTACGTGCGCTCCAAAAGCCTTGAGGTAGAGGAGTGCGAGAGCTGCTCAAGCTAGGAGATACTATGGAAGAGCTCAAGAGAAAACCTCTGTTCAATCCCAATGGGGATACAGAGGTAGAGAAGAGAAGAATGGTAGGCGGAAACACTACCAATCTCAACGATTTCAACAATATGAAGTATGGATGGGTGTCTGACTGGTACAGGCAGGCTATGAACAATTTCTGGATTCCTGAGGAGATAAATCTCTCGCAGGATCTGAAGGATTATCATCAGCTTCTGCCATCGGAGCGCAAGGCATATGACAAGATCCTCTCGTTCCTTGTCTTCCTCGATAGCCTTCAGACTGCAAATCTTCCGAATGTGACGGATTACATCACAGCGAATGAAGTGGGGCTCTGCCTTCATATCCAGACATTCCAGGAATGTCTTCACAGCCAGGCTTATTCGTATATGCTCGATACAATCTGCTCCCCGGATGAAAGAAATGATATCCTTTTCCAGTGGAAGACAGATGATCATCTTCTCAGAAGGAATACATTCATCGGAAACTGCTACAATGATTTCGTGGAGAACAGGGATATAAAGCACCTGATGAAAGTCCTTGTGGCCAACTACATCCTCGAGGGTATCTATTTCTACTCTGGTTTCATGTTCTTCTACAATCTTTCCAGGAATGGGAAGATGCCTGGATCTGCCCAGGAGATAAGGTATATCAACCGCGATGAGAATACCCATCTCTGGCTGTTCAGGAACATAATACTTGAGCTGAAGAAGGAAGAGAGCGAGCTCTTCACCCCTGAGCTTGTAGAAGAATACAAGGCGATGATGATTGAGGGCGTAAGACAGGAAGCTGAGTGGGGCGAGTATGTCATTGGCGATGATATCCCGGGCCTTACCAGAAAGATGGTCTCGGATTATATCCACTATCTTGGAAATCTCAGATGGAAGAATCTTGGGTTCGATGAACTCTATCCTGGCTTCGAGAATGAACCGGAGGATATGGCATGGGTTTCACAGTACTCCAATGCCAATATGGTGAAGACGGATTTCTTTGAAGCAAGAAGCACCGCATACGCTAAATCAACTGCATTGGTCGATGACCTTTAAGAAATAGCCCACAGTCTTCTGGCTGTGGGCTTTGCGTCTCAGGCTTTCCTAGCTTCCTCGAATTCCTTCTTTATGCTTTCGTCTGGTTCTCCAGAAAGGAGAGAGACGACAACGATAAAGACAGAAGAGACGATGAATGCAGGGAGAAGCTCATAGATTCCGAATATTCCTCCAAGTGGTTTTATCAGGAAGTTCCAGATGAATACCATCGCACCTCCTGAAATCATTCCAGCAACAGCTCCAGCTCTTGTAGTTCTCTTCCAGAAGAGCGAGAAGAGCATCAGAGGTCCGAATGTGGCACCGAATCCCGCCCATGCAAAACTTACGATTGTGAAGATGACGCTGTCCTCATCCATGGCTATCAATGCGCCGAGTACTGCCAGGACAACGAGTGCTACACGTCCGACATTCATGATTTCCTTGTCAGAAGCATTCTTCCTGAAAAGGCGCTGCCAGAGATTCTTTGAGAATGCAGAAGCGGCTATCAGGAGATAGGAGTCGGAGCTTGATATCGTGGCTGCAAGGATGCCTGCGCTTACAAGGCCTGCAAACAATGGGTGAAGCATTATTGAAGCAAGGTAGGAGAAGATGTTCTCAGCATCTGAGTTTGTCGCAAATGCTGTAGGTACATATGCTCTTCCGATTAAGCCGATCATGATTGCTGCAAACAACGAGATGATGACCCAGACTGTAGCGATGCGACGGCTCTTTGTCAGCTCTTCCTTCTGTCTGATTGCCATGAATCTTAAAAGTACCTGTGG
>CALXXO010000078.1 GCA_944392705.1 uncultured Spirochaetaceae bacterium
AGGTACCTGATCCAGCCGACAAGACCTCCGACACCATAGGTTCCAGATGTCCTTCCAGTTAAAGTTATATTGCCACTATTAGTTGACCCAACAACGCTTCCACCTGCTCTCAGATCGCCTACAAGACCACCGACTGCAACAGCATTACCTGCTGTAATATTACCAGTATTGATACAACCAGAAACATCAACAGGTCCCATAAGCCCTACAATACCTCCGATATTACCGGTTCCTCCCTTGATATCACCATGGTTCTCGCAATTCGTGATTCTGAATTCTGTATAGCTCTGCTCAGCTTCTGCATTCGGGTGCTGGTCATAATATGCAGCACTGACGATACCACCAATCTTTCCTGTCCCAGTGATATCAGCATAATTCTTGCACTTCTCAATTATTCCAGACTTCATCATTCTTCCAACAAGCCCACCTGCTTCAGATGCGTTAATGGAGCTTTCTTGAAGTACAGTACAATTTGAGATAACAGAATCATTTACCATGAGCCCTGCAAACATACCAGCATTACCACTGGAAGATGCACTGAGTGTTCCCTGTATACTGAGGTTTGTTACTGTCGCCCCATCAAGCGCGGAAAAGAAACCTACGCCGGTATCATCGCTGATATCAGTATTGATTGTCAGCCCTGTGATACTTTTCCCCTTTCCATCGAAATAGCCTTTGAATGGCGTACCTGTTATTTCAGAACTACTTCTTACAGCTGTACCAATGGGTTCCCAATCTATACCGCTGAGGTCAATTGAGTTATCAAGTGCAAAATACAAACCATCTGTATCCAGAGATCCGTTATTTACAGATACTGCAAATGATAAGAGTTCATCTGCAGATGAAAATGCATATGCATTATCCAGAGACGAGCCATCACCGGAAATACCACTTGCCTGTACAGGTTCTCCAGCAACCATTATTGTAGATGAACTTCCCATGCCAAGAACAGCATCTTCTGTTACATTGATTTTGCTGTCTGAAACTGTTGCTCCGATTGTTCCCGGAATAGCGGTACCGCTCATGGAGAAAGACTCATCAAGCCCATTTGCAAAAGCAGTTACATTGAGATCCACCTCAAATGAGTTTATTGCTGAATCTGCTCCCAAAAATCTGATGGATAGATTTCCCTTATATGTGAAGTTCTGCGTTTCATATCCATCAAGTACGGCATCAATAGTCGCAAGTGTATCGGCAGCATTTGTACGGGCAAGCAAAGAAGTTCCTGCACCAGCAGCTACTGAAACACCTGGAATTGCTTCGCCTTCAGCAAGTTTTGTTACAATATCCGCAAGATTGAATTCTTCGACAATCTGAGTCGTATCAATCTCACCATCAGATCCGCTTCCCCCATTATTCCCTGTGTCCAAGTCCGGAATAGGTACAAATACATACTGGGTACAGGACATTATGAAAATCAAAGCAATTGTAATGATTGCAAGGAGTTTTCCTTTCATTTCACCCTCCAACTAATATTTGGAGAGTACCCCCCCCCGGTTAAAAATGTCAAGGAATTATCTTCCTGTTCAGATTACTCTAACGCTTTTCCCTTCCTTTTCTATCGCTTTACCGATAATGAATGCATCCGGAAAACGTCTTAGGTACTTCTCGGCATCGAGAGGTGACATGAAAAGAAGGAGTCCCCCTGATGTTTCTGGGGAAAAGAGCATATCCCTTCTATAGAGAGGAAGTGACTCCGGAACATCGACCTTATCTTCAAGATAATCCTCGTTTGTATATCTTCCCTCTGGTACGAAGCCGAATCTGGCTGCTTCCTCTGCCCCAGGGAGGAATTTCAGTTTGTCAGATTCAATCAGAAGAGTTATTCCAGATGCAACTGCTGCTTCGTATCCATGGCCCATAAGGGAGAAACCCGTAACATCTGTAGCAGCATGAATATCCAGGTCTTCTGCGGCTTCTTTGGCTTTTTTATTCAGCGTCCGCATCTGGATGATAGCTTCCTTGGCATCATTTTCTCCTGCTTTATGGGCAGTCATGAGAAGACCAACTCCGAGTTTCTTGGTGAGAACTGCAATATCGCCAGGCCTTGCACCTTTGTTGGACCATATTTTGTCAGCGAATCCTGTGACTGCAAGACCGAACTTGGGTTCCCTGTCGGAGAGAGTATGCCCTCCGGCAATGACAACACCAGCTTCATCGCACTTTCTTATCGCACCTTCCATTATTCTGCGCATCACTGAGATATCGAGACAGGATGGGAAACACATAAGACTCATCGCTATTGCAGGATTTCCCCCCATTGCGTAGATATCAGAGATTGCGTTTGCAGCCGCAATCTCACCGAAAACCTCCGGATCATCCACCATCGGAGGGAAGAAATCAACAGTTTCAATCAGAACTCTGCCATTCCCTATATCATACACAAGCGCATCATCGGAGCTCTCAAAGCCCTCAATCAGTTTCTCGCTTCTTTTAATAGGAAGATTATCCAGCGCCTTATGGAGGTCCCCTGGCGGAAGCTTAGCATTGCATCCAGAACTGCGGACAAGCGAAGTGAGCTTTACCTCTTCCATATTACTCTCCATCCATCCCCATCTTTGATATAAACAGCTTCAGTATTCTCATCTGTACTCTCTGCATTGAATGGGGATGTAAAGAAAACAGCAGTGCCGCAGGATGATGAAAGAGACCGGGGAACTGGCTTGAGAGAAGCATCCCCTCCGATTCTCTTCTTGAACATTATTGCTCCATAGTGACTATGGAATGTCGCTACTTTGAGAGCTTCAGCTTCCAATTACCTTTGCCTTCTTCTGTTTCGACAGAGTATCCAAGAGCCGTTGCATAACGGGTAACATTCTCTTTGGAAGCTCTGTTATCAACAATGACAATAAGTCCTTCAGGGCTGTCTTTCAATGCCTTCTTGGTCATGATGACTGGTTCCGGACAGCTGTATCCAGATGTATCGAGTTCTTTCATGCTTTCCTCCGCTCTCTGATTGTCACTATTGATGCTATTGCAAGAAGTATTACGATTCCTGCAACAACAGCAACTTTTCCATTTATTCCAGGGCCTGTATTGGCAGAAGATGCAAGGGAGAAGTTATGGGCAAAAGCCGCTCCGACAATCATACCGAGAACTGCCATGGCACTGTCGGAAGATCCCTCTCCTGCCAGAATCAGCTGACGAAGAGGACAACCGCCGAGTAGCACTGACCCAAGCCCTACTGCAAACATACCGAGGAAATTCCAGATATGCATGGAATGGGAGACCGGCTGATCCGAAAAACCAAGATGGAAACTGCCGCCAATGAGATTTCCAATAAGGACTGCAATGAATATCGCGACAAAACCAGAGATAAGAGTGAAATCCCTTACGATGAATATATCCCTGATTCCTCCAGCCATGCAGAGCCTTGTACGCTCAGCTGCAGCACCCACAATCAAACCGGCAAGCAAAGCTACGGCAACAGGAGCGTGCATTGACCCGGGCCCTGATTCAGAGAAAAGGAACAGAGAAGGAACTGCAAGGAACAGAACAAAGAGAAGAACAGTGATGAAAGGAAGTGCAACACCTTCCACATTTGTCTGCTTCTCCGCTTTTCCAAGAGTGAATCCATTGTTGAGGAAAATACAACCGCAGCCTATTCCTGCAATAAAACCTACAAGCCCTACAAGTGCATTGAGGTCCCCTCCTCCAAGGCGGATGACCATTCTCAGAGGGCAGCCAAGGAAGACAAGGGCACCTATCATGACAATAAAACCGATGATGAACCTCAGTACAGGAGATGAACCTCCTCGCGGACGGAAATCGCCGCTAATCAGGCTGAGGACGAAGGAACCAAGTATGATTCCTATGATCTCCGGCCGGACATACTCAACAATAGGCGTAGTATGCAGGTGAAGTGCGCCCGCAGTATCCCTCAAAAAGCAAGCGATGCAGAATCCCATATTCCCGGGATTCCCAAGCAAAGTAAGTACAACAGCAGCCGCTCCGATAATAATACCAGTTGCAGCAAGTTTTCCCTTTTCAGCAAATCTCATGGCTTTGATTCTACCATTGTATTATTCAAAACACAATGACAACATGATATACTGTTCACATGAAGAGGATATACTTTGATAATGCATCGACTGCGTTCCCGAAAGCACCCGGAACAGCAGAAGCCATCTCCGAATACATTAATACAGGCTGTGTGAATCTCTACAGGACTGAAAGCCGATTGATTGAAGAAGGTTTTGATGTGCTTTACTCCCTCCGTTCGATGCTTGGAAGGCTTTACAACTACAACCATCCGGAATGCATTGCATTCACGAGGAATATCACGGAAGCGATGAATTGGATAATCAAGGGATTATTCTCAGAGGGAGATCATGTCATAGTCTCTTCAAATGAACACAATGCAGTCATGAGACCACTTAATCAGGCAGGAATAAGATTCACAAGAATCAAATCCGACAACCATGGATTCAATGATTATTCCAACCTTGAAGATATGATTGGCCCGGACACAAAAGGAATGATAATAAACGCAGCTGGGAATGTATCGGGAGCAGTACAGGACTTATCCATACCTGCAGAAATAGCTTACAGGCACAATATCCTATTCATCGTGGATACAGCTCAGGCCTCCCCTTTTAATGACATCGATATGGAAAATCTCAATATTTCAGCGCTTGGTTTCACAGGACATAAAGGTTTTCTCGGACCGGAAGGAACTGGGGGAATGATTCTCAGGAGGGAGGTAGCTGAGAGAATCAACCCCCTGATTGCAGGTGGGACTGGCAGTGAGAGCAACAGCGAGGAGCTTCCACACACCCTACCGGAGCGCCTTTCGCCGGGAACTGAGAATATGACAGGACTTTATGGGTTGAATGCATCGATTAAATGGGTACTTGAAAGGAGAAAAGAGCTTGGAAATCGTGCGCTTCAGATGACAAGGAAACTGCATGATGGCATTTCAGGCATAAATGGAATAATGACAGTAGGTGCTGCTATAGATGAACCAAGGACTGCCGTCCTCTCGGTGACAGCGGAAAGGAAGGATATCGCAGAGATAGCCGCTCTTCTCCTTGAAAGAGGAAACATAGAGACGCGGGTTGGGCTTCATTGTGCACCTTCTGCGCACAAAACGCTTGGAACATTCCCCGGCGGTACACTTCGGTTCTCTCCAGGGCCATTCACCACAGAAGACGATATCGAGACAACAGTCTCAGTTTTGAAGGAGATCATGGATGAATGATTATTTCAGAAGATTCATTGAAGCATTGTCATCGGGAAATGTTGAAAGACGTACCGATCTGAATACAGGGAACGAAGCAATTTTCCAGAACGGGCACATGATTGCAGCAACGGATTATTCATTGTCATATTCATCTCCGGACCTGACAGAAACAGTAAAGGCAGAGCCGCATCTGGTTCTTTTCGGAGCTGGGCATATCGGGAAGGCGCTCTATGACCTCGGAGTACTGCAGAAGATGAGGATGACAGTTCTTGATGACAGAGCAGAGCTCCTGACAGAGGAACGATTTCCCGAAGCAGAAAGGCATATAGGAAGCTTTGAGGAACTCCTCGCGAGGGAATACGATGCTATCTGCCCCTCCTATGTGATATTCACCCATGGCCACTCCCATGATACGAACTGTCTTCGCTATACGCTCAGGCATAGCTCATCGTATATAGGGATGATTGGTTCGAAAGCAAAAAGCAAGAAAGCACTGGAACAGCTCAGAGAAGAAGGATTCAGCGATGAAGCCCTGGCTTCAGTCCACACACCAGTAGGGCTTCCTATCGGAGCTGAAACACCGGAAGAGATTGCCATCTCCATCATGGCCGAGATAATCTCCGTATTCAGGAGCGGAGAAGGCTTTACCACTGTAGATCCCGACCTACTGAAGATACTGTCAGAAAAATCGGGAATGGTTATCAGGATAATCCGGAAAAACGGATCTGCCCCCAGAGCTACAGGAACTATGATGTTCGTTGACAGAGAAAGGACTTACGGAACCATCGGAGGTGGCAACATAGAAAAGGAAGCCATAGCAGAAGCAAGAAAAGCACTAGTCTTAGGAACTAGTACTTTCAGCAAGGAGTACAACCTTACTGCCCATGGCGATATAGGAATGGTATGCGGAGGAAACGAGACTCTGCTCTTCTCAAAAATCTGAAAGATACGAGAGAAGCGGTACAAGATAGCTCTCATCAACCCAGTTTGCAGGAGAGACTGTGTCCAGTATCACTTTATCGAGGTCCGATCTCTTCTCGGGCTTTGTTTTCTCTGCAGCTCTTCTGACAACGGAAAGAAGGTTCTTGTCGACAAATGAAAGAAGGCTCTCATCGAATGCTCCCCTTCCATAGAAGAGCGGAAGCATTTCCATGCTCCTCAGATTCTTTTTCCTCAGAATCTCTGTATTCTCATCCGAAGACGGGGATGCCCCCACAGCAAAGACCGCAAGGCGCTTATCCTTGAATTCCTTGATGTTCTTCTTCAGGAATTCGATACCGACAATTCTTCCTGCATAGACCCCGCCAATAAGGATAATAGTATCGAATTCATCTACCAGCTTTGGAGTAAGACCTTCATTCTCTATGACAACTGCAGAGATTTTCTTTCCAAGCAGAAGCGCATACTCCTTCGATGCCCCATATTTCGATCTGAATACAACAGCTGTCTTAGCCATTACTCCTCCCTATTCCATATTAATATAGCAACAGGGAGGAGAATTTGCAAAATCAGAACTTTCCAAGGACTTTCAGGATTTTCTCGCCTGTAATTGGCCAGGAACGTACCCAGACACCAGTTGCATCGGCTATTGCCATCGCAATCGCAGGAGCCGCACCATTGCAGGCAATCTCGGAAATTGACTTAGCACCGAATGGCCCATACTGATCATTTATATCTACGAGCTCAGCCTTGAACACTTCCGGCGCTTCCTCAATCATAGGAACTCCGTAATCAGTGAATGTCGTTGTAATGCATTTACCATTCTTATCGAGCACCATATCCTCATAGAGAGTATGCCCGATACTCTTCATCGCCGCACCATACATCTGACAAAGCGCGAGCTCCGGGTTTATCGGGGTGCCGGCATCCTGCACTGCAATGAATTTCCTGACCTTTATCTCACCAGTCCTTACATTGACCGCAACCTCTGCAAAATGCGCGCCATACGGGACTGCGAAATTAGGAGTGGTGAATGTTCCGGTTCCGATAAGCTGTCCGCGCCCATCACCTGCTGTCGCATCGTGGGAAAGCTTGAAGTATGAAAGCTTCTTACCACTCTTGGAGACAACATAGCCGGGATACTCTACACTGAGGTCCTCTTCATTCTCCCCTAGCTGCAATGCAGCTTCATGGAGCATCTTCTTCAGGAGGTCCTTCGCTGCATTCAGAGATGCATTTCCGGAGAAATACGTTCCAGATGAAGCATATGCGCCGGTATCGAACATACAGGAATCCGTATCTCCGGATACTACGGAAACAGACTCCAATGGAACCTTAAGAACCTCTGCAGCAACCTTTGCCGAGATTGTATCAAGCCCTGTCCCGATATCAGCACCGCCTGAAAGGACAAGTATTGTACCGTCCGTCAACAATTTCGCCTGCGCGTTGGAGTGATCAAGCCCCGGCAGCCCAGAGCCCTGCTGTATCATCGCAAAGCCTTTACCAATCTTCCATTCAGGGTTATCAGATTCTTCCTTATGGCCCCAGTCGATGAGCTCTGCACCTCTCTCGAGAGCCTGTCTTAAACCACAGGAACCGACAGGGACTACCGTACCTTCCCTGCCCTCTCCAAGGCCTTTCAGAATCTCAAGCATATAGCCTTCTTCGACGATGTTCTTCTCCGCCATCATCAGAGGATCTATGCCGAGTTTCATCGCAAGCTCTCCAAGCGCGGAGATTATCGCGAAATAACCCTTTGGAGCACCATATCCCTGGTAAGCACCTGTTGGAGGAATATTCGTGTAGTATGTGATCAGGTCATAGTACATATTATCCACACGGAATATAGGGAGGGTTTTAGATGAAGCGTTCATAGGAACAGTAAGACAATGATTTCCATATGGACCTGTATTTGCCCTTACATCCATATAGATTGCAGTGATTGTCCCATCTTTCTTTCCGCCCATCTTCACTCTGACTCTCATGGGATGACGAGTGGAATTGGCGTAGAATTCCTCTGCCCTTGTATTGCGGTAGTATATTGGCTTCCCGGTCTTCCATACAGCATAGCCGACAAGATCCTCTACGAGGATATCCTGCTTCGATCCATATCCTCCGCCGACACGCTCCTTGATGACATGAACTTTGTTCTCAGGAATGCTGCAGACTTTGGCAACAATCCTCCTCACATGGTATGGAACCTGGGTAGAACAATTAAGGACGAGCCTGGAACCTTCGATATGGGCATAGCAGACGTGTGGTTCAAGAGGTGTACACTGGACCTGGCTTGTCTGATACGTCTCATCGACAATGGCATCAGCTTCTGCAAAGCCTTTTTCTATATCGCCGATTCCACCATGGGCAGATGCTGCGATATTCTTCCTTATATCCCCATGGAGAGGGAACTGATAGATTACCTTCTCCTCCCTCTCATCGGCCATCTTGTTATATTCGTCTAGATCATCAGGCGCCCCCGATACATACTCGACCTTTCCATTATGGACGAGCGGAGCACCATCGGCCATCGCTTCCTCGACGGTGAATACCGGCTCTATAGGGTCATACTCGACATGAATCAGCGCAGCTGCCTTCTCCGCAGTCTTTATATCCTTTGCAATGATGGCGGCGACCCTGTCTCCTACGTGCCTTACCTTACGGTTGATCAGGACACGGTCATAAGGCGATGGCTCAGGAAAGCCCTGCCCCGCCTGCATATAAGGAATCTGCGGAGTATTGAAAGCGGTAAGGATGTCAACAACCCCTTCCACTTCCAGAGCTTTTGAGATATCAACGCT
>CALXXO010000079.1 GCA_944392705.1 uncultured Spirochaetaceae bacterium
CTTTTCCGGACTTGCGAACTATGAGCTTGGGCTTCACCGCACGAAGTTCTTCACGGCCTTTTTCTATACAGTGTGGATTACAGTCGCATCTGTCGGGTGCATCGTCGTTCTGAACAGTATGCTTGCATACTATATAACACGAGTATCGAACTGCATTTCAAAACTGATATACCTCATGCTTGTCTTCTCAATGGTCGTTCCTTTCCAGATGGTTATGTATCCGATGAGCAAGTTTGCGAACATGATTCACTTAGATAATCTTCTGGGAATCGTCGTTCTGTATATCGGTTTCGGAACAGGCCTTTCGACCTTCATGTTCAGTGGATTCATAAAGGGAATTCCTGTCTCGATGGATGAAGCCGCATTTATCGATGGTGCAACGACACGTACAACATTCTTCCGTGTCATCTTCCCGATGCTGAAGAGCATCTCCATAACAATTGCTATTCTGAATACCATGTGGATATGGAATGACTATCTGTTACCGTATTTGACAATCGGAACTGAATACAGAACAATTCAGGTTGCCATCCAGTACCTCAGAGGTGGGTATGGTTTTGTCGATATGGGTGCGATGATGGCGATGCTTGTCCTGGCAATGATACCGGTTATTATTTTCTATCTTACTTGCCAGAAATACATCATACAGGGGGTATTGACAGGTGCCATCAAGGAATGAAACTAAGCGGAAGAAAGTAACTGCGAATGACATAGCAAGGAAGAGCGGTTATAGCCTTACTGCTGTATCCTTTGCATTCAACAGGCCTGGGCGTTTAAGCGATGAGGTAAGGGAGAAGATTCTCAAAGTTGCCGATGAGCTTGGATATGTCCCGGATCCTCTTGCAAGGAAATTCGCAATGGGCAGGCACCTCGCTATCGGGTTTCTGCTTCCTCAGGAATCGAAATACACGCTTTCTAATCCTTATATCCAGGGGATTATCAGGGGTGTTGTCGGTGTGTGTGAGAGCCGTTCATACACTCTGAGTATTCTTCCCCCGATAAAACAGAGCATCGGGCAGGCAATACAGAATGCAGCTGTCGATGGCTTCATTACCGTAGGTCTGACAATCACAAGTCAGATACGTAAAAGTTTCGAGGTACGGAATCTTCCGATTGTCACAATCGGCGGGGATATAAATGATGAAATTGCGAGTATAAACATCGATGATGAGGAAGCCGGCAGGCTTATAGTTGAAAAGGCGATTGAACGTGGCCACAGGGAATTTGTCTTTGTGTCCCTCAATGAACCTCTATATAGCGAGTACTATATGGATTCTGTAATGCAGCGAAGAATCCAAGGTTATAAGAATGCGCTTTCACTCCATGGCATTGAATGGGATGAGAAAAGGGTTATTCATGTTGATTCATCTATTGATGGTGGCTATGATGCTGCAAAGCTTCTTTTCTCTTCATCCTTGCCGCACTTCACTTGTATAGTCTCCATGGCAGATATAATCTCTGTCGGAATTATGAGATATGCAGCGGAGCAAGGCCTGAGTATTCCTGGCGATTGTTCTCTCGTCAGCTTCGATGGTATCGATGAAGCCCTTTTCCCCTATGATTTCACTACAATTGTCCAGAATCCTGAGACAAAGGGTAGAACTGCAGGGGAGAAGCTTTTCGATATGCTCGATAATTCGCTTCTTAAATCCGATTCAATACTTCTTCCTTTCTACTATAGGGAAGGAAATACTCTTGGTGAATGCACTGTAAATGGAAACTGAGGAATAGTTTTATGAATAAGCTCAATGTTATTTACATTCATACGCACGACAGCGGGCGATATACAGGGCCGTATGGCTACAATGTTCCGACACCCAATCTTAATCGTTTTGCACTGGAATCTACTACATTCAGGCATTGCTTTTCCGCAGCACCTACCTGTTCTCCCAGCAGGGCTGCATTGCTTACAGGGATGACTCCGCATCAATGTGGTATGCAGGGGCTTGTGAATAGGGGCTGGCATCTATGCGACAGTAATAAGCACCTCGCTTCATTCCTCCATTCCAAAGGATATGAGACGATTCTCTGCGGAATGCAGCACGAAGGGAAAAGCTGGCGTGAGCTTGGGTATGAGACACACATAGGGCATGAAGAGTCTGTGAAAATGAGCCGCGATGAATGGGATAGGGAGAATACGGAATCCATTGTCTCATACCTGGAGAACCGAAATTCGGATAAGCCATTCTTCCTTTCACTTGGATGGTTCAACACTCACCGTCCTTATCCTCATGCTTCCGAAGAAATCAATCCGGATTTCATTGAGGTTCCACCAATCCTTCCAGATTGCGCTGAAGTAAGAAAGGATATGGCGGATTATCATCAGTCAATAAGCGTTGTCGATGAATGCTTTGGTAAAATATATGACGCGATACGCCGTCTCGGCCTATTGGATAATTCCATAGTTTTCTTTACCACCGACCATGGAATTGCGTTCCCGATGATGAAGTGCTCTCTTTTCGATACAGGCATTGGTGTAAGCTTCATGTTCAGCTGTCCTGACAATAAGCTGAAGGGTCGCGCTGTTGATAATCTCATAAGCCATTACGATGTTTTCCCAACCCTCTGTGATCTTCTCGGTATCGAGAAGCCTGAGTGGATCGAAGGACATAGTTTTGCTCCTCTTTTCGAAGGAAAGGATGTATGTGTTAGAAAAGAGGTTTTCGCTGAGGTGACATATCATGCATCGTATGAACCAAAGAGATGCATAAGGACTGACAGATACAAATACATCAGGCTTTTCTATTCTCCGGATGTTATTCCTTCTAATATTGATGAGAGTCCTTCCAAGTCGTATATGGTAGGGCATGGACTGCTTTCGCATCATAAAGATAGGGAACTGCTCTTCGATCTTGCTCTCGATCCGATGGAAAGAGAGAACCTTGCATCTAATCCTGAATACGAAACAATTAAAGAAGATCTCAGGAAAAGGCTCCATGCATGGATGGAAGAAACAGATGATCCGCTCCTGCTTTCTGACAAAGTCCCTAAACCTGAAGGCGCTCTTGTGAATCCATGGTCATGTATCAATCCGGAAGAGAATGATTTTCTCCCTCCTGATGAAAGCGACTACAGATATTGATATCATACCTTGATCCGGAGCTTCTGGTTGGGAGCTCTGGGGCTGGGTTCTGTGTTTTCTATTCTTCCTTCATTTATAAGAATCCTCGCTGCATTTCTCAGTGATGATGGCGGCATTGGGTATCCCAGCTTTGTGGCCAGTTCTGAAATAGACATTTTCCCGTTTTCAGCGAGAGCTGATAGGATTGCTTTCTTCATTTCTTCCTGTGTCCTTTTCCCTTTAATCTCCTTCTCTGTTTTTGGAAGAAAGGCCTCATGTACAGGAAGAAATACCGAGAAATGGCATCTTTCGCTGTCAGATGAGAAGATTGGAGCAGGGGAGCCATTGTTCCCCATTGCATTGATTATCTTGGCTATTCCTGTATTCCTTCCTTCTGCTAGTTTCAGTTTTCTTAGGTAATCACCGATTCTGCGGTTTCTGTACCTTTGGCCTATTATGTGGCCATCTTCCAGATCTTGGTCGGTAATGTATCTTTCAGGTCCTGGAAAACTCTTGATTTCCAATCCTTCTGGGGTGAGGGTGACAGTTATTGGCTCTCTTATTTCATATGATTTGTGGTAAACTGCATTGACGAGAGCTTCTTCGATTGCAGCATACGGAAAATTGAAGAACCGCAGAGCTTCTGCTTTATCATCAAGCTTTTTTATCCGTTCTTTAATCACGTATCCACGGATGAATTGCAATGCTGAGATTATCTGTTTATCCAATGGACCTTTGAATACAGTCTCTGTCATCTGCTCTCCTGTCGGGGTAGGTTTGTCGACAAATTCAATCTGGGAATAAGGAAAAAATTTTTCAGGAGCATTGTTGAAGAACATCAATGCGACATTCCTAGGACGTCTCATTTCTGGTGCACCTTCAACAAGTCCCATTTGGATAATGACTTCATCTACATTGTAATTGGGGGTTAATATTAAAGAGCTTCCCACTGTATTTAGAAAAGACGCGACAAGATATGGGTCGATATCCTTTATACTTGCATTCGCGTTGGGCCTGTCATCGAATGGTATATTCTGTGATAGGGCAAAAAGCTGTTTTTCTTCAGATGCATTAGCTTTTATTGTGCTTGATGCTTTACGGATGTAATAAGCTTTGTCTGCCTTTGCGTTCTTGTATATTCCAGTAGGGCATTTGTAAGGTCGGTTGTTTCCTCCAGGCACCCAGAGCACCAGAATATCTTTACCGTCATATGTCTCGTGTGAGACTATCGGTAAGTATCTTGGTTCGATCAGATTGCATTTCTGCAATATATCTTTGTTGATGTCATCAATCGAATCATGGTCAAGACCTTTGATTGGGAAAACAGGCATTCCATTCTGTTCTTCAACACCTATTACAATATATCCTCCGCCTATGTTGTCCATGTCGTTTGCAAACGCACATATTGTGTGGATTATTGGTTCTGGATTCCATCCAGCCTTAAAATAAATGCGAGAGTTTTCAATGTTTTTTCTGTCCAGAAGATCCTTGATGTTTATTGGTAATGCCATATCTATCCTCTTTTACGTTTACTCTTACTTTAACTTTAACTTTTGTAAAGAAATTTGAAATAGCAGAATGAATTCAGATGTAGGGTAGGGAGTTTTATCATTGACAGAATAAACCGGGGGGGGGGTAAGATTCGCAATATCGGAGGAACGATGAAAAGAAGAGTTTTGATTGGTTTGATTGCATTCATTGTGGTCTTTGTTTCATCTTGTACGCAGTATAGGGTAATGCCGCCATGGATGTTGCCAGGGTTTGACAACGAGAAACCTGTAGAATACGTGACTGTTACATTGGATTATGATAACGGTAACATCAGCACTGAGAAGATACAGAAGGGCGCTGCTTTTGTAATTCCGGGAATCGGTGATGAGACTGTTGATGGCAAATCTTTTACCTTCTGGACAGATGATGACGGTTCTGAATTCTATGCCGGTGATAAGGTAGTTGTTTCAGAGAATCTTAATCTTACGGCTTCATGGGTTAGCTCAGAGACAGCGGTTGTCATCGGTTCGACAGAGTACGATGATCTTGGAGCTGCATTCAAGGAAGCTGGGGATAATTCAGTTGTAGTTCTTACTAAGGATGCTGAAAGTACTGCTCTCCAGACGGATTCCACGACTACTAAGAATATGACGATTGTCCTTAATGGCAACACTCTTACAGTAACTAAACCGCTTGCAGGCAGTGCCGGAACTCAGAATCAGGCGCTACAGAATCTCAAAGGAAATACAGTCACAATCAAGAATGGTGAAATTGCCCTGGATGCCGAAAATGCAAGAATGGTATTCCAGAATTATGGAAATCTCATTCTCGATAATGTTAAAGTGACAGTCACAGATTCTTCAGTCGAAATCCTGTCAATCAATGCAGGAACGGTAGTGCTTAGAAATGGAACAGTTCTTGATGGTTCAGCTTGTACTACTGCTGCAGATATATTCTACTGGCCGACTGCTGGATACACAGAAGGTGCCACTCTCATAATCGAAGATAATGATTCCAGGATTATAGGACCTTTTGGATACAGCAATGATTATGATTATGCAGAAGAAAAGTATGAAGGAAAGACACAGGCTGATTTGTATGATGACTTCATATCAAACACAAAGGTACTTATTCCTTCTGATTATCCATATGAACTTAATATGATTTCAAACGAGTATTTTGATTATGTAACAGTGGATGATTCAGATAATCCAGGCTACTCCAGAATATTGCCAATCCTAAAATAAGTTTTGTATGTAGAGCAGGGTTCCGGCCCTGCTTATCTTTTTCCAAAAATCCGCATTTGGTTCTAAATACAACCAATTCATGCAAGTTTTTGGTTCTAAATATGACCTTTAGCTGTAGAATTTGGTTGTAAATATGATTTTCTATGATTATTCTAAGACTATGCTGAAGCGAAAGATTGATGAACAATTAAAAGTCTGGAAAGCAAATAGGGGTAATTCTTGCCTTCTTGTAAATGGAGCAAGGCAGGTGGGAAAAACTTTCTCAATAAGGCAGTTTGGAAGGGCCTACTATAAGAGCTTCGTGGAAATCAATTTCATAGAAAGCCCCGTGTTCCAGTCTCTCTTTGATTCAGCATTGGATAGCGATTCCTTTGTGCAGCAACTCAAACTTAGAATCCCTTCGTTTCATCTGGTAGAAGGTAGTACCCTTATATTTCTCGATGAAATACAGCAGTGCCCTAATGCTAGGACAGCACTCAAGTTTTTAAGTACTGACCTTAGGTTCGATACAATTGCTTCTGGTTCGTTGATTACCCTAATGTCCCAGGATGTTCCATCTCTTCCTGTAGGATATGAGAAAGAAATCGTCATGTATCCTTTGAGCTTCGAGGAGTATCTGTGGGCGAGAGGTTATGATGAAAGCATTGGTACTGCATTGAAAGAAGCTTTCGTTAAACCTTCTATTCTTGATAGTGGGCTTATATCCTTATATACGAATTACCTTAATGAATACATGATGATTGGTGGTATGCCTGCTGCTGTGACAGCTTCACTGGAAGGTAATTCATGGAATGATGTGAAAAGCATACAGGAGAATATAATCCGTCTGAATTTCCAGGATATTGAGAAATATAGTAAAGGCTTTGATAGGGAGAAGATTCGGTTGGCACTGGACAGTATTGTCAGTCAGACTGGAGATGGGAAAAAGTCGTTCAGCTTTGCACAGATAGAAAAAGGACAATCTCGAGCCAGAGATTACAGGCCTGCAGTAGAATGGCTGAGGAAAGCCCATCTGGTTTACTCTTCTGCATCCCTTTCATCTTTTGATATTCCTCTGTCTATGTATGCTAAACAGAATGAAAACAGATTCTATCTCTATGATATCGGTCTCTTTTTCAGCCTTGTTTCAGGAGACAGCGCACTCCTGAGAAATACGATTCTGGGCAGGAATTGGAAAGGTGCGGCAAAAGGACGCTTCTATGAAGCACTTGCTGCGGATCTCCTGCATAAGAACAACCATGAATTGTATTATTATGATATTCCGCAGAAGTTGGAGATTGATTTTGCAATTGAAACCGATAAAGCAGTAGTCCCGTTGGAAGTGAAGAGCGGCAACAATAAAGCAACGTCACTTATTAAGCTTCTTTCTTCCAATGATAGTATCCCCAGAGGAATCAAATTTACTGAATCATCCTGCGGAGAAGCTGACAGGATACTGACACTTCCTCTTTTCATGGCGGCCTTTCTTTGATGTTGTATAGACCGAGTTATCGAACAATTTGATGTTGTTTTGTCGTATAGCTTGCATCGATTCATATATTGTGATTCGATGCAGCTGAGGTAATATGAAAAGGCGATTTATTATAGCTGCAGTATCTTTGATGCTGCTTCTTGCGGGGTGTAGTCCGGTTCTTCGTCATGCAATGCCGACCGATCCTGTTGCAGAGGATGCGGTTACTGTAGCATCTTACTCTGCTGTTTCCAGCGACTCTTCAGCGCTTTCTGTTTCATTCCGTTCGGTTCCGAATGCGACAGAATACAGGATAACTGCAACAGAGGGGCAGGATTCATCATATGGCTGCCCTGAAGAAAGCATAGTAGTTTCGGGGACTTCAGGAATCCTCCGTGGTATAATCCCCGGTGTCGAATATGATATAACAATAGAAGCAAGGAACAGTCTCAATGAGGATAAGTGGATCGCAGCTTCCTCTTCATCATACACGCTTCCGATTGCCGCCCCGACTCCTAATCATAGGCCGGAGATGAGCTTCAGCACCGATAAATCGAAGCAATCACTCTCGATTGCGGTATCAGCTGCAAGCGGCATCAGATACAGGATTTCCCTATCAGATGGATCGACTGTTGATTATTCAGATATATACGCAGGAGAAAGGGAGAATGTTTCGACTTTCAGCGTCTCTCCAGAAGGACGCTATACAGCAGAAGTCAGTTACTCGTTCATTTCCGTACCTGAGACAGAGTTCGAAAGCAGCAAGCATATTGCTACCAGCCGTGAGGATATCGATCTCAGCACATATTCCTCATCGCTAGAGATTTCCGAGTCAGGCGGCACATTCAGGATTTCCGGGATTCCGGATAATGCAGTGACTGTATATATCTCGACAGCTGATGAAGAGTACAGAAGCTCCGATGAAGCTGTTAATGGTTCCCGGGCAGAGTTCGATGCTTCCTCATTTCTTTCGTCGCTGGAGAGCGGCAACTTCTATGCTTTTGTTACCCTTGATGATGGCAAGACTCTCCAGTCATATGATTACATAGAGTACACAGAGCCTTTCGATCCTTCTGTCATCTCCGTGGAAGCGCTGTGGCAGACAGCTTTCATCTCCTGGAATGATGATAACGCCGGCATATTCGAGGACATTGATGTAAACATAGAGAATACAGTGGGGCCCGATGTACCTAGGAACACTTCAAAGAAATACAGTGCTGAAGCAGTTGAGGGCGGTATCCAGATAGAAGGATTGGACAGTGATTCGTCATATACTGTCTCCGTTACGATAAATGCCGGTTCTGAGAGCTATTCATTTAGCAAGAGCTTCACGACAAAGTCGTTTGCCGGTACTTATCGCTGGAACAATCCGAAGGTGAAGTCGGGAAAGCAGTCCGCTTTCGAGGTGATTGTAACGGAAGCTCCTGCGGGAAGCGCGTATCAATACCATGCAACAGTTTCGGAGCAGGATCCTTCTTATAATGGCGAGACAATAAGAATGCTTCCTATTAT
>CALXXO010000080.1 GCA_944392705.1 uncultured Spirochaetaceae bacterium
GCGACAGGAACACCAGCGGATAAGGCTCTCGATGAAGCGAGGAGAATCAGCCGCGATAACGCTAGAAGCCCGATGCAGTGGTCAGGTGAGAAGGAAGCTGGCTTTACATCTGGCCGCCCATGGCTCGGTGTTAACCCTGACTATACTTCCTACAATGTGGAGAAGGAGGAAGGAGACCCTGATTCCATTCTCTCTTTCTACAAGTCAATGACAGCTCTCCGCATGGGAAGCGTCGCAATAAGAAGGGGAGACCTCAGGTTTGATCTGGAGGACGATGAGACACTCTATGCATTCGAAAGAAGCTATGAAGATGAGTCTTACTACCTCATAGCCAATTTCTCGAAAGAGGAAAGGGAATTTCCTCTGGATCTTTCTGGCTATGGAAAGATTGTTATCTCCAACTATGGCCGTGAGACGATGGAAGAGCATCCGGTTCTCAGGCCATATGAGGTTCTGATTCTCAGGAAAGACAATCAGGAGTGAAGAAGTGAGAGAAGCTCAGTGTAGGATGAAACCGACCACTGGGCTTCTTCTGATTTATTTCCCGAGAATGAGATATAAACGGAATCCAGCCCCGAATTGACAGCCCCTTTTATATCGCTTGTAAGGCTGTCTCCGATGACAAGGCAACTCTCCTTGTCGGCACCCAGGGTAGAAATTACGAAGTCGAAGAACCTCTTGTCAGGTTTTGCGTAGCCTATTTCCTGGCTTATGAAGATGTGGGAGAAGAAGTGTGCGGTGTCTGTTCTCTTTATTCTTTCCCGCTGGACGCTTGCAATTCCATTTGTGATTAATGAAAGGTCGTATTCCCCTTCAATTTCCTTGAGAAAGTCCACAGCTCCATCAATCATTATCCCTGCTTCTCCCAGAAAGCGGGAGTAGTCGTGTCCCATCGCATCCGGATCCCTGTCGAGCGAAGCTGCAGAGACAAATAGCCTGAACCTCTCTGTCTCCAGTTTCTCGAGGGTAAGTTCTCCATGCTCGTACATATCCCAGCACTTTCTGTTGCCTTCGTGGTAGATAGGCAGTAGGGAGAAATCTATCTGATATCTATCGAAGAGTCTTCTGATAGCGACATTTTCCGTTGCGGTGAAATCGTAGAGAGTGTTATCTGCATCAAAGAGGAGATATTTCTTTCCTTTCATGGCCATATGTTAGACAAAATGGCCTGATAGTGGAATAAGGCTTCACTTTTCCCATTTCTTCTGCGATATTCTTCTTATGAAGAAATATCTACCGCTTTTCATCTCCGGCCTTCTCATGATTTTCGTTGGCCTTTATATGATACTAAGACCCGATAGCTTCTTGACGGTCGTAATCTCCGTCTTCGGTATTTATCTTATAGTCGATGGAATACGGACGATGATAGCATCCTATAAGCTCCGCGATGTTTTTGGCCGTGGATTGAGGAATATGTCGGCAGCAAAAGCCCTGATTGATATAATCCTGGGTGTTGTCGTCGTTATAATCGCAATAGCATCTCCATCGCTCATTCCGACGCTCATTGTCTACATAGCTGCTGCAGCATTCCTTGTCTCCGGTATAATCGATGCTGTTGATCTTGCGTTTCTTTCCAGAGCAGGGATTGCTTTGAATACATTGCTCTTGGAGACTGTGCTTTCATTTGTATTCTCAATCATACTCTTCCTCTTCCCGAATTTCCTCACAGGCGTTGTAATGACGCTGTTTGCGGCAATTCTATTCGCGTCCGGCGCGATGATGGTTTATGGCTCACTGAGCTCCGCATTCTATGCAAGGAAAATCAGAAAAGAGATTGAATCGAGGTAGAGCACGTTTTTTCAGTTGACTTTTGTCTGTTCATTCATGTACCGTTTTTCCATGGAAAGAAGAAACGGACATCATCATCACTCTGCAGAATCATGACAGAGCCATGATGGGTTTCCTATATACCGGGCCTCCCAATTGGCGGGAGGCTTTTTTCTTTCCGAGGAGGAGTATGGACACAGCTCTTAGTATCGCTATACAGAAAAGCGGAAGGCTTTCAGAGAAAAGTCTGGAAATGATCAGATCATGCGGCATAGATGTGAATGCTGACAGCAGGGTACTTAAAGCATCTGCATCGGGCTTTCCTCTGGATTTCCTCTTCGTCCGCGATGATGATATCCCTCAGTATGTCGCCGATGGTGTTGCTGATATCGGGATAGTTGGCAGAAATGAATATGACGAGTCCGGTTTCGACCTCGAGATAGTAAGGGACTTAAAGTTCGCATCATGCCGGCTTTCGATTGCTGTTCCCCACGACTTTGAGTACAAGGGATTGAAATCCCTGGAAGGGAAGAGGATTGCGACTTCCTATCCCCGTATTCTCACTCGCATTCTGAAGGAGAATGGCGTCAACGCAGAGCCTGTTGTCGTCTCCGGTTCCGTCGAGATTACGGTGGAGGTAGGGATTGCGGATGCCATCGCAGATCTTGTCTCTACTGGAACAACGCTTAAGATGAATGGGCTGGAGGAAGCTGAGTGCATCTACCGTTCCTCCGCCATAATGATTGCACGCCATGACATGAAGGCTGAGAAGAAAGCACTTCTTGAAAGACTTCTCGAACGTCTCGATGCCGTTATGCTTGCAAGGCACAAGAAATACATCCTCTTCAACCTGCCAAAGGATAAGCTTTCGCAGGCCGCAAGCGTCATTGGGGGTATGAAGAGCCCTACTGTCACACCTCTTATGGATGAGGGGTGGGTATCTGTCCAGTCAGCTGTCGATGAAGGCCGGTTCTGGGCAGTCTTCGAAGAGCTGAGAAGGCTCGGTGCTGAAGGTATTCTCGTTATGAACATCGAGAAGATGACGGAGTGAGTATGTATCTTGAATTCTGTGATTTCTCTGCTGCCAAGCTAAGGCGCCCAAATGATGGAAATAAGGATATCGAGGAGACGGTTCGCTCGATAATCGAGGATGTGAAGGCAAGGGGGGACCGCGCCCTTCGCGATTATGCCCTCCGCTTCGATGGTTCCTCTCTGGATTCCCTGTATGTAACCGAGGAGGAGTTCGAGGAAGCCGAACGCCTTGTGCCTGATAGACTCAAAGCAGCGATTCTCCATGCAATGAGGAATATACGCCGGTTCCACGAATCCCAGAAAAGGGAAGGAGAGTTAGTTGAGACTGAGAAAGGTGTCAGATGCTGGCGCAAGATCGTTCCCATTTCCAGGATAGGTCTTTATATCCCCGGAGGTACAGCTCCTCTTTTTTCTACGGTGCTGATGCTCGCAGTGCCTGCAATGGTCGCGGGGTGCAGGGATATAGTGCTTGCAACTCCTGCGAAAAACGGTGTTGTGAATCCCGCAATTCTGTACGCGGCTTCCGTTTCCGGTGTTCACTCCGTGCTGAAGGTCGGAGGGGCTCAGGCAATTGCGGCTTTCGCATATGGAACGGAAAGCATCGAGAAAAGAGACAAGATCTTCGGTCCTGGAAACAGCTATGTAACGGAAGCAAAGCGCCTTGTCTCCTCCGATTGCGCTATAGATATGCTTGCAGGCCCTTCGGAGGTAATGGTGATTGCTGACAGGACTACGAATCCCCGCTTTGCCGCCGCAGACCTCTTATCGCAAGCGGAGCATGGCAAGGACAGTCAGGTCATACTTGCGATAAGAGCAGAGAAGAAGGAAGAAGCTCTGGAAATATATTCTTCCATCGAGAAGGCCATTGGAGAAGAGCTTGAGAGAATCGGACGCCATGAGTATATGCTTCCATCCCTTTCCCATTCCTATGCTTTCCCGCTTTATTCGGATGCTGAAGTGATAGATTCGATCAATTCATACGCCCCTGAGCATTTGATAATCTCAACGAAGAATCCAGCTGAAATCCTCGAAGGAGTGGAGAATGCCGGGTCTGTTTTCCTCGGGGCCTACACCCCTGAGTCAGCAGGCGACTACGCATCCGGCACGAACCATACGCTTCCGACTTCCGGCTGGGCTTCGTCCTCCTCGGGCGTTTCCGTCGATTCTTTCATAAAGAAGATAACAGTGCAGGAGATTGACAGGTCCGGTCTTGAAAGGCTTGGAATGACAATCCAGACGCTTGCGGAAGCGGAAGGACTTGAAGCGCACAGCTATGCTGTGAAAGTGAGGCTCTCAGATGATAACTGACCTTCTGAATCCCTGGATCAGGGACCTTGTTCCATACAGTTCTGCCAGGAGCGAATTCTCCGGCAATGCTGAGATACTCCTAGATGCCAATGAAAGCTGGGATGGCGGTAATGATGGCATAAACAGGTATCCCGATCCATTTGCTAGGGAGCTGAGGAAGAAGATGGAGACAGTACTTGGCATTCCCTATGCGATGAGCGCTATCGGCAATGGCTCCGATGAAGTGATTGATATGCTTATAAGGATGTTCTGTGCTCCAGGAAAAGACTCTGTTATGGTGGAGCGGCCAACATATGGAACATACTCTGTCTTCGCGGCAACCTCCAATGTCTCTGTTATAGATGTTCCACTGAAAGGCGATCTCACTCTGGATGAGGAGCTGATGGTTGATACTATCAAGGAGAAAAAGCCAAAGATAGTCTTCATCTGCTCTCCGAACAACCCTACAGGAAGGGTTTATCCGCTTTCGGTGATTGAGAGGATAGCTGAGGAGAATGAGGGGATAACAGCTGTCGATGAAGCCTATTGCGATTTCGCCGAAGGCTTTCAGTCGGCTTCTTCCCTCATAGAGAGAAATCCGAGGGTGGTTGTGCTCAGGACTTTTTCAAAGGCCTTTGGAAAAGCGGGGGCAAGGCTGGGAATCCTTATTTCTTCCCCTGAAATACAGAAGGTGTTCATGAAAGCAAAGCCACCATACAATGTTTCAAGGCCAGCGGAGATGGAAGGGCTCAAAGCGCTTGCGGATTATGATTCTGCAATGGCGAGATGCCGTGAGACAATTTTGAGGAGAAAAGCTTTCTCATCGTTTTTGGAGACGCTTCCATATGTTAGCGAAGTCTTCCCGTCGGAAGCAAATTTTGTCCTGATTAAAGTCAGCGATGCTGCTGCGCTCTATTCGTATCTTCTGGCGCGTGGGATAGTCGTCAGGAACAGATCCTCAGACCCTCTTCTTGCTAACACCATAAGGATTACAATAGGTTCTGAGAAAGAGATGGAGACGCTGAAGGAGGCCCTGCTTGGCTGGAAATGATAGAAAGAAAGTACTTTTCATCGACCGCGATGGCGTCATAGTCAGAGAGCGTCAGGTCGATACATATGAGAGCATCGAGTATATTCCCCATGTATTTGAAGCGCTGAGGGAGATATCTAGAAAGACTGATTATCTTCTGGTAATGGTATCCAATCAGGATGGAGTAGGGACTGTCTCATTTTCCTATGAAGGCTTTGCTGGACCTGCTGAACGTATTTTCTCAACGCTTAAAGGTGAAGGTATTGTCTTCGATGATATTAACATCGATCTTTCCTTCCCTGAGGATAACCTTCCAACCAGGAAGCCCGGGACAGGAATGATTGAGGGTTATCGCAGTGATCTGTACGATATGGATAAGTCATTCATGATTGGAGACAGACTCACTGATATGATGCTCGCGAAGAACATGGGGTGCAGGGGATTCCTACTCGACAGCGATGGTATCGAGGTGCCCGAGGAACTTTCCGGGACAGTAGCACTTCACACATCCTCATGGCTTGATATCGCGGATTATCTGATACCATCATCGTCACTGAAACACAGGGAAGCAGAGGTTATAAGGAATACGAAGGAGACTGAGATAAAGCTTTCTGTCGATATCGATGGTACGGGAGATGGCCATATCGTCAGCGGTATCGGGTTCTTCGACCATATGCTGGATCAGATTGTAAGGCACTCACGCTTCGATATTGACGGTGTGGTCAAAGGCGATCTGCAGGTTGATGAGCATCACAGCGTGGAGGATACAGCGCTCGCCCTTGGCGAAGCCGTCCGGAAGGCCCTTGGCGAAAAGAGGGGAATAGAACGCTATGGCTATGAAGTGCTGATGATGGACGATGTGGTGGCAACGTGCTCCCTCGATTTCTCCGGGCGTCCGGAGTTTATCTGGGATGTGGAATTCACAATGGAGTATATCGGCCAATTCCCTTCGGAGCTCGTTAAGCATTTCTTCCGTTCCTTCTCATCTTCTGCCGAATGCAATCTATACCTTTCTGCAACCCGTGCTGGGAATAATCACCATACTGCGGAAGCGCTTTTCAAGGCGTTTGCAAGGGCTATGCGGAAGGCTGTCAGGAGAATTCCCGGCGAGAGCAGGGTATCCAGCACAAAAGGTGTTCTATGATTGCGGTAATAAAATACAATGCTGGCAATGTGCTTTCAGTTATGAATGCATTGGGAAGGCTCGGTTATGAGTCGGTTCTTACCGATGATGAGCGCGTGATAAGAAACGCCGATAAAGTGATTTTTCCCGGAGTGGGAGAAGCTTCATCGGCTATGGCCTATCTCAATGAGCATGGCCTTTCCTCTGTGATAAAGTCACTTGAACAGCCTTTTCTCGGAATATGCCTGGGGATGCAGCTTATGTGTGCATCCTCAGAGGAAGGAAATACAGAATGCCTTGGTATTTTCCCAGACAGGGTACAGCAGTTCCCGAAAGGCCGTGGATGGAAGATTCCCCATATGGGATGGAATACGATAAACAAACTTTCAGACTCCATCTTCCGCGATAACCGCGAAGGGGATTATCTATACTTCGTTCATTCTTTCTACGTTCCTCTTTCAGAATATACATCCTCTGTATGCGAGTATGATGGGCTGGAGTTCTCAGCTTCCCTGAAGAAGGGCAATTTTCACTGCCTTCAGTTCCATCCTGAGAAGAGTGGGGATGCTGGAGAGAAGATGCTCCGCTGTTTCCTGGAGGGCGTATGATTGTAATTCCTGCGATTGACCTCATCGATGGACGTCCTGTCAGGCTTGCAGAGGGCGATTACTCCCGGAAGACGCAGTATGGTATAAGTGCGCTCGATGCCGCAAAGCGTTTCGAAGATGGTGGATTGACCCACCTGCACCTGGTCGATCTCGATGGTGCGGCAGGGCGTGGGAATAACCTTGCGGTTCTGGATGAACTTGCATCCAAAACAGCTCTGAAGATTGATTTTGGCGGTGGAATACGTTCTCTTGAGTCTATGCGGAGTGCGCTCGATGCCGGAGCCTGGAAGGTGAATGTAGGCTCTGCTGCTGTAAAACACAAGGATGAGGTCCTGCAATGGAACAAAAAGTATCCTGATAGGATAATCCTCTCCTCCGATGCAAGGGATGGGGAAGTGAAGGTGTCTGGATGGGCTGAAGGGACAGGGCTGTCGCTTATACCATTTCTCAGCGACTACCTTTCAGATGGCATTGGCACAGCGGTTGTCACAGATATCTCCAAGGATGGGATGCTTAGAGGTCCTTCATTTGAGCTTTATGAGAAGATAATCAATACACTGCCATCGCTTTGTCTTATAGCGTCGGGCGGGGTCTCCTCCATAAGCGACCTTGAGCGGCTTTCTGCCTTGGGCCTTCATGGTGCGATAGTCGGCAAGGCCTATTATGAAGGATTCGTGACGATAGAGGAGATGAGGGAGTTAGAATGCTTGCAAAACGCATAATACCATGTCTTGATGTGAAGGATGGACGCACTGTTAAGGGTGTAAATTTCGTGCAGCTCAGGGATGCCGGATCCGCGCTCAGCCTTGCTTCTTTTTACTCCTCACAAGGAGCTGATGAGCTTGTTTTCCTCGATATAACAGCGACTGTCGAGAACAGGAAAACGATGGTTTCCCTTGTCAGGGATGTTGCAAGGAATATATCGATTCCATTCACTGTGGGCGGAGGAATAAGGACTGAGGAGGATGTTGAGAGGATGCTCTCCTCTGGAGCTGACAAAATCTCCATAAACTCCTCGGCTATCAGGGAGCATTCACTCATAGACAGGCTTGCTTCCCGCTTCGGAAGTCAGTGCGTTGTCCTTGCCTTAGACGCAAAATCGAATCCTGCATTTCCTTCAGGATATGAAGCTGTGATAGATGGTGGCAGAACTCCTTCGGGGCTCGATGCGCTGGAATGGGCCAGGGAAGCTGCTTTAAGAGGAGCCGGGGAAATTCTTCTGACATCTATGGATAAGGATGGGACAAAGGATGGCTTTGCTGTTGACTTAACCCGGATAATCAGCAGTAATATTGATATTCCCGTTATAGCCTCTGGGGGCGCGGGTAAGATGGAAGACTTCAGGACCGTCTTTGAAGATGGCATGGCGGATGCTGCTCTTGCGGCTTCTGTTTTCCATTTCCATGAGATAGATATTCCAGAGCTTAAGGATTATCTCAGGCAGTCCGGCATACCTGTAAGGTAGAGAGGGGAAGGTTATGACAATTGATTTTGAGAAAGGTGGTGGGCTAGTTCCTGCTATTGTGCAGGATGCAGTTACTAGAAAAGTCCTGATGCTTGGCTACATGAATGAAGAAGCTTACAAGCTTACTCTCGACAGGGGACTTGTCACTTTTTTCTCAAGGTCCAGGGGACGCATATGGACAAAGGGCGAGACCAGCGGAAATTTCCTTCAGGTAAGGGAGATTCTCGCGGACTGCGATGGAGACACTCTCCTTGTGAAGGCGATTCCCTCAGGTCCTGTCTGCCATACCGGTGCGGATACGTGCTTTGGTGAGGAGAATCAGCCTACAGAAGTATCTTCTCCTGAATTTCTCTTCTACCTCGAATCAGTTATTCACGACAGGATGACAAACCCGATTGAGGGATCGTATACGAATCATCTCTTCTCTCGCGGTCTCAACAGAATAA
>CALXXO010000081.1 GCA_944392705.1 uncultured Spirochaetaceae bacterium
GGCGAAGGCCAGATCATCGGCAAGGCACAGCGATTCGATTACCCTCAGTATCCTTTGTTCCTGATTCACTCTTTTCTTCTTTTCCCCTTATACGCCACAGCCTTCCGATATGGTCAGGTTTTTGGAGAAAATCTTTTAATGAAAAAGGGATGGATTTCACTCCATCCCAGCAATCAAGCATTCTTTCCGATGTTAGAATATCCTGTCGGAGGTGGCCAATGATAGCCACGCTGATTGTAAAGGCCGAAATCAGGGGCCCCTGCTGTCTTGGGCGGTTCAAGCCCAACAAGCGTTCCGTTCTCAATCCATTCGGAATCTGAGCCATGAAGACTTGCAATGAGCTTCGCTTTCATCTCATCGATAACGGAGGACATAGAAGGCTCGGAAGCAAGGTCATGCTCTTCTTTTCTGTCATTCTCCATATCGAAAAGCTGGAATACATTTCCGGATGGATACCAGATAAGCTTGTACTTATCATTGATTATCATCCTCGTGGCTTTCGCCCCTTCTCCGACTTCTCCATAGATATATTCATGCTTCTTATCAGAGAAGATTGACTCTCCGTCCATCTTCACATCCCTGTCGATACCGCAAATATCCATCAAGGTCGGCATTACATCAGCAATGGAGCATAACTTATTCTCATAGCCCTTTCCTTTGTACTCGAGGACAGGTTTTCCGCTGAATATGAGAGGAATATTTGCAGAACCCTCATAGAACAGCCTCTTTGCGACCATACCATGGTCGAAAAGCATATCACCATGATCGCTCATGAAGACGATGACAGTATCATCGAGAAGGCTGTTTTCTCGAAGAGTGCCAAGCAGCATCCTGATGCTATAGTCGATATGGGTGCACTGAGCCATGAAGGCTTTCCTGGCAGCAACAACCTCCCTCTCAGAATATGAAGAAGCCATCTTCCTCATCTCGCGGATTATCCAGCTGTCTTTCCAGTCATCGATATATGACGGATCTAGGACAACATCATCATACTTCTCGAGGAAAGTACGAGTAGGCACCAGAGGAGGATGCGGGAACTGATAGGAAACAAAGAAGAAACCAGGACGGGTCGGATCGCGGCGCTGAATCTGTTTCATCATCTGCAGTGTCACCCACTCCGTCGGATGAAGGCTCTCATCGAGGTGCCAAGGCCTGGTATAGTACGTATTGTTGCCCATTCCATGCATGAATTCCTGGCCGGTATGTCCATGCTCCCCAAGCCAGATCTGGTAATCATCAGTCACTCCGAACTCATATCTTCCCTCTTCAGTTATGAGAGCTTCATCGAAGCCGATGCGGCTGCGCTGAGGATAGACATGGAGCTTTCCGACAGCTATTGTCTGATACCCGGCATCGTGGAACACACCGGCAAGCGTGGGAGCATCAGGCATCGGCATACGGTCAGAATAAACCCTGTCACCATGGCTTTTCGGGGAAAGTCCTGTCATCAGAGTACGGCGCGCGGGAATGCAGACAGGGCACTCGCTATATGCCCTTTCCATCCTAATCCCCTCCCTCGCGAGGAAATCAAGAGTCGGGGTCATTACATCACTGCGCCCTTCATGGCCGAAGAGATACCCCGGCCATTCGTCTACACAGATAAATAAAACATTCTTTTTCTTTTCCATAACACCCTCATCAGAGAAGACCGAGCTGGCCCGGCAGCCAGAGAGAAAGCTGCGGGATATATGTAAGCATCATGAGGACGATGAACATGACCCCAAGAAGCGGCAGGACCGCTTTGGTCAGCTTTTCTATCGAGATTCCGGAAATACCGCTTCCAACGAAGAGGACTCCACCTACAGGCGGTGTTATAAGGCCAATACCGCAGTTCAGGATGAGTATCATGCCGAACTGTATAAGGCTTACATCGATAGCATTCAGGATAGGAACGAGAATCGGTGTGACGATAACGATAATAGACGCCATACCAAGAATCATTCCCAAGAGGAGGATGATTACGTTTATCAGGAGCAGAAGGAGGAATTTATTCTGCGTAAGCGAGAGCATTCCTTCCACAACCATCTGCGGAATGTTCAGATAAGCAATGCAGTATCCGAAAGGACCTGAAGCCGCGATGAGCAGAAGAATCGGGGAAAGCGTTTTTATTGAATTCATCATCATCGGGAAAAGGTCCTTCCACTTCATTTCCCTGTAGAGGAAAATCGATATGAGGATGGCATAGATTACTGCAACTGCAGCGCTTTCGGTGGCTGTAAAGAAACCCGTAACGACTCCAACGAGAACAATAAGTATTGTTCCAACGCCCCAGATCGATGTGACTACAGCTTTCAGAAGGTTCTTGATTGAGAATGCAGATCCCCTTGGATAATTCCTCTTAACCGATATGAAATAGCAGTAAATCATGAAGGCAATGGCAAGGAGCACTCCAGGAACTATTCCAGCCATGAAGAGCGCACTGACCGATAATCCGCCAGCAGCCATGGAATAGATGATCATATTGTGCGAAGGCGGTATAAGCATACCTTCGACTGAGCTGGTCATCGTTATAGCTGTAGCGAAGTCCTTGTCATATCCGTTTTTCTCCATCATCGGGATGACGATAGGGCCAAGGGAGGCACAGTCGGCTGTAGCAGATCCGGAAACTCCTCCGAAAAGAAGGCTGTCGCAGCAGTTGACCATCGCGAGCCCTCCCCTCATCCAGCCTACAGCGGCATCTGCCAGCTCGACTATCCTGTCGCTTATTCCTCCCTTCGCCATTATATCTCCAGCAAGGATGAAGAACGGGATTGCAAGGAATGTAAATCCATCGATGCCATCAACAAGCTGACTGATAACCATCAATGGTGGCATATCGAGATAGAGGAATGTGAATATGGAAGCACCTATCATCGCATACGAGATATGGGCTCCAAGGAATATCATTACGAAAAAGCTGCCGAGAAGAACAGCAATAGCACCAGCATCAAGCATTTGCACCTCCTTTCAGGAGCCTTCCAATTGTCATGAACAGGCCATAAACACCACCGATGACAATCGATATGTAGTTAAGCGACTGCGGCCAGCCAGTTGCTGACATTCTGGCCATCGAGGACAGCGAAGAAAGGCTTATACCGTAGTAAATCCAGTAAATGTTGACGAAAATGAGAAGAACATAAGTAAGTATTCCCAGTACCTTCTTCACAACAGGCGGGAAAAGATTCACGAAAACAGTCATATTCGCGTGCTTATTCTCATATATTCCATAGCCTGCGCTTGCAAAGCACAGCCACACAAGGCATAGAATAGCCAGCTCCTGGGTCCATCTTGGCTGTCTCACGAAATGCGCGAATCTCCCGATAACCCCATATGTCACGGAGAAAATCATAACGGCGAAGATCAAAGCACAGAATGCAATCATGATTTTCGAGAACACAGAAGCAAAGACATCGTATTTCTTCGATATCTCAACACGATTAATACTCATTTCAACTCCTGATAATTAGATAAGAAGGCGCCGTCTGGCGCCTTTACTGAATAATCGGATAATTCTCAGCGCATCGCATCTATCTGAGCGATAATCTCAGCATATTCATCGCCATACTCATCGTAGACAGACGCACACGCATCCTTCCATTCCGAGACATTGACTTCAGTCACTTTTACACCTGCATCGAGAATCTGCTGCATATAGTCGGCATCTGCGGCGTCGGAGATTTCCTCGAAGTACGGCACTGTCTCATCGAAGCATTCCTGGATAAGGGCCTGGTCCTCTGCGGAAAGCTTGTTCCATACAGGCTCTGAGAAAAGAATGAGGTTCGGAGAAATCTCATGCTGATCGAGGATGTAGTACTTTGCGATCTCTGGATATGCATTAGTCACAAAACCTGAAAGCGGCTGTTCTGCGCCATCGACGATTCCAGACTGGAGTGCAGTGAAGAGCTCAGAGAAATCGACGGACTGAGCAGTAGCTCCAAGAGCTTCTATAGCATCGTAGTAAACAGCACCTTCCTGGCAGCGGATGAGAAGGCCCTGCATATCAGAGGGTTTCTGTACATCCTTATCCACGAAGAAATAGTTTCTTGCCGACTCCTGGTAAGCGCCAAGGCAGACAATCCTTGTACCTGCTTCCTGGATATAATCGAAGAGTGCGCGTCCATTCTCGCTCTTCTCGAATGCTCTGGCGTGATCAAGGGAATCGAAGAGATACGGGAGACAGAATACTTTAAGAAGAGGTGCACCATAATCTGCAACAACACCACCCATAAGCATCGCAGCATCGATAGTTCCAGTCTGGAGGCCCTGTATAGTACTTGCCTTACTTCCAAGAACACCACTGTAATAAAGCTGGAAGCTCAGGCGCCCACCACTTCTTTCAGTAAGAAGTTCATTGAATCTCTGAATACCTTTTGTAAGCGGATGATCCTGTCCCTGCTGAAGAGCAAAGCGGAAAACTATTTTCTCATCGCCTGCTGCTTCTGATTCATTCGAACCACCTGCAAAAAGGTTTGCAGTCCCAGCAACAAGACAGATAACAAGAGCTAATACGATACACCATTTTCCTCTCATGGCATTTCTCCTTTTTCTGCAGTCTACCCAGAGGAAAAGGAAATGTGTTATTCACAGAATCTACAAAAAACAGGATTATATCGACTTCCTGGCATCCTTAGGAGGATATCCTTTGAGTTTCTTGAAGCACCTTCCGAAATAAGAAGGGTCGCTGAACCCAACTTTCTCCGAAGCTTCAGAGACATTCATTCCGTGGATAATCAAGGCTTCAGCCTTATCGATACGGATACGGAGAAGGTAATCGATTATACTGTAGCCGAATTCCTTTCTGAATACCCTCCCGATATAAGACTTATCCATACCAAGGCTGTCAGCAATGTCCTGAAGTGTTATCTGCATGGAGTAATTCTCCTGTAGAAATGCATAGACTTTCTGAGCAACTCCCCCATTTCCATAGTGCTCTCCATCCCTCCAGTACTGATCGACAAAACGGTCTATGCACTCCTTGAAAGTCTCCATGGAGTATGGCTTAAGGATGTAATCGAAGACATTCTTCCTGATAGACTGCCTAAGATACTCGTAATCCGAATAGGCTGTCACCATGATTATCTTCGACTCTGGCCGCAGCTGATTGACCTTATCGATGAAATCAACACCATTAACATCTGGAAGATTCACATCGAGCATTACAAGGTCACAGTAATTCTTCTGAAGCTGAAGCACCGCGCTCCTGCCATCGGATGCCAGTCCCACCGATTGGAAAACAGATGGATAGAGCATCGCAAAGAGCTTCTCCATCGCCTGGCGTTCTATCGCATTATCCTCGATTATCAGAACCCTCATCCCCTGTCTCCTCCGGAAATCTTATCACTACTTCAGTATACTTGCCCGGAATGCTGTCAATGCTCAAGAGCCCCTTCACACCATATTGCAGTTCAAGCCTTCTCTGTATATTCGAAAGACCGATTCTGTTCTTATGTGAGCTTAGAATCTTGTCAGGGGATTCAATTCCTACCCCATCATCCCTTACAGAAACCACAGTGCAGCCATCTGCAAAGCCTACGCTGATTGTTATCTCGAGAGAACGGCGGTCTTTAGGCATTGCGTGCTTCAGGCAATTCTCGACAACAGGCTGTATGCACATGGGAATAATCATCATTGACCTCAGGCTTTCATCGGAAAGCACAATGGAGAAGGAAAGATTGTCGGACGCTCCCATCTGGTGCAGACGGACATATGTCTCAACAATCGACAGCTCATCATCCAGCTTCACCATCCTTTCCTTGTTGTAAAGGCTGTAACGGAGGATGCGCCCTGTGCATTCAACCATATCAAGAACCTGCCGCGGTTCGTTTATCAAGGCAGCCATTCCTATCTGAGTGAGCGAATTGAAAAGGAAATGCGGATTGACCTGTGAGCGCAAGAGCTCCATCTCGGAGGATACAAGCATCCTCTGTGCCTTCTCGCTTTTCAGCTTCTCATCCAGAAGCCTTTTCTCATTCTCCGTAGCTTCCTTGAGCTGAAGGAAATATGTATGAAGTCTTCTTTTGAGTCTGTTGATTCCAGCAAAAAGCTTTATGAACTCCTCGAATCTTGCACCTGTCAGATCTGGAGTTTTCCATTCCCTCAAGGAAATCTCATCGAGGTTATCAACAGCCTTGTTTATTGCTCTGCGAAGGAACATTGCAAACCAGATATAGATTGCAGATATAACGAGCATGAAGAGCATCGTCATTGAAAAGCACATGACAATCGACTGGAGGATTCTGTGCTCCTCAATTGCATACTGACCAAGTTCCTTATCCATCTGGCTGCGGTAAAGCGAGAGGATTTCATCTGTATGGAGATCGAGAGCCGAAGAGACATACTGGCGCTCATGGAATATCTCGGCAGCATTGCAGGCATTGCTTATCAGCATTTCCTGGTAGTCATTGAAAGCCTGGAGTCTTCTGAGAACATTCCAAGTCTCTGCATCCTCGTCATATGCCAGAATAAAGGCATCTATTGCGGCGTCGAGATTCTCAGAGCTTTGCAGATACTGGCTGATGGCTTCAGCATCAAGGCTCCTCTGAAAAAGCTCAAGCTTACCAGAAACCTCCAGCATCGATATGAAGATATCATTCCAGTATGAAGAATACTCCATAAGGAAATTCGTTCCATTGAACTGCTTGGATATATTATCAACAGACAGCGCTAGAAGAACGACCATGATAAGTATCATCAAGCTACCGAGAATCATGAAGAACTGGCCAATATCAATAGTTCTGAATCGAGACATAAAACCATTATAGCCCCTACTCTTCATATAGAAAGTCCTCTAAAACTCTGTTAGATGTTCTCAATAATATAAGACGATAAGTTTTTTCCCACCGTCAGCGCTGTTCAACGGAATAGCCGCGAATTGATTCTGCCAAACTGTATGTCTTATCGTCTCGCTAGAAGAAAGGTACTTCTGTAAATAAAGGCAAATCCCTCTCACCCCTTCCCGATTTACCCATAATCAAAATAAATGCGCCAACCACCAACTTAATTCTGTCAAAGCAGATAATCAGAAATTATATATCTAATTTAAATACCAATATTGGGCGTATTTTGAATCTATTTATCTATTTGTCAATCTATTAAAATCCATATGCTTTTTCTTGACAGATTTAATCCCCGGGGGGGGGTATTATATAACAATATAAAATTTCCAATCGGAGGGTTTTGTTATGGGGAAGCTTAAAAAGCTTTGTATTCTGATGGTTGCAGTATCATTGATTCTTGTTTCATGTGGACCAACATATTATATTCCTTATCCATATCCAGGATATGGAGACAAAGAGGATGAAATAAAGCCTGATACGAGCTGGCAAACTGAAGCATCTGGAACTTCTGAAACCGATCCATTTGTACTTTCAACTGTTGGCGATGTTCGAGGATTAGCTACAATGGTCGAGAGTGGACATGACTACGAAGGTCAATATTTTACACTTGCAGCAAATGAAGAATATGACTTTTCAGATATTCCAAATTTCCAGATAGGATCAGGTGATAGAAAGGATTTGGAAGGGTCAAATGTATTCAGGGGTGTATTTGATGGCAATTGTGCAACAATATCCGGTCTAAACATATCCGCAGGTGGAGATGGCTCAGAGGACAATACGCCTTATGGATTCATTGCAGTTGCAGAGAATGCAACCATCAAAAATCTAAATTTTGAAAATTGTACAATCAACGCAGATTCATCTTCTACTGGATTAGCCGTTGGATATGCTGAGAACTGCAATATTGAAAATATCACGGCTGAAAACTGTACAATAACTGGTGCAGAAGGCACTGGCGCAATTGCAGGCAGGCTCTATATTACAGAAGGTGGAGAATATTATATTAGGAACAACACCAACATCAATTCATCCGTTATCACAAATGGGACTTACCATGCTGGTGGAATCATTGGATATGTAAATATCAACATTAATATAAAAGATCCTGCCATATCCAATACAACAGTAAAATTTGATAACAACACAGTAATACTTAGTTCTGGAAAAGAAATATCTTGTACAGCAGACAAAGGTATTGCAACAGCCGGTGCCATTGCAGGTTCAATTGGTGGATGGGACGGAACTACAACACGAGTACCATTTGAATTTACAGATAATACAATTACCCTTGATAGCCTTGATCAGATTAAAGCAAATGGTCCAAGCACTAATTATCGCGGCCTTCTCTACTCCTACAGCACTGTTGATGGAATTCCTGATGTAGCTGTAAATGCAGATGACAACAATACACTTAAAACCATGGGTGATGAGACTGTAATAATTGTCAGCAATATAAAACCAGAAGATGGACAGATTGCTAACTTTATTTCTCAATAATTTCAATGTGAGTACAGAGGATTCTCTATAGATGAATCCTCTGTTATTAATTCAATTGTTTAATTTATTTATATTATATAAAAACAGTATCAATAATTAATTATTTACCCATATACCAACATTGATTCAATAAGAATTTATATAATTTTCTTATTACATATATCAATAAATTGATTCAAACAAATGATTAGAATATTGTAATATCATCAAACCAAATTATAGATGACAGTTAATCATATTACTATCATTACAATTATATTGAATACGAATTTCATATAGAGAGGAATACTTATAATTTCCTATTTAAATTTAATATATTCTCTCAAATTTCAATCATTGCAGTTTTGATGCTATTTGTTGCGATTTTCCTTTACTTCTCACTATCGCTCTCTTAACATTTTTCTAATATAGCTTATTTCAATTCAAAAGGAGGATTCAGA
>CALXXO010000082.1 GCA_944392705.1 uncultured Spirochaetaceae bacterium
GGGTTCGAGAACGGAATCCTTACGGTAACGCTTCCGAAGACACCGGAAGAGCAGCCTAGGAAGATTGAGGTCAAGATCGGCAAATAACCTGATCTGCAGAAAAGTCCCGGTTTCCGGGGCTTTTCTCATTCGAGTATGAGGATGCTTTCCTTTAGAATCATCAAGGATACAGTCTTCCGTCTTGGCTTTGTTGCGCTTGATGCGAGAATAGGGTAGCCCTGATAGTCAAGGCCGAGCATATATCCTGATCCTGTGAACTCTGCAGATACAATCTCTGCATCATTGAGGATTATATGCATGGGATACATAGTCGGATTTACTGGTTCTTCCGATATTACAGCGTGCTCAGGCCTGAAGAACATTGAGCCGTCGGTATTCTCGAAGACAAGATGAGCCGGTAGTGCGGTTCCTTCCCCTGTAAAGAAAGCTGTAAAGAGATCTTTAGGATGGTTGTAAAGCTCCTCTGCTGTACCCATTGCGACGGTCTTCCCATCGTGCATTATCATTATTGAATCGGAGATGGAGAAGGCTTCCTCTCTATCATGAGTAACGTAGAGCATTGTTATCCCAAGGGAATCATGGATGGCCCTGATTGAATTCCTTATGCTCTTCCTGAGCGGAGCATCGAGCGCGGAGAGAGGTTCATCGAGTAGAAGTATTCTCGGTTCTGCGGCCAGTGCTCTTGCAAGCTGTACACGCTGTGCTTCTCCCCCTGAAAGGGAGGATACTGAACGCTTGCCATAACCTTCCAGCCCTACAAGTGCAAGGAGCGCATCGGATATTTTCTTCCTGTCTTTTCCCTTTTCCTTCATGCCGAACTGGATGTTCTTCTCGACATTCATTGATGGGAAAAGAGTGAAGTCCTGGAATACCATTCCGATTCCACGATTCTGTATTTTTTCCTTTGTGATATCCTTCCCATCGAGGATTATTGAACCACCGTCGGGAGTATCCAGACCTGCAATGAGGGACAGGAGCGTTGATTTCCCGGATCCTGATGGCCCTATTATGCAGAGAAACTCTCCTTCTTCGACCCCGAAGGATGCAGATAATCCGAAATCCTTGTATTTCTTTTCCAGCTTTCTTATTTCAAGATATGGCATTCTTTCTTCCTCCTTGGCCGATTGCAAAGACAATGAGGGCTTCTGCTAGCAACAGGGTTCCAAGTGCTGCTGCCCCCTGGTAGTTATAGGAACTGATCATTCTGTAAATCAGGATAGGCAATGTCGATACATGACCATCCGATAGCGTCAGTGTGGCGTTGACTTCCCCCAGCGACAGTGCGAATGCGAAAGCAAATGCTTTCCTTTTATATGGAGCGAGAAGGGGAGCTTCCACCTTTCTCAGTGTTCTTCCCTTTGATATGCCCAGTGTATAGGATGCAGCGGCGAGAGAATCAGGAATAGCCTTAGCTCCGGGTATTATCGTCCTGACTGCAAAGGGCAGGATGATTGTAAGGTGTGCCAGTGTGACAAGCAAATATGAGATCAGAATGGAGTCATGGCCCAGCACTACTGCAAGCAGCGAAAATCCAAGGCCAAGCGTTACAGAGCCTGTTGCCATCGGAAGCGAGGAAAGAAATGGTATGAACCAGGAGTTTCTCTTCGCTGCGGCCATTGCAATTCCTGAGCCCAGGAATACAGCAAGGCATGATGCCACAAGCGCTATCATGAAGCTGTTTATGATTCCATTTAGAGCTGTACTCATAAGTCCGGTGCTTCCCTTCGCTATATCCTCCCAGGCTCTTAGTGTGAATGCCCCGGCTTTTGTGTAGAAGGCCCTGTAGATTATCGAAAGCATCGGTGGAAGGATGAAAAGAAGTATCAGGAGCATAAGAAGAACAGCTGCAAAGAGTTTTCTGCCCGTAGCTTTTATAAGGACACGTCTCTTCCTTGAAGCTTTCCTTTCCCTCCTTCCAGGGCTTGTTATGATGAGCATCACTCCTGTGACAAAGAACGCGAAGATGGAAAGCGCAGCAGCTCCTTCCCTGTCTACATTTATATTTACACGTCTGTATATCTCTGTCTCGAATGTTGAGAAAGCGGGGTTTCCTCCCAGCACTAGGATTATCGAGAATGAGGAGAAACAGAAGAGGAATATCAATATGAAGGCTGAAAGAATCGTTGGAAGCAGGCGAGGAAGCGTTACGCTGAAAAATGTCCTTGCCCTTCCTGCGCCCAATGTGTATGCAGCTTTTTCCGGAGTGTCCGGAAGCTCTGTCCATCCATTTGTGATCAGAAGGAAAGCTATCGGGAAATTCAGATAGACATGGGCCAGTATGATTGCCTTGAACGAATAGAGAATTGAGAGCACGGAGTAATCGCGGCCGGTTATTCTCATGAGAATATTGTTCAGAAATCCATTGTTCCCATACCAGATTACAAAACCGAGTACTACAAGGATAGTAGGAATTGTGAACGATAGTCCTGCGAGCGTTAGTACGGCTCTCCGGAACGGGAATGTGTATTTTGAGAAAAATGATGATAGCGGAATCGCTACTGCTACAGATATTAACGCAGACAGCAATGATTCCTTGAGCGTGAATGCGAGAAGGCGGTATGTGTATTTATCAGAGAATACAGCTACAAGCGCCTTCCCGTTGTCGTGGAATGCATAGCTGAATGTGAAAAACAGCGGTATGAGGAAGAGGATTACGAGAATCAGGATTCCTGGCAGTGCTCTAAGTGTGTAGTATCCGGAGTCTTTTCTTCTCATAATCTCTTCCTCCTAACTCAGTTGTTTGCTGTCATTATGCTAAGCCAGGCTTCCTGAAGCTCTTCTGTCTTCTCAGGAGATGTGGCTCCGCTTCTATATAGTTTATCAGGTTTTGGAGCATAGTCGAAAGCCTGAGGAAGTTCAATCGAGCTGTTCACAGGATACATCGAGTTCGCGATAGCTATATCGAGCTGGGCTTCAGTGAGTATGAAGTCAACGAATTTCTCCGCTTCTTCCCTCATATCTGTTCCCTTCACGATGCCGATTCCCTCGATTGTCGCTTCATGGCCCTCATCGAATATCAGCGCCTGATACCTTGTAGTATTGTCATTCATTACATGGTAGACAGGGCTTGTTGTGTATGAAAGGACTATAGGAGCTTCACCCTCTGTGAAAAGACCGTATGCCGATGACCAGCCATCTGCGATAGTAAGCGCATTCTCATTCATGGCTTCCCACCATGATGTGAATTCCTCTCCATCGCCATAGATATTATATGTCCAGAGAAGAAGGCCAAGGCCGACTGAGGAGGTGCGAGGGTCAATGAGGATTACCTTGTCCTTATACTCAGCCTTTGTAAGGTCTGAAAGGGACTCCGGCTTATCCAGACCGCATTCCGAATCCCATACGAATGCGAATGCACCATAGTCGAAAGGAATCAGGCGGTTTTCAGGATCGAACTTGAGTTCCTCCGGGATATCCGAGAGGATGGGGGAGTCATAGCTTTCGAGATAGGGATATGCTCTGTATGCGAAGTCATCCGTTATTCCGAGAATGACATCGGCTCTGGTATCTTCTCCTTCGAGCTCAACTCTGGAAATCATCTCGACGGCATCTCCCGCGCTTACGAGATTTACCTTGATGCCTGTTTCCTCTTCGAACTTCGGAATCAGAGTCCCTGCCGGACCCCAATCGCTTGCGAATGAGTCGTACGCATAGACTGTCAGCGTATTCTCCTCATTTGCAGCCTGTGCCATCAAACCTGATGCTGCAAAGACCAAAAGCATCAGAAAGAGCGCTTTCTTCATAGCTCTCTCCTTATAGATTTATTATCAGGGGGGAAATATGCCGTTCCCTTCGCTGGTATTACCCAGATCAGGTTCAAGGGTATAATCTCAGGCCGAAGCCACCCCTAGACGCCATAAAACTAGACCGGAAATACCTTCATCGTCAAGTGACAATCGGAGATTATCTTTGTATTATGATTTCATGCTTCCAATCCTTTCCATGCAATCTTCAGCTTCCCTGGACCATGATCTTATCAGTCGCTACTTGCTTTCAGAGAGCGCATTGATCGATGGGGCTGCACTGAAAGCCTTTGAGAAGACAAGAAATCTCATCCATGGAAAAGTGCTTGTTATGGTTGGGCCGGGAAACAATGGTTCAGATGGGCTGTCCCTCGCCAGAATCCTGAAGGAAGAAGGCTTCTCTCCGGATATCTTCTATCTCTATGAGAAGGGAAATGATGAGAATCTCAGACGAAGAGGAGAGCTTGAAGGATTCAATGTCGTCGACAGTACAGAGGGCTATGATACAGTCTACGACGCTCTATTCGGATTCAGCTTCCATGGAAATCCGGATGAGAGGACGGAGAAGGCCTGCAGGGATATAGCATCCGCCGATACAGTCATCTCCCTTGATGTTCCTTCCGCAAATCTCGTGGAAGCAGATGCGACAGTTGTTTTCATGGTGCTCAAGGATGTTCTATATACTCCATCATCAAGGGCGAAAGCTGGAAAGATAATGCTTGCAAATCCAGGGTTCCCTGAATCTGGGCTTCTTGTCTCTCCCGATGATATCTATCTTCTGGAGGATTCGGATTCCACCATTCATGGGATAGGGCTATCCGATTACAAGAATACAAGGGGGCACCTTTTCATAGCTGGCGGTTCAGAGCGCTATACAGGAGCCCCAAGGCTTACCGGAAGGTCTGCATTTTTTGCAGGTGCAGGGCTTGTGACGGTAATCACATCATCAGATAGAATCCGGGAAGACAATCCCTCTTTCATCATCTCATCCTCCGATGATTTCTCCGCCGCATCCTCTGTCGCTGTCGGTCCAGGGTGGGATAAAGGTGACAGGAATCTATTCGATAAAGCTGTTGCTTCGGGAAAACCTCTTGTCATAGATGCAGATGGGCTCCGATTCGTCCCAGGCCATCATTTTTCATCGAAGGCTGTGCTTACTCCTCATATAGGGGAATACAGGGCTCTGATGAAAGCCCTGTCCATTCCAGATGGACTGGAAAGCTCCCGGACTCTTTCAACTTCTCTGAGAAAGCTTGCAGTGCTTACCGGTTCCGTTGTGGTTCTCAAGTCCTCTGTTGTCTGGATAACTGATGGTGGAAGAATCTATATCTACGATGGCTGCAATCCATCCCTTGGTGTAGCCGGGTCCGGGGATGTCCTTACCGGGATAATAGGAGCGCTCCTTGCTGGAGGTGAAAAACCTCTGGAAGCGGCAATCAATGGAGTAATACTCCACCAGAGAGCAGGAAGGAAAGCCCATGAGGATTATGGCTTCTACTCAGCTGAGGAGCTGATTCTTGAAGTGGGGAAGTGCAGATGATACAGCTGTATTTTCTTTCAATTGCCTATCTTGTCTTCTCATCCCTTCTGCTTCTTGTCGATTCTTACCGCAGAAAGCTTTCGTTCATGCTGAAGGCGAAGTCTTCCATCAGGGAGAATATAAAGCGTCTGAATCTATACTTCCTTTCAGGTATTGCTCTAGCGCTCTCCCTTCTTTTCGTTCCAATGTCACCGGGACCTATAATCATAGGAGATATTATCCCGGCCGCATTCATCCTCTTTCTTGCATTCTTTTTCCGCCTGCTTTACTCGGAGCGGAACAGGGAACGCTCGGATGCATATCTGGCGGGGAAAAAGCAGAAACTGAGAAAGCTCGGTTTCATCTGCCTTTTCATTTCCTTCATGCACTTTCTATTTCCGTCGATAGTTCTGCTATAATTGGGTATGGACGAACGGGTCACTACTGCAGGAATTGCGATAAAAGAGGGGAAGGTCCTTGTCGCTCACAGAGTGCAAGGCGGTTCCCTTTCCGAAAAATGGGAATTCCCTGGCGGGAAGCAGCGCTGGGGAGAGAATGATGAGGAGACACTTCGCCGCGAATATATGGAAGAGCTTGGTGTTCCCATCTCTGTTCACGAAGAGATTGTCTCATTTGATTTCACTAACAAGACGACGCTCTACCATCTCAAGGCGCATCTTATAGAGCTTTTATCGGAGGATTTCACCTTGAAAGTCCACTCCGAGATAAAGTGGGTACCCTCTGAGGAGCTGTTTTTGCTCGATATGGGCGAATCTGATAGCCGAATCCGCTCCAGAGTAGCTTCTTTTCTCTTGAACACCTAATCCTTGAGTTCTACTATCTAATCTGATCTTCAACGAGGTGCTTATGGAAAAGAAGAATATCAAATGGGGGGAAATCGGGTTCGGCTACATCCCTACCGATTACCGCTACTATGCAGAGTGGAAGGATGGCAAATGGGGAGAAGGAAAGCTCACAGAGGACAGAACCATAACAATGTCCGAGTGTGCAGGAGTTCTCCAGTATGCACAGACCTGCTTTGAAGGCCTTAAGGCATATACCTGGAAGGATGGAAGCATCGTAACATTCCGTCCGGATCTCAATGCGGAACGTATGCAGAGATCTGCTCGCCGCCTGCTGATTCCAGAAGTATCAACAGAGATGTTCCTGGATGCACTGGACCAGACTGTCAAGGCAAATGCTGCCTGGGTTCCTCCATATGGAACGGGTGCGACCCTTTATATCCGCCCATTCCTCTTCGGCTCCGGCCCTGTTATCGGGGTTGCTCCTGCACCGGAGTATCAGTTCAGGCTTTTCTGTACACCGGTCGGACCGTATTTCAAAGGCGGAATCAAGCCTATAAAGATCTGCGTATCCGATTACGACAGAGCGGCTCCTCATGGTACAGGTGATATCAAGGCGGGACTCAACTATGCAATGTCCCTCTATCCTGGAGACCTTGCCCATAAAAATGGCTATGCTGAGAATATGTTCCTCGATGCGGCGACACGTACGAATGTTGAGGAGACAGGTGGTGCTAACTTCCTCTTTGTCACAAAGGATGGAAAGCTTGTAACTCCTAAGTCATCTACGATACTCCCATCGATTACAAGGCGCTCTCTTGTATATGTAGCTCAGAAGTATCTTGGCCTTACTGTCGAGGAGAGGGTGGTTCCTTTCGCTGAGGTCCGTGAATTCGCAGAGATTGGCGTTTGCGGAACGGCTGCTGTTATTTCCCCTGTAGGTGAGATTGATAACCACGATGAGAAGATCATGGTTCCATCCGGTACAGAGAAGTTCGGTCCTGTTCTTGGGAAGCTCCGTGAAACACTTACCGGAATCCAGAATGGAGATATCGAAGCTCCAGAAGGCTGGATCAGGAAGATTCTCTAATCAAAAACACTGTTTGCTTTTCCTCATGCATCATATGGTGCATGGGGATTTTTTGTCTGCAAGGTCATTTAGTGTTTTTCCGGAAAGCCTGTATACTGTCCAGTCATCCATCTTTTCAGCTCCAAGCCCAAGGTAGAAATCTATTGATGGCCTGTTGCTGTCGAGACACCACCACTCAACGCGTCCGCAGTCGCGTTCCAGAGCGATTGCGCAGAGTTTCCTTATAAGCGCAGTTCCATATCCTTTTGCCCTGTATTGGGGCCGTATGTAGAGATCTTCTATATAAAGTCCCGGCTTGCCGAGGAATGTTGAGAAATTGTGGAAGAATAGAGCGAATCCTATTTCCTTCCCATCGAGAAGGGGGAAAACCACTTCAGCCTTCTTCCTGTCGAATAGAGATGATTCAAGTATTTTTTCCGTTGCTTCCACCTGTGAGAGCAACCCTTCGTATTCAGCAAGTTCCCTTATGAAGGAGAGGATAAGGGCTGTGTCTTTCCTTTCCGCCATCCTGAATGTCAGTTCCATGGCACAATGATAGCGAAAAGAAAGGGGGCTCGAAAGCCCCCAGTGGTTTACATGACCGTTCCGTCAGGTATGACTGCGTTCTTGTTGATTACTATGATTCCATCGTGGATTGAGTACATCTCGAAGTCTCCATCCGGGCGAGGAATATTGTCGATACCGATGCGGCAGTTCGATCCGATTCTTGCATTCTGGTCGATGATTGCTCTCTTGATGATTGTAGCCTTTCCGATACCGATGTTAGGAATGCCTTTCTTCGCATTCTCCGCTTTCTCTTCCTCTGTCTCATAGAAGGTTGCGCCCATGCAGTAAACGCCATCAAGCGATGCGCCAGCTTCGATGAATGTACGGACACCGACGATGGAGTTGACGATGTATGCGTTTGTTATAATCGAACCCTCAGAGGTGAGCGAGCAGGAGATGTTGCAGAAGTTTGCCTTTGTAGCAGGAAGGTGTCTTCTGTGTGTATAGATTGGCATCTCCTCATCATAGAAGTTAAATGCAGGCTTCTCGGAAGCAAGGTTGAGGTTTGTCTCATAGAATGCCTTGATTGTTCCGATATCCTCCCAGAAGTCATCGAAGAGGTATGCGCCGACGCGGCGTGTCTTGATGATATCAGGGATGATCTCCTTTCCGAAGTCTGTCTTGTCGTTGTTCAGAGCTTCTTCCATTGTCTTTGCATCGAAGATGTAAATACCCATTGAAGCAAGATACTCATTGTCTCCGTTGCGCTTGATACCAAGCTGGGACTCAAGGCATTCCTCAGGAACTTTGTACTCTGTGATATCCATATCCGGAGCCGGTTTCTCATAGAACTTCCTTATGATTCCCTCGTTGTCAGCTCCGATGATTCCAAGTCCGGTTGCCTGTGCTCTTGAGATTGGCTTTGCTGCGATTGTGAGCTCTGCGCCGGATTCGATATGCCTGTCGAGCATTTTCTGGAAATCCATTCTGTAGAGCTGGTCGCCGGAGAGGATGATGTAGTAATCAGCATTCTGATCATGGAAGTGCTTGAGGTTCTTCCTTACAGCATCCGCTGTTCCCTGATACCAGCTTTCGCTTGCATATGT